>NZ_JACJUO010000002.1:300000-537500 GCF_014397025.1 Ochrobactrum sp. Marseille-Q0166 | reverse complement strand
TACTGAATGACGCATAAAGCGTATCCAGATTACGCGAAATCCATTCGGCAAAACGCGGGCCATTGGCTGCACTCAGTGCCAGCGTTGCTGTTTTGCCATTCTGTTTGATGATTGCGCTCACGCTTTTGTCTGCGGCACTCCAGGTCGAGCCAGTACGCGCTGCAGCCTTCGTAACCGACTTCTTCTGGTTGGAGCCTTTAAGATAGCCATAAAGCTGTTCAAAGCGCGTACTGGATTGTGCTGCCTTGAATGCATCCGTATCCATCAGTTCGCGCGCAGCATCTGCCTTGCCGGGCATCTCAATCAGTTTTCGCAGTTCGAGCCAGCGATCACGGCCAATACCTTTCGCTGGCCCAATAGCCATGAGCATATCTTCCGAGATAGCGCGCGGAATTGTCAGCATCTTCGACAATGTCTGATAATCGACAGAAAGTGCTGCCTGAATAGCTTCACGGCTATACTGCAGGTCTTCGAGCCGGGCAGCAAACAAAACACGTTCTATGAAGCTGAGATTTGCACGCGCTGAGTTTTCCTGACCCTGGCTTAGAATATGCTCAAGGTCGGCTAGCGGTTTGATGACGGCTTTGACCTTGATGCCAAGTTCACGAGCGACTTTTGCACGCCGGTGACCAAAAACGATCATATAGCGGCCGACGGTCTCCGGGTGAGGGCGCACGAGAATAGGGCTGTCCTGTCCACGCTCACGCACAGCTTCCAGGAGCTCGGCATATTCCTGATCATCTGCTTCAGGCAGACGATCTGCAATGAAAGATGCATCAAGAACGGCAGGGTCGAGTTCAACGATGGTTTCTCCATCGAGCTTCTGAGAAGCCTGCTTTGCAAGTTCATCGATGGATGCAGATAAAGACTTAGCAGCACCGAAACGGCGCGAAACATTTTCGACCGGTGAAACGGAGTTTTCTTCCGTTTCTTCGGTCTGCATTACGCTTTGAAAAATGTTCTTCCGTGCCATTCTTTTATCCTCAAATCAGTCATAAGCCTGATTTTATTTCATATTTTCAGAATTAGACTGCCGTCTAACGACCCCAGGCCTCATGAATAAGCCCGCGAATTTCCGAATTAACGCCTTCCAAGGCCTCCATAGCGCGATCATAAGTTCCGCGGTTCATGGAAGAGCGCTCAACTTCATAAAGTGTCTGCTTGGTAAGGCCAGCATCTGAGATCGCAGTTGATTTCAGCATCTGATGCTTGAGCATGTGCGACGCCAACATGCTTTGCATGAAACCAACCATCTGTGCCTGAGGAACATCTGTCGGTTCATAGCGTGTGATCAAATAGCGGAACCAATCAAGTTGTACGGCACCGCCCGCCTGACGAACTGTCTTGAGAATGTCGCCCAGCATAAGCAGAAACTGCGACATCGACATAAGATCGAGCATCTGCGGATGAACGGTAATGAGCACCGATGTTGCCGCAGAAAGAGCGGTCAGCGTCAGATAACCAAGCTGCGGCGGGCAATCGATGACGACAACATCATAATCGGCATCCACCTCTGCAAGAGCCACAGCGATGCGGTTCCAAAAGGTTTTGCCTTCGCCACCATTCTGCATCGCTAGCGGCGTATCATATTCATATTCCTGCAACTCCAGCATTGCAGGGATGATGTCCAGACCCGGGAAGTTGGTTTTGCGAATGATTTCGCGGATCGACTTGCGCTGCTCGTCATAGCGAACAGCTTCGTAGAGCGATGGAAATTCATCAAGCTCAGGCTGAATACCGTGCAGAGCTGACAGCGAAGCCTGAGGATCAAGATCAATGGCAAGCACGCGATGGCCGGTGAGGGCGAGATGTTGCGCCAAATGCGCCGCAGTCGTCGTCTTGCCGGAACCGCCTTTGAAGTTCACAACGCCGATAACCTGCAGTTTATCATTGCCACGACGATGGGGAACATAACGCTTCACCTCAGCACGACCGTTCTGATCAAGCCATTGGCGCAGTTCCTGTAGTTGTTCAATTGTATAAGCACGGCGTCCGCCGGAAAGGATGATAGGCTCAACGCCTTTGCCTTCCAGATGAAGCTTCTTTAAATTGCTCGGAGAGACACCGAGAAAATACGCAGCTTCCGCCATGGAAAACTGCCGCAAGTTTTTGCGTGCATCTGGCGGGAAGTTTTCATGACGCAGCAGATTGAGCTTGCGCGAGATCTCTCGACCTTGCGTCAATATCATGTCGTCAAACGACACTTGCTCTGCTTTACTTGCGATATTCATAGGCTCGGGATCCCTAATGACGGCACTGGAACTAATACCGCCTAAATACCGTCATTATGTCCGATTCTTATTTTGCTGCAAGTGGCGTATGTTAACAAATGATTAGCGCATTCCGTTTAGCTAACTTTCTATGAAGTCATAACGAATCGGATTTTGTCTATCTCTCTGAATATAAAGAGAATTCTGGATAATAGACTGTAGTCTATTTTGCCTGTCATCGCTGATGAGGGGTTTGCTTTATGGATGCAAGTAAAATCGCGTTTTTCCGGGACATTGGTTGTGGGGGAATCGGACGGTTTTGAATGAATTCGCAAATTTATATGATGATGAGTTTGTTAAGCACTGAAGAAAGGAGACGATCGGGCCTCGGAAGCTGGCTCGATATTTCAAGTGCAAGAGCATGCATTTTGGGTTCTACGATGCAGGATTTGTTAAAATTCCGTTCGAAGGAGGTCAGCGAATGTTTCAGGCTGGATTGACAAGCTGAAAGCATGGCGAGCTTCGCCCGAATAACTGTTTGCAAAATCTTTCAAATGAGTCTTTGAAGAGTAGACATTCTTAACGAAATAGTCGTATAGTGATCCCTATCGATCCCGTGCCTTTAATGGATTTTCGTCACCTTTTGAGGTGAGCGACTCACGATTGTGAGATTGTCTCAGTGACGAAAGAAAAGCTTCTGTTCAGTTTAGTAAGCTCGGATTACCTTCAATTTTTCATATGGTAAGGTTTTCGCAAGAAAACTGTTAAGATGCCTATATCGGGTACCGTTGAGGCAGGTTTAACAGTGTTGCTTTCTTGCTAGGCACTCGTTCCTATTCTTCATAGGCTAACAGAATCCCGTATGACGTAAGAGTATATTGGTTCAGCGTCTGTAGTTTTTGTATGCGTAAAAGTCGCTTCCTTCCTTACAGGATATTAGAGCGACATTAGCATGACCTATGAAGGGTCTGAGGGAGCGACGGATTGTGGTATTGCCGTCTGCAATCGCTCACACCTACGCAAGGCATCGCAGCGTCTCCGCGCTGTTGGTTACCGTTGCTGCCAGGCGAATTTTGGATGAGACCTTAATAAGACAGACAGGGCTCCTCTGTGTTGAAAAGCTTTTAGCTTTAATGGAGATAGAGCTTTTGAGGTTTCTGCGTTATGCGGGCCTCATTAAGTTTGATCCAGTGAATCCATCATCGTTAACGCGACGATGAAGTCATAATCGGCAGATAGCGAATAGCAGGGAAGCAGAATGACCGTTAGACAGATTGTCAAATTTCCGGATGCAGCTTTGCGTGCTGCTGCAGCACCGGTCACCGTTTTTGATAATAATCTACGTATCCTTGCACAGGACTTGCTTGATACGCTGCGCGCTGCACCGGGCATCGGCATCACAGCTCCGCATATAGGTGTTCTGACGCGTGTCGTGGTGCTTGAGCTTTCCGGCCCGGGCAGCGCCAAGACCTATATCAATCCTGAGATCACCTGGGCTTGCGATGAGAAAATCCGTCATCAGGAAGGAAGCGTCTCTATGCCAGGTGTTGTTGACGATGTTGAAAGACATGCCCGCATTCATCTGCGTTATCAGGATATGGACGGCGTTGAGTGGACTGAAGAATCTGATGGCTTGCTTGCAGTCTGTCATCAACATGAGATCGATCAGCTTGACGGGATTTTCTGGCTTCAGCGTCTGTCAAAGCTCAAGCGTGATCGCCTCATCAAGCGTTATCAGAAACTGCAAAAGTAAGATCGAAAATGTGTTTCGCTATGCAGGTCCAAGCATGATGAAGGTTTCGCTTTTGCTCACTCCCTGAAGCGAGCGAATTGTTGAGATGACTTCGTTTAGTTCGGAGATTGTCGAGACTTCAAGCTCTGCAATCACATCCCAAATACCATTCGTATTGCAAAGACTGGTCAGTCCGGGTACGCGCTTGATTGCGGCGATGGTGGCTTTGAGCGATGCACCAGACATTTCGATGAGCATGAAAGCCCGGATTTGATCTTTACCGATATCATCACGCACGCGCACGGTAAAACCTTTAATGTCGCCATTGGCGATCAAGCGGTCGAGGCGTTTCTGCGCCGTTGCGCGTGCCACTCCCAGCAGCTCTGCCAGTTGGGGCACAGAGGCACGGCCGTTGATGCGTAATTCTGTAATCAGCCTCTTATCTAATTCATCCATTGTTCCCACTTTCTTTTTAGTAATTTATTGTGACTGAATCGTCATTTTATGACAAAAACAATCACTTTATATTCTTTTTTGTCAATGTGATTGCGGATAATGATTTCCGACAAGGGGAATATAAAAGTGGCTCCTAAAATGCTGCTAGCTGGTGGGATGCTGCACAATTCCCTGTTGAGGCCGGTTACAAGGCCAGAAAATAGCGTCAACGGCTCCGTTTGGAGCTATCTTAGGGAACTTTGATAATGAAAATGGCGAGACTTTTTTCCACTGCGCTGGTGGCACTTGGCATCTCTCTCTGCGCTCATGCAGCTAAGGCTGACGATCTGGAGAAGATTCAGAAGAGCGGCAAGATGACCGTTGCGCTATCCGGGGTTTTCCCGCCGTTCAGCTTTGTCGATGAAAACAATCAGGTTGTTGGTTTCGACGTTGATATCGGCTCTGAAATTGCTCGTCGCCTGAAGGTTGAACCTGAAATCGTAACGACTGCTTGGGATGGGATCATTGCTGGCCTCGTCACGGGCCGTTTTGATACCATTGTTGGTTCGATGGGCATCACCGAAGAACGCAAGAAGGCTATTGATTTTGTCGGCCCTTATTATCGTTCCGGTCTCGGGCTGTTCGTACGTAAAGGCGATACGGTCAAGTCGCTGAACGAACTGGAAGGCAAAACCATCGGTGTGACGCTTGGTGAAACCTCTGAAAAGTGGGTGCGTGAGCAGGGCAAATACGAAGTCCGCACGTATAAGGGGCTGCCAGAAATGCTACTCGATCTTGGTTCAGGCCGTATCGACGCTGTAATTGCCGATGATGTTCCTGTCCTTGTAGCGATCAGTAAAAGCAATGCGCCTATCGATCAGGTAAAAGACGATCAGCTGCCGCGTTATGATATCGGTATTGCAGTGCGTAAAAACAATCCTGAGCTTCGCGATGCCATGCAGAAGGCCCTTGATGACATGATGGCTGACGGCACCTACAAGACCATCTCCGAAAAGTGGATTGGTGGGGATATCCGTTGATTTGAACATTGGTGTCGAGCGGTTCGAAGAGCCGCTCGACCACTGTTGAAAAGCGACATCAAAATTGTTGTTGCTTGGCTTCTTTCGCTTTTGTCGTGGCAAACGGCCATGCAGTTAAGCGGTGAATGCTTTCGTTCCTAAACTTTGTCATAGGTGTTGCCGGCTCGCGGCCGTGCTTGTTCCAATGTGACAGATGCTTTCAGAGTTGAGGCAGAAAGGTTGAAGGATGGATATCGCACTTATTGAGCGGATTTTTCCCTTCATTGTTCAGGCAGGATGGGTGACGGTTGAGTTGACTATCGTCTCATTGCTCATCGGCCTCATCGTTGCGAGCCTGTTGGTGATAGCGAAGTTTTCGCGTTACGCGCCGGTGCGTTGGATCGCAACCGCTTACATCAGTGTCATGCGTGGGACGCCGCTTCTCGTACAGTTGTTTCTGGTGTTTTTCGGCGGCCCACAATTTGGCTTTGAATTTTCGCCTTTTGTTGCGGGCGTGATCACGATGGGCTTCAACATCGGCGCCTATATGTCGGAAGGAATGCGTGGCGCGATTCTTGCAGTCGATAAGGGGCAGAATGAAGCAGCGCGTTCGCTTGGCTTTAGCCGGATAGGAACGATGCGGCTCTTTATACTGCCACAGGCGGCTCCTCTGATGATCCGCTCGCTCGGTGTGAATACCGTTATTCTGACAAAAAGCACCGCTCTTGTTTCGACAATCGGCGTGGTCGAGTTGACCTATACCGCACAGCGTTTTGTGACCTCTACCTATAAGCCCTTCGAGGTTTTTGCGGTCGCGGCGGCGGCATATATTGTGATTATTGCCGTCATTTCCCTGATCGTACGCGGTCTTGAAATTTACTTCAGCGCAGACAAGAGGGCAGGGGCATGAGTCTCGATTTTACCGTCGTTCCACCCTATGCAGAGCTGATGCTGATAGGCCTGCTCTGGACTGTACTGATTACTGTACTGGCTGGCTTTATTAGTATTGTCTTGGGAATTGTTATCGCGATTGTAACGCTTCACGCCCCAAAGCTGATAAGTCTTCCAATCCGCGGCATCGTGTTTCTGTTTATGGGTACACCGCTGCTTTTACAGCTGTATCTGCTCTATTATGGTTTGTCGCAGATAGGCATTATGGTGCCAGCCTTTTGGACGGGAGTTTTCGGCCTCGGCATGCATTATGCTGCCTACAACGCTGATATTTTCCGTGCGTCACTCGAGGCCGTTGATAAGGGGCAGATGGAAGCTGCTCGTTCGCTCGGCTTTGGAAATGGTGCTGCGCTGCGCTATTTCATCATTCCTCAGGCGATCCTGACTGCACTGCCGCAAGTCGGCAACAACAGCATTATCCTGCTCAAGGACACAGCCGTTCTGTCGGTATTGGGCATTGCAGAACTGGTGTTGAGCGCACAGCGTGGCATCAGCGAAACCTATCGTCCTTTTGAGTTCTACTTCGTTGCAGCCGTGCTCTATTACCTCGTCAATCTTTTGATGGAATGGGTTTTGAGCAAAGCGGCCAAGAAAGCGGAAGCTATCCGATGAACACACAGACCCCCATGATCGAACTTCGTCAGATCAGGAAATCCTATGGCGATATCGAGGTTTTGAAAGGCATTGACCTCACTGTAGCCAAAGGAAAGATCGTTTCCATTATCGGCCCCAGTGGTTCCGGAAAAAGTACGCTCTTGCGTTCCATCAACATGCTGGAAGAAACCTCAAGCGGTGAGATCTGGCTGGATGGACATCAGGTTAATCGCCCACTCAAGGGGCGCGCTTTCGAAAAGCACATCAACCATATCCGGCAGGAAATGGGGATGGTTTTCCAGCAGTTTAATCTGTTTCCGCATCTAACCGTTCTTCAGAACATCATGGTCGGACCGATGAAGCTGAAGGGCCTCTCGCGGGCAGATGCATTGGAACGTGCAAATAGCTTGCTTGCGAAAGTGGGCCTTGTCGATAAGGGCCATGCCTATCCTGCGCGGCTATCGGGCGGACAGAAGCAACGTGTTGCGATTGCGCGTGCGCTGGCCATGCAGCCGAAGGTTATGCTTTTTGATGAAGCAACATCCGCACTTGACCCTGAGCTGGTCGAAGAGGTGAACCAAGTTATGAAGCAGCTCGCAAGTGAACATATGACTATGTTGATCGTCACACACGAGATGCGTTTTGCAGCCGAAGTCTGTGACCACGTCATGTTCATGGATGGTGGTGTGGTGGTTGAACAGGGCTCGCCAGATCAGGTTCTGTCCAATCCCACCGAAGAGCGGACGCGAGCATTCCTGCGCAAGCATCTTTCTCATTAGAGCGCGGTTCGATCTGATTGATTCAGATCGGTGCTCTAACTCTTGCTAAATTAAGCATAATCTTATCTATCCTCGTTTTACTCCGGTCGGATTATGCTCAAAAATTGAAATCTAAGCTTTAGAAGCGTGTTGCATTTCTTAGAAACACGCTCCCATTGACGGAGACTTGATCTATGACTGCGAATGTTTCAAACGGCGCGTCCAACGCCGTAACGATGGCGCATAACCATATTAATGCGCAGCATGTCGAGGAATTGGCACTGCGTCTGGTTGGATGGAACAGTGAAACCGGAACACCCGGTGAAGCCAGGTTTTCCGAACATCTGGTCTCTGTTTTGAAGGAAATTCCTTACTTCCAGCAAAATCCAAACAATATCCGCACGGTTGCAAGTCATGGCGATCCGCTGACGCATAATGTCGTCGCGCTGGTTCGTGGCAAGGGCAAGCGTACGCTTGCTCTTGCAGGTCATTTCGATACGGTTGCGACAGATAATTATCACGAGTTGAAGTCTCTGGCTTGTGAAAGCCTCAAACTCAAAGATGCACTGATTAAAGATTTGTCGAAGCGTGCACGTTCGGCACAGGAAGAACGTGCTCTGGAAGATTTGCTAAGCGGCGATTTTCTTCCGGGGCGTGGCATGCTCGACATGAAGAGTGGCCTTGCCGTTGGAATAGCATGTGCAGAAAAATTCGCCGAGGATGCAGATCGCAGTGGCAATCTCTTGCTTGTGTTCACACCGGATGAAGAACGCGAAAGCCGTGGCATGCGTTCTATGCGTAATGCGCTACCCGCGATAGCCCGTGATTTCGACATCGAAATCGCTGCTGCAATCAATCTTGATGTGACGTCTGATCAAGGAGACGGTCAGGAGGGACGCGCGGTCTACGCAGGGACGATTGGAAAGCTGTTACCATTTGCGCTGGTCATCGGACTAAGCTCGCATGCAAGCTATCCTTATGAGGGTGTGAGTGCGCAGGCAATGGCGGCTGGCATCCTTGCACGCTTTGAAGGCAATGCAGCATTGGCCGACCGTGATGAAAATGATATCTCACCACCGCCAATCTGCCTCGAGGCAAAAGACTTGCGCGATGGATATGAAGTGACCACGCCTGAACGCTTCTGGATTGCACTTAACTGGCTTTATCATGCCATGACTGCAGAAGAGCTATTTGAGCGCTTTCAGACTGAAGTGCTGGCAGGTGCTACCGAGGCTGTCGAACGTTTTGCGGGGCAGTCAGAGGCTTTCGGTCAACTGATTGGCAAACGTGCCGGCGCAACGCCAGCAGTACCGAAACTCATAACGTTCGATCAGTTGCGTGGAATGGCCGCCGAGGTTGCAGGTGAGGAGTTTGAGGCGCTTTACAGCGAGCAGGAGAAGCGCCTTTCCCACATAGACAATCCTTTATCTGTCAGCCGCCAACTGACCGAATGGCTTGTCGGTGTGGCGCATCTCTCCGGTCCTGCGGTTGTTGTTGGCTTTTCCGGTCTACATTACCCTGCGAGCCATCTTGATGACACTCAGGCTAAGGATCGCGCTTTTAAGCAGGCCATCGAGACAACCGTGCAAACATTTTCAGCCTTCCCTGGTCAGTCACTGGTCTGGAAGCCGTATTTTCAGGGAATCTCTGACATGAGTTTTCTGGGGCAGGCGACACAGGGTCAGGATGTGGTTTCCCACAACACGCCAGTTGCGCGCCTTGTCGATCAACCAGCGGATGATGCTCTACAGTTTCCGGTGGTTAACATTGGGCCGTGGGGCCGCGAGTTCCACCAGAAGCTTGAACGCGTCCATGCGCCATATGCTTTTGAAGTCTTGCCGCAGGTCGTTTCAATGATTGCGGAAGAATTATTGTCGAAGCGTGCCTGAGATTCAGCACAAAGCTATCCGACCAAGGATCAGAATCATGACCAATGAAAAGCTGAATATTGTTCCTTTCGTCAGTGTCGATCACATGATGAAGCTGGTGCTGACGGTAGGCGTTGAAACCTTTCTCAAGGAACTGGCGGAAGTGATCGAAGAAGATTTTTGCCGTTGGCAAGAGTTCGATAAAACGCCACGTATCGCATCCCATTCTGACGAAGGTGTGATTGAGTTGATGCCGACAAGTGACGGCACGCTATATGGCTTTAAGTATGTGAACGGCCATCCGAAAAATACAAAGGAAGGTCTCCAGACTGTAACGGCTTTCGGTGTGCTGGCCGATGTTGGCAGTGGTTATCCAATGCTGTTGACCGAGATGACGATTTTAACGGCATTGCGCACGGCTGCTATGTCTGCTGTCGCGGCCAGGCACCTTGCGCGTCCGGGTTCAAAGACCATGACGATCATTGGCAATGGTGCGCAGAGCGAGTTTCAGGCGCTGGCTTTCAAGGCTATTCTGGGAATCGAAAATCTGCGCCTTTTTGATATTGACCGCCTAGCGAGTGAGCGTTGCGCACGCAATCTGGGCGATACAGGGCTTTCTATTTCGATCTTTGGCACGTCTCAGGAAGCGGTTGAGGGTGCCGATATCATCACGACCGTCACAGCCGACAAGCAATATGCAACGATTCTCAGTGACAACATGGTTGGCCCTGGCGTTCATATCAATGCAGTGGGTGGCGATTGTCCGGGCAAGACAGAACTGAACAAAGACATCCTGCTCCGTTCGGACATCTTCGTTGAATACCCGCCACAGACGCGTATTGAGGGCGAAATCCAGCAACTTGATCCCGACTATCCCGTCAAGGAACTCTGGCAGGTCATCACTGGAGCTATAGAAGGCCGTTCGTCAGATCGGGCTATCACCTTGTTCGACAGTGTTGGCTTTGCAATCGAAGATTTCTCGGCACTGCGCTATGTTCGCAGCAAATTGAAGGAAACGGGGCTCTATATCGAACTTGATATGCTTGCAGATCCTGATGAGCCGCGCGACCTCTACGGAATGTTGCTGAGATGCGAAAAAAATCTTAAGGCGGCTGCTTGATACGTTGAATGAAGCCGGGAAGGGCGGAATATTTGTAAGTTCCGCCTCTTCTTCGTGGAGCGCATCACGAAAAGTGCGAAGCTGCCTTGGGGATGCGTATTAAGACAATAATTTGGAGCAACGATCTCATTCAATCACACCGAAACGCGCTCTAATGGCGACTTCTACCAGTCACGATCCCATTCCGGCTTTCCGTGAAAATGCTCAACGAGATAATCAACGAGCGCCCGCACCTTCAATGCCAGATGTCTTGCAGGTGGATAGACCGCATGGATGCCGAGCGGTTTGTCCTCATAGGCTTTTAGCAGTTGCAGTACGCGACCTTTGCGAATGGAGGGACCCGCAATAAAGCTTGGCACATGGGCAATACCCAGCCCCGCCGCTGCTGCTTCAAGACAGGCTTCACCATTGGAGAATTGCAGCCTTCCGGCAATATTGACTGCACTGGGTTCACCTTCTGGCGAAGGAGCAAATCGCCAGACAAAGGGTTCGCGGAAGTTGGTATCGATGATGCAATTATGCGTGACGAGATCACGCGGATGGTCTGGCGAGCCATGCTTTTCGACGTAGGATGGCGATGCGATCAGCACCACACGCGCATCGCAAAGCCGCCGCGCAATCAGGCTGCTATCCAGTGGCTTGCCGATCCGCACGCCAATATCAAAGCCTTCGTCGACCAGACTGACAATCCGGTCTGAAAAACTGACATCAATCTGTATATCGGGAAAAGACCGGGCAAAGTCGAGAAGAACCGGCGTTAGTCGCAATGTTCCAAACGACATGGGTGCTGTCAGCCGAATACGCCCTGTTGGTGCACCGGAAGCATTGCGGACAGCGGCATCGAGCGCATCAAAATCCTGCAAGAGCCCTTTCATGCGTTCGTAATAGGCGAAGCCGACTTCCGTTGGTGACAATGCGCGCGTTGTGCGTCTGATCAGCTGAACACCAAGGTCGGCTTCCAGTTTCGATATGAGTTTCGACGCTTGTCCGCTGCTCGTTCCAAGCCGCTGGGCGGCGGCTGAAAAACTGCCGGTATCGAGCACGGCAACGAACATGCGTTCACAATCGAGCCGATCCATAATTGTTTCCAGTTCAGCTATTATCTTTGTCGTTAGACAAGAAAATAACTGAATTTGGAAATTATCCAAGATGCAGAGTTTGCCTCAGAAAGTTGACAGCGAGAGCAGCTCCTTCGGCAGAAATCGTATGACCAACGCCCGGTAGAATATGGCAGGTCGAACTTACACCGATTTCACTTAGCTGTTGATGCGCCTTTTGGGATTCACTTGGTGCAATAACCGGATCACTTAAACCATGCACGAGCAGGGCTGGGGTAGAAAGCGAGGGGGTAAAGGGCTTCGGCGATGCCAGCCTGCCGGAAAAAGCGACAACGGCACCCAACGACCATCTGCCTGTGACCAGCGCATCAAGAGACATAATCGCGCCTTGGGAAAAGCCTACCAGTGCCACACGGTGCGGCTTATCGGAAAAGCCCTTCGCTGTCATGATCGTCTGCAAGGTTTTGTCAAAAGCCTGACGTGCATCCACAATCCGTTGCGCGCGATTTTCCGGCGTTACGCCGCTGATACTGAACCATTGCCGACCCGAACCGCCCTGATCAAACGGAAAAGGAGCATCTGGAGCGGCGAAGACCGTAGCGGGCAATGCCTGTGACCAGTATTCGCCCAGTGGAGCCAGATCGTCACCTCGGCTTCCGACACCATGCAGAAAGATTATCAGTGAATCCATGACGTTCACCCTCAGATTTCGACAGGAGCGAGGCCAGGAAGATCCGGCCCAACAGGCACGATACCGGTTGGGTTCAGTGTCTTGATGGAATAGTAGCCACGCTTTATATGGTCGATATTGACGGTCTCGCGGATGCCGGGAACTTCCAGAACGCGCATCAGCCATGCTTGCAGTGTCGGATAGTCAGTCAGGCGGCGCAGGTTGCACTTGAACAGGCTGAAATAGGCTGCATCAAAACGTACCAGCGTTACGAAAAGCCGAATATCGGCTTCCGTCAATTGATCGCCGAACAGGAAAGGACCTTTGCCCTCAAGCTTTGCTTCCAGCTCATTGAGCGTTGCGAAGACATCGCGGAAGGCTTCGTCATAAGCGATTTGCGTGGTGGCAAAGCCAGCACGATAAACACCGTTGTTAAGACGCGGATAGATATATTCGTTCAAAGCATCAATATCTGTGCGCAGAGATTCCGGATAAAGGTCGATTGTGTTGCGCGCCAGATCGCCAAAGCCAGAATTGAACATACGCAGAATATCTGCGGACTCATTGTTGACGATGGTATTCTTCTGCTTGTCCCACAGCACTGGAACCGTCGCGCGGCCGGTATAATGCGGATCCGCCTTGGTATAGATTTCGTGCATATAGGTGGCATTGTTCAGGCTGTCACGGTCAGAACCGGGATAGTCACCGAAACGCCAGCCCTGATCGGTCAGCGCAGGCTCAACAACGGAAACGGAAATGACATCTTCCAGTCCCTTGAGCTTGCGGCCGATCAATGTGCGTGAAGCCCAGGGACAGATATAGGCGACATAAAGATGGTAACGGCCTGCCTCCGCCTTGAAACCGGCGTCGCCGGTCGGGCCCGCCTGTCCATCGGGCGTGATCCAGTTGCGGAAGCCGGAAATTTGGCGCACGAAGCCGCCTTTTGCATCTTTGGCCTGCACTGGTTGCCAGTCTTCTGTCCATTTTCCGTCTACCAGCATGGTATCTGTCCCTGAAAGCTTATCTGGGATCACGGGGCATAGCCCCGTGATCCTTCGTATTATTTACCCGGCTTAAGAGCGTATGCGCCATTTCCGCCGAGTGCTACGGCTGCAAGGCCCGCAATCCAGAGTGCCAGGAATTCCCAGCCGCCATTTGGATTGGTGAAGAAGAAGCCTGCCGCACCGTGAACGGTATAGATAGCGCCGAGAAGGATCGGGATAAGAGCCACGGCGGCAATACGCGGGAAAATGCCAAGGATGAGTGCAACTGCGCCAACCAGTTCCCAGAGAATGGTGACATAGGCAAACCAGCCAGGAAGGCCGAGCGATCCGAAGAAGGCGGCCGTGCCTGCAGGGGTGAAGACGAAAATCTTCAATCCGGCGTGGGCGAGAAACAGGATGCCGAGTGCGAGACGCAGCAGCAAGATTGCATAGGGAGCGGTACGGTTGTCGATCACGATAGCCTCAATTCAAAAGGAGAAGTTGAGGGGCAACATGCCAAAAAGCCCGCGCATTGATTAGTCCATCAGCGAGAAGCTTACTTCTTCCAAAACGGAAGAAGTAAGTGCGAATTTGCGAGTGATTAGAGCGAGTTTCGATATTCCTCGATCAGATTAGCCCTCTAAACGCTTTTAGAAGCATCGTCTCTGGGCATTCGCGGCAAGCTTGTCAGCAGTTTTTGCGTATAGGCGTGTTGCGGATTGGCAAGAATATCGCGTGTATCGCCCTGTTCAACGATCCTGCCTTTCTCAAGCACGATCAGTCTTTCGCAAAGCAAAGCCACAAGTGCGATATCGTGCGAAACGACCACGAAAGTCGTGCGTTCAGACAAAGTCCGCATGAGATCAATGATACGCGCACGCGTGGTAAGATCGAGCGCACTGACGACTTCATCGGCGATAATCAGATCAGGATTGGCGACAATCGCACGCGCAATTGCAATGCGCTGACGCTGACCGCCGGAAAACTCATGCGGATAACGTGTTGCTGCATCTTCTGGCAGATCGACCGCAGCCAGTGCCTGAGCGACGGCCTTTGTAATGTCTGTCTCGATTTTCAGCGAGCGCAGCGGTTCAGCAATAATGTTGAACACGCGCTGGCGCGGATCGAGCGAGGAATAAGGATCCTGGAAAACCGCTTGAACAGAACGGCGAAAGCCACGCATGAATTTGCGGTCTTTGATGTTGAGCTTCTGGCCGCGAAAATTAACATCGCCGGACGTTGCAACCTGCAATCCCAGCAGCAGTTTGAGCATGGTTGTCTTGCCGGAGCCGGATTCACCTACAATGCCAAGATTGCTGCCGCTCTCAAGCGTGAGATCGATGCCATGCAGCACGGTTTTGCCAGCACTATAGGCAAAAGATACGTTGGAAAGATCAATGAGGCTCATCGCGCCACCTCCAATGCAGCATCGAAGGCACGCGCGGCAGCAACCAGTCCCTTGGTGTAATCCGCAACGGGATTGGCAAAAAGCGTGGACACTGGTCCCTGCTCGATCAAATTGCCGTGCCTGAGCACCAGCGCCCGTTCGGCAATGCCTGCAACGACCGGCAGGTCATGACTGATGAACAAAAGCCCCATGCCGTCATCGCGAACAAGTTGCTCAAGAAGTTTGAGGATCTCCGCCTGTGTCGTCACATCGAGCGCGGTTGTCGGCTCGTCAGCGATCAGCAGTTTTGGCCGACACGCAAGAGCCATGGCAATCGCTGCACGCTGGCGCTGACCGCCCGAAATCTCATGCGGCCATGAGCGGGCAATCCGTACCGGTTCCGGCAGGGAAACGCGATTCAGAAGCCCAATAACCTCGCGTTCAAGTTCCGCTTTGCCAAGCTTGCGGCCATCGCGCGATGCGCGGCGCTTCACCACTTCTGCAACCTGTTTGCCAATGCGCATCAGCGGATCGAGCGCGGTCATCGGTTCCTGAAAGACGGCGGCGACGCTTCGTCCACGCAGCGGAACAAGCGTATGATCACGCGCACCGATAATCTGGTGGCCGTCGAGCGTGATCGAACCGCTTGCTTTCATTCCGTCAGCAAGCAGTCCCATGACAGCCAATGCGGTCAGTGATTTGCCGGAGCCGGATTCACCGATCAGGCCGACGCGTTCGCCCTGCCCAACCGAAAAAGACAAGCCGGAAACAAGAACGCGGCCTGCTGTTTCGATTGCGAGATTTTCAACGTTCAGCAATGGGCTCATCGTTGCCTCCTCCGCGTTGGGTCAGCCACATCGCGCAAGCCATCTGCAAAAAGATTAAGCCCGATGACGAGCGAAACGAGTGCAAGACCCGGTGCGATTGCACCGAAGGGAGCTGTATAAACCGAAGCCTGCGCTTCCTGCAGCAGTCGCCCCCAGGATGCATTGGGTGGCGGAGCACCAAGCCCGAGATAAGAGAGTGAGGCTTCAGCAATAACCGCCAGTCCGAACAGAAGTGCAAAATTGACGATAAGTGTTGGCCAGATGTTCGGCAGCACATGCAGGCGGACGACGCCGAGCCAAGAAGTGCCGGAAATGCGCGATGCTGTGACATAATCCATCGCCAGAACACGTTTGGCGAGAATGCGGGTCAACCGCGCGACAATTGCTGCACCAGCAATACCAATTGCGAGAATGGCCGTCGAAAGGCTTGCGCCATCGCTTGAAGCGACGATCAGCATTGCAAGCAGCAATGTCGGGAAAGCAATCAGAATATCGAGCGTCGCAGCCAGTATGTCGTCGAGCGTCTGCGTCGCAAAAGCGGCCAGAACGCCAATGGTAACGCCAATTACTGCGCTGATGGTGACCGCCCCAAGCCCGACAACGAGCGCAATGCGTGAGCCGACCATGATCTGTGTCATGAGATCGCGACCCAGCCGGTCGGTGCCTGCCCAATGCTCCCATGACGGCGCTTCAAGCCGTCCGCCAACCATGTCGCCAACCCCATAAGGCGTCCAGAACAGGGTAAGCACCGCAACAATGACATGAATGCCAACAAGAATACCGCCGGCCACGAGCGGCCATGGCAATCGTAAACCTTGCGAAGATGTGGTGATGCTGCTCATGTGCGGCCTCCCGCAGAGCGGCTGCGCAATCGCGGATCGATCAGCCGCTGCGCGAGGTCGGCGGCGAAGCCCACCAGAAGAACCAGAAGCGTCGAGACGAACAAGACACCTTGTACATTGGGATAATCGCGCTGCTCAATGCCCAAAAGCAGCATGGAGCCGAGGCCGGGGAGCGAGAAAACGCGTTCCACAACCACAGCACCGAGAAACGTTGAGGCGAGTTCGATACCAAGGATCGAAATCACAGGAACCGCACCGTTTCGGATGCCATGGCGGATCAGCGCTTGTGAGAACGTAGAACCCAGCGCGCGTGCCGTGCGCAGATAGTCACTGCCCAATACATCCTGCGTTGCCGAACGAACATAGCGGATCAGCGATGCCGACATGACTATGGCAATGGTGATGACTGGCAATGTCAGCGACTGAAATGCAGCAGGTGCGGATTGCCATCCACGCGATGGAAAACCGCCCGATGGAAACATGCGCAGTTTCACCGCGAACACCCAGACCAGCAGAATGCCGATCCAGAAAACCGGCACCGCAATGCCCAACTGTGAAATCACTGAAATGATCGAGCCATACCAGCTTTTCTGACGCACGACCGACAGGATGCCGAACGGCACGGCGATGATGATTGCGAGCACAAATGCCATCAGTGTCAGTGGCAGCGTTACGATCAGGCGTTTGCCGATTTCAGTCAAAACAGGTGCGCCGCTGACAAAGGAATTGCCGAGATCAAAGCGCATAAGCGAGCCGATGAACTGTGTGAATTGTTGATAAAGCGGGAGGTCGGACCCGACCTGTTTGCGCGCAGCTTCAATCTGCGCGGCGTCCGCACCAACCGAGACCAGCGCATTTGCCGGATCACCCGGCAAAAGGCGCAGCAGCAAAAACAGAATGATAGCTGCAACGAATACCGACAGGATCAGAATGGCCGAACGGCGCAGAATATAGGCAAGAATGGCGAATACCTCTCGGGCATGAGGGAGCAGTTTTGGGCCACTCAGAATGCGATAACGCCGCCGGAAAATAATTCAGGCGGCGCTTCGTGTCGAGTATCAGTTCTCGATTATGGACAGCAGATTATTCAGCGGCCTTTGTAATATCATAAGCAAAGAACTGCGAATTCAGGCCATTGACCGGATAGCCGCTCACCGACTTTTTTGAGACTACGATCTGCGGATAGAGATAAAACCAGTTGCTGGCTGCATCTTCTGCAATGATCTTGTTGGCTTCGGTCAGCTTGGCCGTCTGTTCATCGGTGGTGGAGCTTGCTTCGGCTTCCTTGATCAGATCCACAACCTTCGGGTTGTTATAACCCCAATAGAAATCCGGATTGCCGTAAAACACGATATCGCGGTGGTTCACGTGCTCCTGCAGGGTTGCCTGGAAATCATGCGCCTTATAGACCTTCGTGTACCATTCATTGGCCGTGATGATGTTGATGTTCACCTTCACGCCGATCTTGGCCAGTTCGCTCTGGATGAACTGCGCTGCAATCGGGTGCGGATCATAGTTCGGTGTATCGATGGTGAAGCTGAAGCCATCGGGATAGCCAGCTTCCTTCAAGAGCTCCTTGGCGCTTTCAGGATTATAGGCATCCACGCCGGTCAGATCGACATACCAGGGATCTGTTGGCGGAACGAATGAGCCGATCAGTGTGCCATAGTCGCCCCAAACCGCGTTCAGAAGCTTCTTGTCGTCGATGGCACGCGCCAGCGCCTTACGAACTTTCACATTGTCGAAAGGTGCAATACGGTCGTTATACGCGAGAAGCAGCTTGGTCGTGGACTTGCCTTCACTGACGGTAAAATCAGGATTGTCCTTGAACTGGGCCAGCGAATCCGGGCTCTGAACCGATGTGATGATGTCTACAGAGCCAGTCAGAAGTGCATTGTTGAGCGCGCTTGCATCGGTGAAATACTGGAAAACAACCTCTTCGTTCTTTGGCTTCGAACCCCAGTAATCGTCAAAGCGCTTGATCGCGAGGGATGAACCGCGACGCCAGTCTTCCAGCGCGTAAGGTCCGGTGCCGTCTTCCTTCGATTGCAGATCGCTTGCTTCGTCATTCACAACCCAGACATAGCTGAGATTGTAAGGCAACGAAATCGAGCGGGACGAAAGCTTGACGACGACAGTTTCATCATCTGGCGTTTCGATGCCTGTAATGGTCTTGAGGCTGCTTTTGCGCGAGCTTTTGGATTCAGGCGCTGCAACACGCTCGATGGAGAACTTGACGTCCTTCGAGGTCAGCGGCGCGCCTGAATGGAATTTTACGCCGGGCTGAAGCTTGAACGTATAGGTCAGACCATCGTCGCTGACCGTGTAATCTTTCGAGAGAACAGGCTCGACAGTGCCATTGTCGTCCAGGCGGAACAGCGCTTCATAGACGTTGCCGTTAAAAGCTTCGTTGATGCCCTGACCAGCGCCTGCGGTATTATCGAGGTTCTGCGGCTCGTAGAGCGACCCGATATTGATGGTAGCGTCAGGGTTGCTTTGCTGCGCATTTGCCTGAGCGAACGAGCCGAATGCAAGCGCAACGGTCAGTGCCGTCGTCAGCCCCCAATTGCTCAAATTCATTTTGCGATTGCGAATGGTCAAACCGCTCATTTTATTCTCCTGCTTCGAGGTCGCCATAAGGCCCTCAGTTGATACAGGTTATACAGCGACCGTCAGAGCATCGATAAGCGGTGTAGCTGCGCCATACGGGGATTCTTTAGAAGATTATTCTATAATAAATAAAATTGATGGGCAATTTATCCGTCACCCTGGGCTGATACCCACCAACAGCAAAAATTGCGTTATCAAGCGGGCAAGTCTTATATAAACGATCACAAACAAAAGACTGGTGATGCTGGATTGTGCCCTATTGGTCCAGTGGCCAAATTGCATCCTAAATTTCATTGAGAGAATATGATGAGCCAGATTGATCGCGCCAGAAGCCAGTCTCTTTTGAGAGCAGCAGGGCTTGATGCGCTTACGCTGTTTCAGCCCGAAAACTTCCGTTATGCGACCGGGGTGACAGCCGGTGTTGCAACGATGTGGGGGCGGGCGGGTTCGGCAATTGCGCTGGTGCCAGCCGATGACAAGGCAAAACTCGGCGTCGTCATCAGCGATCATGCCTACGCTGCTGCAGCGCATCTTGGCGACAGGATCGATTTCCGCACCCATCGCATCTGGATCGATATGGTGACGGTTAAAAATGCCAGAACAATTGAAGACATCAATGCGGCCTACAGGCAGGCAAACAATGTCGGCCCGCGCGCCGAGACATTTGATCAGGATGCAGCTTTCAGGCTTTTAGCCGATCTGCTGGCAGAGCGTGGACTTTCGAAAGCGCGTATCGGTGTTGATCTGGAGTTCATGCCAGCGGCTGATTTTGCAGCTCTCCAAAAAGCGCTTCCATCGGTCGATTGGCAGGACGCATCCATTCTTGTCAAGCGCCTGCGGCTCATCAAGAATGCCCGCGAAATCGAGTATCTGCGCAATGCAGCCCGTTATGCAGAAAGCGGGCTGGAAAATATGTTGAAAACCGCCCGACGTGGCTCCAGCCTGAACGCGCTTTCGGCAGCCTGGCTTGAGGGCGCCACAAAGGAAGCCAGCCGGAATGGCCAGGTCCTTTCCGGGCACTGGGCTTATATCTCGACCGGCCCTGATCTTCAGGACATGAAGGCTGAGCTCAAAGATGGTGATCTTGTGAAAGCTGATGTCGGTACACTCATTAACGGTTATTCGTCGGACGGTGCGCGCACCTATGTTTGCGGCAAGCCTGATCCGCTTGCGAGCGAAATCTACAAGGTGCTGCAGGAAAGCTTTTCGGTGGGCGAAGCGCTGTTAAAGCCCGGTACGCGGTTCTGCGATGTTCATGCAGCAATGCTTGGCGTCATGCGTGAGCGCGGTTTCAGCGAATATTATCGCGGCCATTTTGGCCATTCGGTGGGTGCTGCCGTTGGTATTGAAGAGTGGCCGTTTATCTCAAGCAGCAACGAAATGTTGATTGAACCGAATATGGTGCTGGCGCTGGAAACACCGTTTTATGCCAATGGGCTCGGCGCGCTGATGATCGAAGAACAGTTTCTGATAACCGAAAGCGGCGCTGAGAGTATGAACAGGCTTTCAAGAGAGCTGCTCTCTATTGGTTAAATCCCTGCACCGCGCAAAAGGTGAAGCGGGGATTTTCGCTTCTTTGACTGCTCTGGCTCCTGAAAACGGAGCGAACGGGCAAGCGCGCTTAAAAGGTCTGTCTGTGATATCAGACCCTGCACAACATTGTCGCGATCCGTTACGATAACGGCATGTGCGCGTCCGTCGGTCAACTGTGGCACCAGTCCGACCACCGGATCGTCCGCTGAAGCCGTGAGCGCCTCGGTCATCAACGAGCCTGCATCAGCGCCGGTGTTCTGTAGCTCACGCAATCCAACCGTCCCCTTGAGTTTACCCGCTCCATCGACCACCGGCAGTGTGCGGATATTATGCGTGAGTAGCAATTCCCTCGCCTTGTCCGGCGTGTCATCTTCGGTGATGGAAATCACATCGCGCGACATGATGTCCTTTGCCTGCGATTTGCCATGGGTGCGAACAAGCGCTTCCATCTCAACCTGTCTTAACAGGCGATCCAGATCCGAGGGATCAATATCGAAAGTTTCATCGACAGTTTGCAGTGCCTTGTTCACATCATCTGAATTGAAGCCGACGCGTAAAGGTGCAGGAAGATCGCTGGTCTTATGCGTGTTGACCGGAGCTGCCGCCGGCAAATGCGGATATTTGCGTCGTGTGAGCTTGTGAAACGCGATGCCGAGCGCAACCAGCATTATCGAGTTCAACCCGACAGGGATGAAGGCAAACTGATAACCAAGTCCTGTTACGGCTGGACCACCGATTACGGCTGTCAAAGCGGCCGCGCCACCTGGCGGATGCAGGCAGCGGCCAAACGACATGGCAGCGATGGCAAGGCCGACACTCAGGCCGCTGGCGAGCACCTGATGGTCGACAAATTTTGCAATTGTTATGCCAACCAGCGCTGAAATCACGTTGCCGCCGATGATTGACCACGGCTGTGCCAAGGGACTGGCCGGAACAGCGAAAATAAGCACCGCAGAAGCACCAATCGGAGCAACGATGATGGGCAGAGCCATCGACTGCCCCAATAGGAGTGCCGTGATAAAACCTGTGAGGCCAATACCCAGCAAAGCACCGAAACACGCGATCAGGCGATCGCGCAAATTCGCGCCAGCCAATATAGGTATAAACAGACGAAACCGGCTGAACATCGTCAATTCCTTCTCATTTTTAGTGAGCGTGGTACGATCACAACCTTCAGCCGGAATGACCCAGGTCCATCACAGATGTCATGATCAGATATTTTGTCTCACTTAAATTGGAAAGAAATTATTTTTCGCACCTTTTAAAGATCGAGCCTTTATGGATGCTGAGCCCCCGTGACGGTAAGATAGACTGCATAAAGCGATTTTGTTGCAGCAATGAAAAGCCGGTTGCGGCGTGGGCCGCCAAAGGCAATATTTGCGACCGTCTGTGGCGTCTTGATCTTGCCGAGAAGTTCACCCTGCGGTGAAAAGCAATGCACGCCATCGCCAGCGCTGGTCCATAGATTGCCATCCGTGTCAAAACGGAAGCCATCCGGCAGGCCGTTATCTATCGTGCAGAAAACCTTGCCGCCGGTTACACGCGCACCACCGTCAACTACATCAAAAACACGGATATGACGTGGCGCCGTTTCGTCGTGGCTATAGGCGCTATCGGCCACAAAGAGCTTCGTTTCATCCGGTGAAAAGGCGAGACCGTTCGGCTGCTGAAAGTCTGTTATAACGGCTGTAAGCTCACCGCTTTTGGGATCAAGACGATAAACATTGCGTGTTGGCTGTTCGGGAACAGCTTTATATCCTTCATAATCGGCCATGATGCCGTAGGTCGGGTCGGTAAACCAGATTGTGCCGTCAGAGTGCACGATGACGTCATTGGGTGCGTTAAGCTTTTTGCCCTGATAGCTGTCCGCAAGAACGGTGATGCTGCCGTCCAGTTCCGTGCGGGTGACACGGCGTCCGCCGTGTTCGCATGAAACCAGCCGTCCTTCACGATCACGCGTATTTCCGTTGGCAAAATTCGAAGGCTGGCGGAAGACAGAAACGCCACCCTCCGGCACCCAGCGTAAAATACGCTGGTTCGGAATGTCGCTCCATAGAAGACAATTCAGGTCGCCAAACCAGACCGGTCCTTCGGCCCAGCGGCAGTCATTGTAAAGCTCATCGAGAGCAGCACTCGGCACGATCATCTGCTTGAAGCGATCGTCGTGAATTTCGTAAGTCGAAGGATGCTGAGACAAGGAAATTACTCCGGGGAATGCTGTTTAACGCTCAGATCTGCGGCTGCTGGCAAGGAAGATCACCGCAATGATGGTCAATCCCGTAAGGACCAGACGAACACCGGCACCGAAGCCATAGGTGTTGAGCATGGAGACTATGAGAAACATGAAGAGAGCGGCACCCCAGATGCCGGGGATATTGGAATCACCACCGGCGACCGCTGTGCCTCCAATGATGACGACGGCAATCGACATCAGCAGATATTCAGCACCCATATTGAGTGCCGCACCACCCGAGAAACAGGCAAGTAGAAAGCCGCAGAGCGAAGCCAGAATCCCACAGAGCAAATAGGTGACGAAGCGTGTTCCATCGACCGGAACGCCTGCCATGCGTGCGGCAAACGGGTTTTGTCCAATGGCGGAAATCCAGCGACCATAAATGCTTTTCTTGAGAAGCACCCAGCCTAAGATCGACAGAAGCAGCGCCACGAGTGCAACGTTGGGGATACCAAAGATGGAGGATGTGGTGAACTGAGCCAAAACTTCAGGAGGCTTTACGCGTAAGCCGCGATTGCTCCAGATAGCAGTTGACTGAATAAGAAAGCTCATCGACAGGGTTGCAATGATCGGCGGGATGCGCAGCAGCTTGATCAGCGCATAATTGCAGACACCAATGCCAAGGCCGACCAGCAGTGCAACTGCAAGCCCCGCCAGCACCATGCTGTCCTGCGAATCCATCAGTTTCAATGCCAATGTTGCAGCAAGGGTCATGGTGGCAGGAACCGAGAGATCGATATTGCCGGGTCCAAGCGTGATTACGAACATCTGTCCGAGGCCGACAATCACTGAAAATGATGCGAAGGTGAAGGCCGCATGAGAAAGCCCTGCGGCACCCGCGCCGCCCGTAAACAATACGGTGATGATCCAGACCGCGATGGTTGCGATGAACGACCATATCCATGGACGGCTTGTTAGAACGGAGACAGCGTTCATTGCTTTTTCTCCCGGCGGTCAAGGCGATTGAGGAAGAGGCGAAGCGCCAGCACGATGATGAGGATTCCACCCTGCGCGCCAATTTGCCAGTCAGGTGAGATCCGCATGAAGGAGAGGAAGGAACCCGCAAGGGTGAGAGTCAGCGCTCCGATGACTGCGCCAACGGGAGAAATACGGCCACCAACAAATTCGCCGCCACCCAGAATAACCCCGGCAATGGAGAGCAGCGTATAGCGCAATGCAATATTGGCATCTGCCGAGGTGGTCAGTCCCACAAGGGCAATCCCTGCAAGCACTGCAAAAAATGCCGCAAGTGCATAGGTTCCGGCGCGGATTGCTGTAATCGACCAGCCAGCGCGCTCAATGGAACGCCCATTGCCGCCTGCACCACGCATCAGCACACCAAAGGTTGTGCGCATGACGATGAAATGCGTGACGATGGCAATCAGAATACTTGCGACAATCGCCATAGGTATAAATGGCGGTTTTGTGGTCATGATCCAACGTGCCCAATCCGGGGCCTGTCCACCGGGTGAGGGAAGGAGCAGAACCGCCAACCCACCCCAAACAAAGCTCATGCCGAGCGTGACGACGATAGATGGCAGATTGCGCAGATGGATGATGGCACCCAGTGCTGCATAGGCTGCGATTGCTGCTGCAAGGATCAGAACACCGATGAGAGGGTCGGTGTTAAGATAGGTCGCGGCAACACAGACCACAAAGCTCACGAAGGTTCCCATCGAAAGATCAAGATCATTGACTGCCATGATCAGCATCTGCGCGATTGTTGCGAGTGCAATCGGGACGGCGAGATTGAACAGCAGGTTAAGGCCGGTATAACTCATGGCACGCGGCTGCATGTAGAAAACAGCGGCCAGCAGCAAAGCGAGCGAGAAGACCGGCGTCAGCAGGCGGAGAGATGAAGCGGAGAGACGCATTATTCGTGTCCTCCCTCAAAGGATGCAGCAAGCACGTTCTTTTCCGTAATTTCGTCGCCGATAAGTTCTGTCACGATTGCACCGTCGCGGAAGACATAGACGCGATCACACAATTCAATCTCGTCCATTTCGGTGGAATACCAGACAAAGGTGCGGCCATTTTCAGCTTCCTGGCGCAGGATTTCATAGACTTCCTGCTTGGTGCCGACATCCACGCCGCGCATGGGGTCGTCCATCAAAATGGCATTGGCGCTGGTCGCAAGCGCGCGGGCAAAAAGCACTTTCTGCTGATTGCCGCCTGAAAGCGAAAGAATGCGATTGCCCATATCCGGTGTGCGTATCTGGATCTTGTCTTTCCATTGCGCGCCGAGTTGATCTTCGCGTGACTGATCGACGAGCTTCAGCGATGAGAGACGATCAAGCGAACCAATGGTGAGATTATGCAGGATGCTCCAGAGCGGAAACGTGCCGTTGAGGCTGCGATCACCTGCCACAAATGCGATCTCGCAATTGCGCGCAGGCAACCAGTTTGGCCGACGCGCATAATAAAGATTGAGCAGCATCTTGGTTTGACCATGACCGGCAAGCCCAGCGAGGCCGATAACTTCGCCCTTGAAAGCCTGAAACGGCTTGTTGTCATTGGAGCGCTTTTTTGCAGAGAGAACGGCTGTGCCTGAGGTGTCCGCTTTTGCCGTACGGCGCGCTGCTTTTTCACGCTCGACGCTGCCCATGGCTTCGACAAGGCTGCGATTGGTGAAATCGCTTGCGGCGCGATTGGCAACAACCCTGCCGTCTTTCATCACGACGATGCGGTCGGATGTCGAGAGGATTTCACCCAGCATATGCGAAATGAGGATCACCGAACCACCTGTGCCGACAAAGCGACGGACATAGGCCATCAGCTGTGCGGCAATGCCCGCATCGAGCGATGAGGTCGGTTCATCGAGAATGACCAGCTTTGGGGCTATGCCGGGTGCGGTGAAGTTAATCGCGATTTCGACCATCTGCCGTTCGGCAATCGACAACTCATCGACAGTTGCCGAACAATCGATCTTGTGACCGGGGAAAATCTCATTGAGCTTGTTTGTTATGAGATCAACAGCCTTGCCGCGCCAGTTGGCGCCCGCAAGGTCGCGCTGCATGATGCGGACATTTTCGGCAATTGTCAGATTAGGGAAGAGCGACAATTCCTGAAAGACGCAGCGAACGCCATGCCTGCGCGCTGTCGCCACGCCATGGCCTGCCTCACCGTGATAGGAAAGGCTGCCTTCGTGCGGGGTAAGGCCGCCATTGATGACGTTGACGATAGTGGATTTGCCTGCTCCATTATGGCCGACAAGTCCCACACACTCGCCTTCATGGATCACAAGCTCAGCGCCATCCAGTGCCTTTACCGCACCAAACTGCACGCGAATATTGCGTGCGGCGACGACTTCGCCTTTGTCGATTGAATTTGCCATGCACTCGAACTGTATTGGAGATATATGGGAGGGGCAGGCATGAGACACGCCCACCCCCTGGGAGATAAGGTGATGAGGTTACTTTGCGTCCGCAATGACCTTCTGCGCGTCTTCAAGCGAATATTCGACATTCGCGACGCCACCCTTCTGGGTGTTGGCAAGCTCCTTATCCAGCGTGTCCTGATTGACGCTCAGGAATGGCACGACGAGGTCTTTCTTGACTTCTTTGCCATCGAGAATCTGCTGGGCGACCCAGAAGGCGAGTGTTGAAACGCCGGGCGCAATTGAAACCGACATGGTTTCGTAGCCGTTCGCATCTTTCTGTTGCTTCCACCACTGAAGTTCGTCTTCGCGGTTGCCCATGATGATGATCGGCGTTTCGCGCTTTGCTGCGGCAAAAGCCTGTGCTGCGCCGTAACCGTCGCCGCCCTGTGTTACAACAGCATCGATCTTAGGCAGACTTGGCAAAACACCTGCCACCGCACGCTGCGCAACATCAGCCGCCCAGTCGCCGTGCACAGAACCAACGATTTTGAAATTCGGGTGTTTCTTTACGCCTTCCAGAATGCCAGCGTGGATTTCGTCATCGACAGAAACGCCGGCAAGACCGCGAATTTCGAGCAGATTGCCACCTTCAGGAAGACGCTTGGCGAGATAATCGATCTGGCCTTCGCCTATTCCCTTGAAATCAACTGCAATGCGCCATGCACAAGGCTCGGTAACGATACCGTCGAAGGAAACGACGGTGATGCCCGCATCGCAGGCTTCCTTGACGGCACCATTAAGAGCGGTTGGCGATGCGGCATTGACGACGATGGCATCATAGCCCTGCAAAATCATGTTCTGGATTTGCGCTGCCTGTTCGGTGGCCTGGTTTTCAGCGGTGGTGAAAGCATCGGCCGCAGAAACTGCACCAGCGCTGACGGCTTCTTTCGTCACCTTGTCCCAGCTCTGTAGCATCGCCTGACGCCATGAGTTACCGGCGTAATTGTTGGAGAATGCGATCTTCTTCGATGATGTGTCAGCAAATGCACTACCGCTTGCCATCAATGTGGCGAATGCTGCAGATGCCAAAAGAATTTTCCCAAGCTTCATTTTATTCCTCCCAGTTGCAAATATCCGCCCCGCAGCGCCTGTCAGCGCTTCGGATCGTTCGAATTTGAATGTGGCGCGAAACCTCCCGCACCGCCGCTCCTCAACAGCATCAGCTCGCCCATGACATTTCCTGTTGTCTTGCGGGCAATTTTCTGATGAAGCGAAGATGAAACAAATGCGTTGCACTGTGAAGGCTGATCGCAGCAACCATGCTGCGGGTTTACGCAGCAAAATTGCGGGAACCCGCAAGACGCGCCGGTAGAGAAGCGGCGTATTATATGAGCAAAGCAACCTGTCTTTGGGAGGAGAGTCGCTTGCTGGAACTGGCACCTGCGCGCCTGCTTGACCGCTATCTGAATATCTCCAGATTATTGGCGGGACAGCTTGATTTTGATTCCATCATTCAGGCCGTTGCTGCCGAGATCAATCATATCCTGCCCTATGACCATCTTGATGTTTGCATCAAGATGATTGATGGCAAATTTCACATCGCTTATGAAAGCGGCATTGCGACCGCCTGGAGCTGTAACCCGCCCGCGCTGTTGTCGGGAAGTCCGATTCGCACCGTCTTGTCGGGAGAGGTTGAGTATCTGCTCACGGACGATGCCCGCATTGATCCGCGCTTTCATTTTGCCGGTGCGTTTTCGACGCCCATCATCGAACACGATCTTAAGGCCCGGTTGCATGTGCCGCTCAAGGCACAGGGAGATATTATTGGTGCTCTTAGCTGTTCTAGTTTGCAGACGGGCAGTTATTCAATGCGTGATGTAGAAAACGCGCAGTCGATTGCCGATCTTCTGGCGCCGTATTTTTTTGCAATCAGGGCCGCTGAACAGGCGAAACGCTCGGCGATTGTCGAAACGGAAGCGCGCGCACGTGAGGAGGGTTTACGCTTTGGCGCACTCAAACTCACGGAGGCGCTGGAGACCGAGCGCCATCGTATTGGCATGGATTTGCACGATCAGACACTGGCTGATCTGACGCGCCTTGCCCGTCACGTCGAGCGTTTGACACGCGCGCCAGACCTTTCGGGCGAACAGCTCGAACCCTTATTCCGCGGCTTGCAGCATTGTATGCAGGATTTGCGGCAGATCATCGAAGAAGCCAAACCTTCCGTGCTTCAGCTCTTCGGCTTTGCGCAGGCAACAGAGAACCATCTTGACCGCTCAATTCGCGAGAGCGGCGCTTCAATCGAGTGGTTTCTGGAAGACGACAGCGACGGCATGACCGACAGGCTTGAAGAGACGGTTGCGACCTCGCTTTTCCGTATTGTGCAGGAAGCGATCAACAATGCGATCCGCCATGCCCTCGCCGGAGAAATCCGCGTTCGCCTGCGCGGGAAGGGGGGGCGGCTTCTCGTTGAAGTTATGGATGACGGTATTGGTATGGACCGTCAGGCGCAGCGGAGCGGCCATGGCATCGACAATATGCGCACAAGGGCACGGCTCATTTCCGCGAGCTTTGCCATCAGAAAGAATACGGATGGCAGTGGCACATGCGTGACGATCCACCTGCCGCCGGAAATGTACGAACCAGTTGGAGGATAGGATGCAGGTTCTGATCGTGGAGGATGATCCATTGCATCGCACCTATCTGGGTGAGGCAATTCGCGCGGCATTGCCTGAGTGCAGCGTTGTTCTGGAAGCGGATAACGGTTCGACCGGTGAAAAGCTGGCACGAATACATCGTGCGGCGCATATTGTGATGGACCTGCAGATGAGTGGACGCAACGGCATTGAAGCCGCGCGAACCATATGGAAGGAAAACCCGGAAACCCGCATTCTGTTCTGGTCGAATTACGCAGATGAAGCCTATGTGCGTGGTGTGTCGCGTATCGTGCCGGAAGGCGCTGCCTACGGCTATGTGTTGAAATCGGCTTCCGATGACAAGCTGCGCTTGGCGCTCCGTAGTATTTTTGTTGAAGCGCAATGCGTGATCGATCGTGAAGTCCGTGGTTTGCAGCAGAAGAGCCTTGGTCATGCCAGCGGGTTCAGTGAAAGCGAATATGAGATTCTGATCGATATTGCGCTTGGCCTGACGGATCGCGTTATCGCACGCCGACGCAACCTGTCGCTCAGAAGCGTGCAGAATAGATTACAGCAACTCTACGAAAAGCTGGGCGTATATCAGGAAAAAGGGGAGCCGGACGAAGGGCGTTTCAACTTGCGTTCGCGTGCGGTAACAGTCGCACTGCTTCGGAAGCTTTTGAATTACAGCGCATTGGAACGAGCAGAAGCCGAGCTTAACGACTGGATCAGTCGATAGCTTTCATGCATATTTTGCCAAATATAAAACAGATTGCGAGACGCAAATGCTCCTGCATGCGAAATCGTTGTGTCTGTTGCCGCTTAAATTGAGCCGGCTAAAATCCAAGTGTCTCGCCTAGGATATATTGAAGCGTTGTGCGCCCTTTCGGACGCACAAGAGTCACTCTGACTCTTTGATTTTACGAATTGTGCTTTACAAAAATCGAGTCCGTTTTTTGCGCCTCTATGCTGGCAATCACATTTTCCGGATTTAGAGTTTGTGCCGGGTCGAGTAGTGCGCGAATGGAGCGCATGAGTTCCATACGGACTGGGTCTGTGCGTCGGTCTAGCTCCGCGGTTAGCTTGCGACCAATGCCATGCTCGGCTGAGAATGTGCCATTCAACTCATCAACGACGTCATGCACTTTTTCCATAATTTCCGATGTGACTGATTTGGGATTTTCGAGATCGGCCCATTGGTCATGCTTGAAATGTACAATGAAGTGCACATTGCCATCGCCAATATGTGACACGATAAGAATGCGGGCATCTGGGTACAGTTCATGCACTCCGTGCGTTGCACGGTTAATGAGTTCAGGAACAAGAGCAGGGCGCACGGCAATATCGTGTGACAGACTATGCCCTTCAAGTTTATTGGCCTCTGATACAGAATGTCTCAAATGCCAGATATCACCCGCCTGCGCTTCACTTTGAGCAATGAATGCATCGTCAACAAGGCCTGCTTCAAACAACTCGCCGAGCCACTCTTCCAATGCGTTACTGAGATCGGCTTTGGCGTCGGTACTCCCCAGTTCCACCAGAAGGGACCAGTCCGGGCGGCTGTCCAGCGGATGGCGTGATCGCGGAATATGCTCAAGAACAAGGTCGACTTGATTGCCGGATAAAAGCTCGACCGCCTGTACTGCGCTGTCAAAGCGGTCCTGTATGCCAACCAGAATATCAACAGCCGTTTCAAGGTTGGGCAAGGCAATCCAAGCATGTCCTGAGGAACGCAGGACCGGCTGCATACGCAGCGCTACAGCGGTGATTATACCGAGTGTTCCTTCTGCTCCGATGAAGAGGTTTTTCAGATCATAGCCAGTGTTGTTTTTGCGCAGCGCTTTCAAGTCGCTCATAATGCGCCCATCAGGCAGCACGACTTCAATACCGCAAATCAATTCCCGGATTGGGCCATAACGCAGAGCGCTTGTGCCGCCTGCATTAGTAGAAGCGAGGCCACCAATCTGTGCGCTGCCTTCACTGCCAAGGTGCAGCGGAATACGCCGTTCAACACGCGCCGCAGCGTCGTGAGCGGCTGCAAGTGTCAGACCCGCCTCCAGAATAATGACATTGGATGCTTTATCGATTTCACGCACGCGATCCAGGCGGCGCAAGCCCATAACAATTGCGCGGTTTTGGCGCAGCGGCACAGCACCTTGCACCAGACCCGTATTGCCTCCTTGAGGAACGACAGTGCAGTTATTCTCGGCAGCAAGGCGTAATATTCTTGAGACTTCCTCGGTTGTCGCGGGAAACACCACAGCAAGTGCGTGGCCTGTTTCGTAACCACGCCAATCCGACAGGTATGGCTCAATATCATGCGCATCCGTCATCACGTATTGATCGCCTAATGCTCCACGGAGGCTTGCGAGCAAATGATCATTATTATCGGGCTTGAATTGCATGGATCTGGCCTGGAAAACGACGGTTTAATGGAAAGAGCGGATTGCTAACCAATCCACTGGGAATTTCGGAGAGCTTGTATGTCGGGAGAACCCGCGAATGCTAAAAAGGAGCGCAGCTCTTCGCGAAACTGATCGACAATGCGCTGAACGCCGTTGGCTCCTTCTGCAGCAAGGCCATAGAGCGGCGCTCGCCCAAGGAACACACCATCCGCACCGGCTGCTAATAGCTTGGCAGCATCTGACCCCCGCCGAACGCCGCTGTCAGCAAATAGGGTCTTATCAGGACCAATCGCATCGCGAATTTTAGGCAACATTTCCAACGGCGTCGCTGCACTGTCCATATTGCGCCCGCCATGAGCCGAGACGACGACCGCATCACAACCGGCTTCAAAAATATCAATCGTATCTGATACGGCCATGACACCTTTGACCACAAGCTTATGTGGCCACTGACGCCGAAGCTCTTTAAGAAAGGCGGTGTCGAGAACCATGTCGAGCGCAAAGCGTGGATCACGAATAGATTGGGTCACAGCTTTTGCGACATTTCCGGGGTAATGCGCATAGGACGGAAAGCCATTTCCAAGCGCATAACGTGCCATAACACCAAGCGTCCAACGCGGATGCAACAACAGGTCGGCTGCTAATGTGGCGGACGGCTGCAATGGTACGCCAAAGCCATTGCGCTGGTTATGTATTTTCTTTGGAGATGCCGGCGTATCGACGGTCAGAACAAGAGTTTCGACACCGCATGCTTTTACGCGGTCCAGCAGCTTCCAGGTTTCATTCCTGTCGCGCCAGACATAAAGCTGGAACCATAGCTCGCTTGCAGGAGCGCCATCCGCAATCTGTTCAATGCTGGTCGATGATTGGGTAGCGACGACGAAAGGTAAGCCGGCTTCTTTTGAAGCGCGTGCCATAACGATTTCCCCGTTATGACGAACCATACCGGCCAGTGCCGTCGGTGCGATCACAAATGGGCATTGATGATTGCTGTTGAGATAGCGGGCGGTTATGTCGGGAGAGGAAACTGGACGTAATACATGCGGTACTATGCGTTTTGCATTGAACCCTTGATGCAGTGATGCAATCGCAGTCTCCGCTTCTGTACCACGATCAATGTAGTCAAATAGAGCGCGGGGGAGAAAAGACCTTGCCTTTTCTCTCGCCTCTGCAAAATCCAGAAACTTAGCCCCGCCTGCCATTGATCAAGCGATCCCTTGTGCTTTCAGGCCTTTAATCGCCTTGGAAATGAGGTCGCGCGTTGCGTCATTGGGCGCTTTAAGCGGTAATGATACGGGGCCGACAGGCATACCGAGATCAGCCATCATCGATTTGAGTGGTCCGGGGTTCACTTCATTGAACAGAGCGGCAAATGTCGGAAGCAGCTTGCGGTGCAGAGCGATGCCTTCGGCATGATTGCCGCCGATAAGCGTGTCGTGAATGCGGGTCCAGAACGCTGGCAGCATAGGCGCGCTGGCGAGGATGCCCCCGGTGGCGCCATACATGATATGCACCACATACATCATGTCATCGCCGGACAGCAGAGCAATTTTGTCGCCGACCGCAACCGACAGACGATTGAAATAATAGGCATCCGTATTGCAGATCTTGGCGCCGATGATCGTCCCATCTTCGCCCAATGTCTTGAGCGTTTCAACAGCCGTTACAAAGCTTGTGCGCGACGGAACATCATAATAGACGATCGGCAAATCGACGGTCTGACGATAAGCGTGAAAATAGTCGATAACGCCCTGTTGGCTTGGGATGACGTAAAACGGGGTGACAAGAAGCAATGCATCTGCGCCTGCATCTTTAAAGGCCTTGCCGTGCTCGACTGCTTCTGCCCAGCCGGGAGAAACAACACCCGCCACGACAGGAACGCGCCCATTGACGATGCGCACGGTCTCACGCACGACAGCAAGACGTGTTTCATATGCCAAAGCCGTAAACTCGCCGGTGCCGCCAATGGGGGCCAGGCCTTTGGCTCCGCCCGCCAGATTGAATTCGATCAGCGCTTCCAGCTTTGCAATATCAAGTTTTCCGTCATTAGTCAGCGGTGTAGGAATTGCAGGATACATACCCTGCAGGTCAGAAGGTTTCATGATCAGGCATCCCATATTGATATGCTGTGATTAGTGTTCAACCTTGGACAGGAAGGTCTTCAGGCGATCTGTTTTGGGGGATTTCAGAACGTCGTCCGGAGCGCCTGTCTCAACAACATGGCCGCCTTCCATGAAGACGACTTTCGATGCCACATTGCGTGCGAAGCTCATTTCATGGGTTACGACGATCATGGTCGTACCATCGGCTGCCAGCCCCTGCATCACGTCAAGAACTTCCCCGACAAGTTCAGGATCAAGCGCTGAGGTCGGCTCATCGAAGAGCATGACTTCAGGCTCCAGTGCCAGAGCGCGGGCAATGGCGACGCGCTGTGCTTGTCCGCCCGATATCTGATGAGGGTGAAGATCAACCTTGTCCGCCAGTCCGACACGCTTGAGCAGGCTCATCGCCAGTTCTCTGGATTGCTGCTTGGTCTTAAGCTTATTGAGCAGCGGGCCAGACATCACATTTTGCAGAACAGTCATGTGCGGGAACAGGTGAAACCCCTGAAACACCATTCCAGTTTTGGAACGAAAATCGGCCTGAACGCGCTCGGAAAATTTACTGTTCGGATTGAACTCCAGGCTTTTTCCGGCGATTTCGATGCGGCCTTCCGTTGGCTGCTCAAGTAGGTCCAGGCAGCGCAGCAGTGTGGATTTTCCACAACCCGAGGGGCCAATAAGAACCGCAACATCGCCACGGCTTACATTAAGATCAATCCCTTTGAGAACTTCGTGCGTGCCAAATGTCTTTCGCAGATTTTTCACGTTAATCATGGCGCAGCCCTAGTGTTTGATTTCGAAACGGTTGGCGATCAAAGTCACAGGTGTCAGGATGACCAGGTAGAGCAGCGCCGCGAAAGTATAGACTTCCAAAGGCCTGTAAGTCTGCATCGTCAGGCTTCCGGCTGCATACATAATGTCTGGTACGGCGACGACAGACAAAAGAGATGTATTTTTCAGCTGGAGAATTGTCTGGCTAACGATCGGAGGAATCATTCTGCGCGTTGCCTGCGGCAGGATGATGTGGCGCATTTTGGTAAAGTAGGAGAAACCGAGTACCGTTGATGCTTCCCATTGGCCGCGATCAATGGAGATAACGCCCGCGCGGAAAATTTCCGCAGCAAAAGCCCCCATGTAAAGGGTCAGTCCCAAACCTGCGGCAAACCAATCAGGCAGGGTGTAACCTGTCAGCATCGGCAGCGCGTAAAAGAACCACACGATTTGTACCAGCAGAGGGGTACAGCGAAACAAATGGATATAGCCATTTATCAGCCATTTGAGCACGGGTATGCGTGATACAAGAGCAAGTCCGAGTATGACCCCTATCAGCAGGCCAGCCAGAGAGGTTACAACTGCATAGGCAACAGTTACACCGATAGCGTTGAGCCACAATTGTCCGTCCAGGATAACAGACCAATCAAACTGGTACATCTTCATGTACTCCCATTTTGGAGCTGTCCTGAATCCGGATCAGGCAGCTTTTTCTTTATGGGCTACCGCGATTCGAAATTGCTGAAAAGCATATTTAGTATAAAAATGTAATTTCAATCGCCATGCGATTAAATTTAATCATTATGCGAATATTATTCTTATTTTAATGGCCAATTAGCATTTTTCTCTAAGGGTAATAGCCAAATTTCAATTTTTCTCTTGTCCTCGGTGGATAGAAAAATACATGCTGCCATCTGTTGAATTCAAGCTCTCCTCAGAAGGGCATTAAGAAGGGAATATTGATATGATGCGGAAGATAGCAGCAGCGCTTCTGACCTGCGCCACGCTCACCATGAGCGCTCCGGCAATGGCCGAATCCGTATGGGACAAAATCGAACGGACTGGCGAGGTCGTTTGCGGCGGGGTCCGTAATTACCCGCCGACATCTTTCCACGTTGGCGGTGAACTCGAATATGCCGGCTATGGGCCGCGTGTCTGCCGCCAGATGGCTGCTGATCTTGGCAAAGCAATGGGAAAAGACCTGAAGCTTAAGTGGCGTGAAGTCACCTGGCAGAGCATTGTTCTGGATTTGCAGTCAGGGCGCCTTGATATTTTTCCGGGTATGACTGCCACTGAAGAACGTAAAAAAGCTCTGGCCATGGCTGGACCTGTCTGGCAGATGTCGGATTGTGTCATCGGCTCAAAAGCAAAGCAGCCAATGGCGACATGGGAAGAATACAATAATCCCGACGTCACCTTTGCTATGGTAACCGGCACAGCCCAGACGAATTTCATTAGAGAAAGCATGCCTAAGGCAAAGATTATGAGCCTTAAGGAAATGAGCGAAGCCATCATGGCCGTTCAATCGGGGCGGGCAGACTATATGATTCAAGAACTGCCGATCTGTGTTAAGACCTTCACAACAGCACCCGGCGTGTTTTCAAGCTATACTGTGCCGACACCGCCGCACGGCATTCCTGTTTCCGCTGCCACACGTATAGATGAAGATGGCCGCGTTCAGGCTTTCCTTCAGAAATGGGCAGAAGAGTATCGTGCAAATCAGGCGATTGTTCCGCTATTGCTGGAAGGCTTCAAAGACGCTGGTATGGATACGTCCGCGCTGCCTGAGGGCATCAAGTTCTGATCCTCTAACGCAAAAGGAGAGGGTGTCGGTTTCGGCACCTTCCGGTTTTTTGGCGGCTATAACGGGTTCCTGAGCCTGGATTTACAGCTTAAAAGAATGAAAAACCCTGTAGCCAATCACTAACAATTAATCAATATCAGTAAGATGCATGGTATCGGGAGTACTGTGAGCGAAGGCAGAGGGGTGGCTGGAAATGGCACATACGGAAGAAGAGAACGACGATCCAATGATGGTTCGGGCCGTAGAAAAAGCATTTCGTGTTCTCGAAGCTTTCGATTCAATTCATGCGCGCCAAACTCTCACGCAGTTAGCTCAGCGCGCGGGGATTGACCGTTCTGCAGCGCAGCGATTCACCCACACCTTGTTGCATCTTGGCTATCTTCAAAAAGTGCCCAATGCCAAGACCTATGAGCTGTCGGCCAAATCCCTGAATATGGCTTATCGCTACACACGATCCAGTCAACTCGTGCAACGTGCACATCCTTATTTGCTTCATCTCAATCGAAGCACGGGAGAGACAATCTCTCTCACGCTACGTGATGACACAGACATCATCTATCTGGCTCGCTATCTGTCGGCCAATACGCTCGATAACGATGTTATCGTAGGCAGCAAATTGCCAGCCTATTGTTCGGCGGCGGGATTGGTGTTTCTGGCAGGATTACAAGACGACCAGATTAGCGATATTTTGGCGCGTAGCGATCTACGGGCTTACACGCCCAAAACAATATTCGAACCTGAAAAAATATGGCAGCGTATCTATGAGACGCGTCAGCGCGGCTTTGCCATTGCGGTAGAGCAGGTCTATACCAAAGATATAGCTTTGGCGGCTCCAATTCATTTGCCCGACGGACATACAACTGCTGCGGTCGTACTCGCTGCCTCGAACCTGCGTTACGATGAGAATACTCTTACGCGTCAGTTCGTCCCCATGATGATATCGGCAACCCGATCGGTCACTCAAATCCTGACCTGACGAGATCAGTCAAAACATGTACTTCCGGTTTTATGCAATGTGGATGCATGTGTTGTAGAGCATAATCCGACCGACGTGAAATAAGGATCGTTAAGAGTACGCTTAAAGTAAAAGAGTTTAGAGCACGGATCTTATTTCATCATATCGAAACGCGCTGTAACGCGCAGCTTTATCCGGAAACCGTTTCACGGTTTTCGGGACGCTCTAGCGAGTTATCGATTTTTATATTTTTCATCATCCAGTACGAGGTGCTTTTGCAATTTGCTTATTTTTGCAAGCAACTCTTTATCATGGCTTATCGCAACAATTCCCATTGCATTCTTTTCAACCAAAGATGTGAGTATGTGCCAAATCTGTGCTTGCGCGATGGGGTCAAGTGCTGAGGTAATTTCATCTGCAATCAGATAACGTGGTTTCGCGCCCAGTGCTCTCAATATTGAAACGCGTTGCAGTTGACCGCCAGAAAGCTCATGGGGATAGCGGTCCGCCCATTCCGTTTGAACGCCGAGAAGTTGCGCCAGTTCAGTATCAATCGGTCCCGACTCAAGAATGATCTTCTGAATCCGCCATCGAGGGTTCATCGCGGCGAGTGGGGATTGATACAAATATTGGACGCGCCAGTTTTGTTCCGGTGAAAATTGCTGATTATCCAGATAAATAGCGCCCGTGTCTGGGCGATGGAGGCCAGCAAGAACACGGCCCAATGTTGTCTTTCCACAACCGGACTGCCCCGAAATACAATAAATTTCACCAGCATTTATCGAGATCGACAGATCGGAAAAAACAGATTTTCTCTTAAATGACGCACTGATATTTTTTGCTTCAAGCATAAGCGTTAAAGCCATTTTGCGGGAGTGCAAGCCACATTGTTTTCGCATAATGGGAGGTGATTTCGTCGCCGGTCCCCCGAAATGCGGCTGATGGTAAAACGCAACTAAGCCTTCCTTCGTTAAGAACAGCTATTTTGTCGGCATAAGGCAAAGCGGTCATCAGATCATGCGTTATGATAAGAGTCGAACCTCCTTTATCAGCATGTTTGCGCAGTTTCTGCAGGATAGTCGTACAGTTTTCAGGATCAAGGCCAGCCGTTGGCTCATCGGCAATAATCAATTTTGCTTCGCCAGCTGTCGCCTGCGCCATAAGCACCCGCCGGGCCATGCCGCCTGAAAGCTGATGAGAATAGAATTGCGCGACCTCATCACTCAACCCAACATCATTCAAACGCTGTTCTACTATTGCTGGCTTCCCGCCGCGTTTTGCCGCCCAGCGTATAAGATCGCCGACACTTGCCGTTGGATCGAGATATGTCGTCTGCTGCGGCAGCAAAGCAATATCGCGCCCACGCAGTTCACGGCGTGCATCTTCATTAAGCCGCTTCCCCTCAAAGAAAATATCTCCAGTCGTAACAGCATTCCTGGGTAACAAACCGAGGATTGCGTGAGCAAGCAAACTTTTGCCGGCTCCCGAATGCCCAACGAGGGCAACAATTTCTCCTGCTGCGATATCGATGCTTACATTGGATAAGCGCGCCGTTAAATTTTGACGGAAAATACCACTGTAACGCTGGAACGAAACGGAAAGATTGTCGATTTCGAGCATCATATATGGGCCTCTTTTGGGCTGATAAGGCGACGCAATGCATTGGCGAGCAGGTCGAAGCACAGCACCATGATCAATAGTGCAAGACCGGGAAAAACGGCGAGCCACCAGCGGCCGCCAGTAATATGCTGCATGGCTTCCGACAACAGGATCCCGATCGCAGGGCGGGACGGCTCGAGACCAAAGCCGAGAAATGTCAGACCGGCCTCATGCAGAATGGCGTGCGGAAACATCAGCAGAAATCCAACCAGCATTTGTGGCAAGAGATGCGGCAGGATATGGTTGACGAGGATGAAGCTCCGCGATTTGCCAAAACTGCGAGATGCTTCAACAAAAGGAGCCACCTGAATCTGGATCAGCTCCGCGCGCAAAATACGCGCAAAACGCGGCCAGTGTGAAATCGCGACCGCGATGATAACCGCGCCTGTTCCGCCCCCCAACGCAAAGCTGATCAAAATCAGCAAAACCAGATGCGGCATGGCGAGCATGGCATCGATGATAAAGCTGCCAATCGCATCTGCCACTTTGCCCAGACCAGACAGCAGAACGATGACCAGTGCAATGATGACGGAAAATCCTGCCGCCAGAATACCAACTCTCAGGCTCAGTGTCAGGCCATGCAACGTCCGTGCCAGCATGTCGCGGCCCATCTGGTCGGTCCCGAACCAATGCTCAAGCGTTGGTGGCAAGTTGCGTATGGAAAAGTCAGAGCGAATGCCGATATTACCATAGATCCAGGCCGCGATTGAAATGGCGGAAATGACGGTCAATGCGAACAAGGCACTGATCAGCGCGCGGATGCGGCCGTTGAGAGGGAACGCTTTCATGCTCCCCCCTTCAATCTTGGATCGACGATTCGATAGAGAATATCGGCAATCATATTGCCAGTTGAGACGACGACCGTCGTCAGCATGGCAATTGCCAACAGCAAGGCTACGTCGCCCCGAATACCAGCTTCAACGGCAGAGCGGCCCAGCCCCGGCCAGGCGAAAACCTGTTCCGCGAGAATGGCGCCGCCGAAAATTTCTCCTACTGAAGCAAACAGAACAGTCAGAGCGGGAAGAGCAGAATTTCTTATGCCATGGCGAAGGATGATGTCGCCCTGACGGGCTCCTTGTGCCCGTGCAAAGGTAATGTAGTCTGACTGCAAAACCTCGATAAGCTTAGCGCGGGAATGCAAAGCGATCTGTGCAACGCCAAAAAGTGTCAATGCGGTCAAAGGAAGGATGAGATGCTGCAAGCGTTCTGAAAAGGTGACCTGTTCGGAAGGAACACCAATCGGACCGGCACAGCAAATAGGGGTCCATCCCAGTTTGACCGAGAAAAGAGCGAGCATCAGCATCGCGAGCCAAAAAGTCGGCGTTGCGGCGAGTATGTAGCAATAAAGCCGAATGATCCGGTCCGGCCAGCGCCCTTCATAGGCTGCTGAAATCAGACCTAGTGAAAAGCCAAGAATCCCGGATAACAGCCACGCCAGACCAGTGAGCGTCAAGGAGGCACCGATGCGGGTGCTCATAACTTCTGCAACTGAAGTGTTGTAGGTAATGCTGAAGCCGAGATCGCCCTTCAGAATATTCCCAGCCCATCGTAAAAACTGTTCCAAGACCGGACGGTCCAGTCCCCAGATTGCAGCAATCTGCATTTTCTGCTCGGTGCCAACATAGGCCATGGCTGGTCCGAGATAAGCATTTACAGGATCAATTGGCGACGCCTTCATAAGCAGAAACACTGCGAAAGCAACGCATATGACCAGCGCACAAAGGCGCAAAACACGCAAGGAAATCAGAGTGGTGATATTGGTGGCCTTCACTCGCAGGTCCACCGCCAGTTTGCAATTGTTGCAGTGACCGGCCAGCCATGTCCGTGCGGCTCAATCTGCGTTTTGCCCAGATCCAGACATTTGTTCACGAAATACACATGATTGATATTGATGAGCCATGCCCACGAGTTATCGCCCTTCAGGCCATAATAATCCGCAGCCTCTGACCAGTAAGGCATTGAAGCTTCAAGGCTTTCAGCCCCCTGCGCCTTCTCGAACAGCGCCTCAACCTCAGGATTGGCGTAGTAGCTTGGGTTCATATATTCGACGCCACCAAGCTTTTTTGCGAACAAACTGTAAAGCTGGTAAGGCGAATGACTGCCGAACCCGAACACAACGGGTTCTGAATGCATGACGCGGCCAATGGCATCCCAGCTACCCCCTTGAGGCGTTGCTTCGATCCCAAGGGGACGCAACAGTTCTGCCGAGGTTTCAGCGAGTGCCTGCCTTGTCGCATCACTGGCAGGATAATGAATTGGAAACGCTGCACGGATGCCATCTTTGACGCGGATTCCATCGTCGCTGGCAATCCAGCCAGCTTCATCAAGAATTGCCTTTGCGCCCTCAAGATTAAACTCGATCGTGTCAGCCTTACCTGCCCATGGCAGCCCGTCTGCCGGACCAAACGCCGGTGTGCCATGTCCATGCAGGGCAACATCAACGACAAGCTTGCGATCAATGCCCATATTGATCGCCTTGCGAATGGCCGGGTCCGACGTCACAGCATTTCCGACTTTGCGGCCATCGACATCATGTGGCTTCGTAAAAGGCAGGCTCAGTCCCCGATTATCGACGGTTTGAACCGGAACCGCCTGAAAGCCATTTGGAACAGCATCTGCTAACTGTGCCGGAACAGCCACCATATCGACAGCGCCAGCATTCGCGGCCGCCAGTCCGGGAGCCTCACCGGTAAAGAGGAAAGTAATTTTTTTAAATGGTCCCTTGTCACCGTAATAGGCATCATTGCGTTCAACAATAAGCTGCTCGCCTTCATTCCACGCGACAAATTTATAAGGCCCGGAACCAACGGGCTTACGGCCGTAATCAGGACCGTATGAAGCCGCTGGCACAATGCCAAGCGTATAGAAGGCTTCGACAAAGGTGATCCATGGCTTGCTGAGAGAAATACGGACCGTGTCCTTATCCACGGCTTCAGCTTTTTCCATAACGCTCAGATCAATCGCGTTGGCAGACGCCTTTGCCTTGTTGAAAGTAAAAGCCACATCTTCTGCCGTGACCGGAGTGCCGTTAGAAAACTGAACGTCGTGGCGCAGTTTCAAGGTCCAGACTTTGCGGTCGTCCGACAGTGTCCAACTGGTCGCCAGATCAGGGACGGTATCGAGATTGACGTCACGGCGCAGAAGCGTGGACTGAAACAGCGGATTTCCATAACCGCCCCACCCTGCGAGAGGATCAAACCCGTTATCCGGTTCGCCACCAATCGCCAGAACCAGAGTATCTTTTGGCTGGGCGTAGACTGCGGTCGTTGATGCCAGCGCGACAATGGCAGCAAAGGAAACGGAGATGAAATTCACTTTTGCCCTCGGAGTATGATCTTTTTCCAAAATCATCTTACTGGCGGCATTTTAGTGAGGCAACAAGTATATCGATAAATTCGAAATTTATTTTGCTTTAAGTCTATGAGAATATGAAAGAAAAGCCCGCAAAAATTGAATGCGGGCTTTTTTATTTTTTAACGGATGGCTTACTTATCCATCTGCTTTTTCATGCCCCAAAGGCTGAAAGCATTTTCGCCGTAGAGATTGTCGTCGAGACCTTCGACCTGCACTTCATCAGGGACGCGCAGATGACCGAATGCATCGAGAATTTTGAGGAGGATCATGGTGATGATCCACGCATAGATCGCAACGATAGCAACAGCCATGACCTGAATGCCGAGCTGATAGGCGCTGGCAGATACCGCATTGATGTTTGAGCTTGCAGTTACACCGATCAGGATAGCACCCGTCATGCCACCCACGCCGTGCGCGCGCCAGACTTCAAGCGTATCATCGACCTTGAGCCACTTCTGAACATATTTTGCATTGAAGCAAACGGAAGCGCCGATTGCACCGATCAGCAGAGCGGTCATTGGTTCAACATAGCCCGCAGCGGGTGTGATCGTTGCAAGACCAGTCACTGCACCGACCAGCACGCCGGAGAAAGATGGGCGTCCCGATTCTTTCCATTCCCAGAACATCCACACGAGCATTGCGATGGAACCAGCCAACATGGTGTTGGTGAAGGCATAAGCCGCCAGCGCATCGGCTGCGTAGGCGCCGCCCGCATTGAAGCCAAACCAGCCAAACCATAGAAGACCTGCACCGATTGCAACCAGCGGCAAGCTTGCAGGCTGCGATTCTTTTTGGCCTTTTGCGAGCTTACGTTTCCCAAGATATTTTGCTGCTGCCAATGCAGAGAAACCAGCAGAAGCGTGAATGACGATGCCACCCGCAAAATCGACAACGCCAAGCTTTGCAAGGAAACCGCCGCCCCAGATCCAATGTGCGGCAGGCAGATAAACAAGGATCGTCCAGAAAGCGATGAAGAAAAGGTAAGCGCCGAATTTGAAGCGTCCGACAAAGGCACCCGTCATCAGTGCGGGCGTGATGATGGCAAACATCATCTGATACGCAAATACCAGAATGAATGGCACGTTGGCCGCATAGGTTGGGTTTGGCTCAATGCCTACATGGTACATGCCGAAATAGGTGGTGATGTCGCCAATGACGCCACCGACGGTTGGACCAAATGCGAGGCTGAAGCCGCCGAATACCCAGATCAGGCCGATCACACCCATACAGACAAAGTTCTGGATCATGATCGACAGAACATCACGCTGGCGTACGAGGCCACCGTAAAAAAGAGCCAGTGCCGGTGTCATCATGCACACCAGCGCAGTACAAATCAAAAGAAAGGCTGTATCGCCAGCACTTATAGATTGCATGTTCTTTTCCTTCAGAATTGAAATTCAGAACCACAGGTCCCTGTTTCAAAAAATTATTTATCGCTTATGAGGTGCTTGGACACCGGCTTGTGAGGATGCGGCGCAAACAGTTTCTTTGGTGCGATAAACAGGTACAGCGTCAGGACATAGGGCGCTGTGAAAGACGGTAGCCCCATCGGTGACATGATGACGTCGTAAGCACCCTGAATGAAGACCGTCGTGATGGTTGCTAGCAATGCATAGGCGATGACTTTACCGTCTGTTTTGAGGAAAACCACTCCAACGGCAATTGCTGTCAGAACCGAGCTGAAACCATAGAGACCCTGAATCACAACAGCCGGATCCGCCCGCATGCCTATTGCTGTGATCAAGGCGATCAGCGAGCCGAGGGCTGCAGCAATTCCGGCTGGACGCGAAGCGACAAAAATACCGATCAGAATGAGCGCGCCACTCACTTCATTCCCAAGCAGGAATACCTGCGCAATATTGCGGAAGAAAATTTGCACCAGCTCAATATTGGCGGGAATGCTGGCAGCACCCTGCAGATAATCCGATGCAAGCTTCGGGCTGTCACCGGTTACATCAAGTGCACCGAACGAATAAGCGGCAGCGACCATTAGCCAACCTGTGAGAACAAATGGCCCGGTCGAACCGGGTATGCCCCAGCTTTTGGTCAGTGTGGCACTGAATGTGGCGGTGACAACCGTGCTGACGGCGGCCCCAATAATGATATAGAACCAGAGCTGCGGCGTCGCTGCTATGAAGGTGGGCAGCGCAACCCCGACAAGGATGCCGTTGAAACCAAACAGGCCGGAACCGATCGACGGTTCGTCGCAATCAAGCAGATGCGCGGTCAGCGTCGCAACAATGAGGCCAATAACGGCACCGATTGTCGTTGCCCATATGCCGGTCGCATAAGATGCATAGGCAATTGCTGCGAAAAACAATACGCCGGTGATAGCGTTCTCCATAAAGAACACCTGTCCCGCGCCACGCAGACACGCGATCGGAAAACTAACTTTCTTCTCTGCCATTTCGCTAACCCCTCTTAATCAAATCGAAGGCACGTTTCGATGTTTAACGCGCATCTTGTCCGAAAACCCGTCCTTAGTTTCCGAGATGCGTTTTAACGCCAGAGAAACTCCTCAGGCAAAGTCCGTCCGCGCGCTTCTTCGCGAACAATTTTCCAAAAATTCCGCACTTCGGCGCGAACGTCATAGCTTTCGATACCAACTGCGCGCAGCATCAGCCCAGCATTGTTGGGCAACATCGATACGCCAGATATTGCACGTGGTGCATCGGTGCTGAAATTCACCTCAACACGTTCCTTGATACGTGCGGCAACATCGGGTGGCGTAATGCAGACAATATTGGCAAAAGCATCGAAACCGCGCATGACACCTGCGAAGTCGATAGTTGGATTACCCTTTTCAATCAGAACTTTATCCGTGAAAAGCCGCTTTCCGTCCGGGCGTTTGACCGAAACCATCATTGAGAGAAGATCGAAACCGAACCTCTCGCTCTCATGATGATGCTTGCGTCCCGTCATCATCATCTCGCCATAGATGAGGGTTGCAGTCTCATCGATCACAATGTCAGTCTGGTTGATGAAACGCGAGTTACGATAGGGAATAGTGAAGTCGGGAAGATATTCAAGATATGCGCCCGCCTCCACTGTCACTGTCTGATATTGCGAGGCGTAATTCGCGTCCATCTGATGAACACGGTTTGCGCCCTGCGACGTCACTTGCGCGCAGGCATTTTCGCCAACATGAATATCGATCTTGTAACGATCGCCCTGCAAAATGCCGCCGCCAATCGATATGATCGAACAGATTGGCAGCTCTGGCATCGCCTCGTCCCAGTACAGCGCCTGCTGTACGAGAAGAGGCGATACGCGATAGAGATCATGCAGCACTGAGCGACCATTGCGCACCGAGAAGCCAAGACGAAGTTCGCCGATTTTACCCGGTCCGGCTGCGCGCATCTGCGCGGGCTGGTTATGATACCCCTTCAGTTCTCTGGCTGCATCAAGTCGGCTTAGTCGCTCGTGAAGGCTCATGCGTTTACCCAGCCGCTTCTGTTTGAACAACGGGCTTGACGTCAAACAGCGCCATATCGAGGATCAATTGCATCAAATCATCAATGCCTTCGCCGGTTTTGCAATTGGTGAAGACAAATGGCTTCTTGCCGCGCATAAGCTTGGAATCGCGGTCCATAACCTCAAGGCTCGCACCGACATAAGGTGCCAGATCCTTCTTGTTGATCACCAGAATATCCGACTGGCAGACACCTGCACCATTCTTGCGTGGAATTTTATCGCCGGCTGCAACGTCGATCACATAAATATAGAAATCGGCAAGCGCCGGGCTGAATGTGAGCGTCAGATTATCACCACCCGATTCAATCAGAATAACATCGCTGTCGGGATATTTTTCTTCCAGCTCTTCAACGGCTGCAATGTTCATTGAAGGATCTTCACGCACAGCCGTGTGGGGACATGCACCTGTTTCAACGCCGACGATCTTTTCCTCGATCAGAATACCGTTCAGCGTACGACGCACCTGCTTGGCATCTTCTGTCGTCACAACGTCGTTGGTGATGATAAGGGGTTTGATGCCCATTTCAATCAGCCGCGGCGTGATCGTTTCAATAACTGCCGTCTTGCCCGAACCCACAGGTCCGCCGATACCAATACGTGTAATCTTCTTCATGGTTCATTCCTGTTTCAAGACGCTATTTCCAGCATTTCCAGTTTTCAGACTGCGCTGTGTGTCTGCTTTTGCGCGCATCTAATTCCGAAAACCCGTTCCCGCTCTTCGGGATGTGCTTTAGTTCATAAATAGACGGACATGCGTTTTTGTGTGATGCGCGACGAGAACGTCAAAGACTGGCGCAAAACTCGACATTTCATCAAGTGCCAGCCCCTGCACATCCTCATAGTCACTTTCGACCCGGCTCTGGACCGCAAACAATATGCGCTGTGTATCCAGATGATCAATACGCATCAGGCGTACCGCAGCACTTAAGATCATCGATGCAACGCCATATTGATGCACCACAAAGGCTTGCCGTTCATCCGCACCCATATGCGCCAGAGCCATCGCCTGGCCGATTGGAAAACATCCCGGTGTAGCACCGGATTTGATGTCTTTTAGCCAGCGCTCAAGCGGTGGGAAATCGCTGATCTTGAGAGAGAGCTCTGCAAATTTCTTGCCCATACGCGCAAGCATAAGCTGTTGCTCTTCGCCCACTCTGCGATTCCAGATTTCATGATCCGCAGCCAGCACGCTTTCATAGTCACCGACCAGAATGGCGCGATGAGAATGGATAAAAGCGATGCCATCCATGTGGGCTGCCTGGCGGACCACCAGCTCAACAAAACGATGCAAGCTTTCCGGATTGGTCACGACCTCGGTCTGCAAGGCAGATTCAAGGCCGTTTGAGAATGCAAATGCACCAACAGGCAGTGTTGAGTCCGAGAATTGCAGCAATTTTGCCAGAAGAACCATATCCTGCATTGGACGTGGTTCTTCGTTCTTCATGCCTGACATGGATTACCTGTGATTGTGGCCGTGATGATGGTCATGCGAATGCTCATGGCTGTGGTCATGGGAATGCGAGTGGTCGCCATGATCATGATGGTGATCATGGGAATGGCTATGGGAATGAGAATGTTTGTGCATGTCGTGATGATGATGCGGGGTCGCGTCGGCACCCGCAAAAAGCATGCGCACTTCCTTGGCATCGAGCTTCGCTGCGATTTCTTCGCCCGGCGCAAAATACGTCTTTACGCGATCAAATGCGTGGGTGCGCATGACAGAGGCCATGACTTTCTGATCGACAGAAAGCGGCACATAAACCGTCGTTCCCTTGATGACTGCTGGCCAGTGCTGATTGCCCAGACCATGACCGAGTTCAAAGCAGATACGCAGAATTTCCTGCGGTGCCAGTTCTTCCAACCCCTGAAGCTCGATGACCATCACTTCTTTCAGCGCAATGCGTGCTACAACGATGATGTTCGCAGCTTCATCATAATGGAGCACATCGCCATCATGCAGATGTTCCGAGCGCGGCAGAGAAATGGCAAGCTCGACGCCACCTTCACTGGCCTTACGCAGGCGGCTCTTGGGTGCTTCCCATTGTTCTAGCGCGAGATAATCGACCTGTGCATGATGTGAACGATCATGCCACACGGAATCCTTGATGTTACCGAGTGTCTTCTCAACGAGAATCATAGTTCCTCCGGAAGCTTATGCTTCATATCCGGCAGTCGGAAATGCAGCTGAAAGCGGCATTATTCTGCATTGCATTCAAAGCGAAAACGAAACTTTTTAAGTGAACGCGGGAGGGCTGATAACCCTCCCGTGAATTTTACATCAGCTGAAGAAATAAAGCTGCGTCAGAGGCACACTCGTCGCGGGCTCAACAGTGGCGTGCTTGCCGTCAACAGTAACAGCGAAGGTTTCAGGGTTCACTTCAATGGTTGGCAATGCATTGTTGCGCACCATTGATTCCTTGCTGATGGCGCGTGTGTTGTACACCGGCACGACCTGAGATTTCAGTTCATAACGGTCCACGATGCCATTCTCGAAACCGGCCGCCGATGTGAAAGTGACACGGGTTTTCGGCGATGCGGAACCGAATTGTCCGTACATTGGACGATATATGACTGGCTGCGGCGTCGGCAGCGATGCGTTCGGATCACCCATGAGCGCCCATGAGATCATGCCGCCCTTGATAACCATCTTTGGCTTGGCACCAAAGAATGCAGGTTCCCATAGCACGAGGTCCGCCATTTTGCCGATTTCGATCGAACCCACAACATGCGAAACGCCCTGGGCAATCGCCGGATTGATCGTAACCTTGGAAACGAAACGCAGCACGCGCTGGTTGTCGTTGCCGGATTTGTCACCGTCATAAGCACCGAAGCGGGTCTTCATCAGATGCGCCGTCTGGATGGTGCGCATCCAGTTTTCACCGACGCGACCCATGGCCTGACTGTCGCTCGACAGGATAGAGATAGCACCAATATCATGCAGCACGTTTTCAGCTGCAATGGTTTCCGGGCGCACGCGGCTTTCAGCGAAAGCAACGTCGGTCGGAATCTTCGGGCTGAGATTGTGACAGATCATTGTCATATCGAACAATTCGGCCTGCGAATTGATGCCATAAGGCAGTGTCGGATTGGTCGAGCTTGGAATGACGTTCGACTGGCCTGCAACACGGATGATATCGGGCGCATGTCCGCCGCCTGCACCTTCGGTGTGATAGGTGTGGATGGTGCGGCCTTCAAAAGCGGCAATCGTGTTTTCAACGAAACCGGCTTCGTTCAGCGTATCGGTGTGGATACAGACCTGAATATCAAATTTATCCGCAACAGTCAGCGATGTGCGGATTGCTTCCGGCGTACTGCCCCAGTCTTCATGGATTTTAAGACCCATCGCGCCGGCTCTGATCTGCTCTTCGATCGTTACTACCGAGGACGAATTGCCCTTGCCGAGAACGCCCGCATTTACCGGCCAGCTGTCAAAAGAACGCAACATCATTTCGATGTTCCAGGTTCCCGGCGTAATGGTTGTGCCGTTCGTACCGTCCGTTGGGCCCACACCGCCGCCAAACAGCGTCGTTACACCGTTGCTAAGAGCCGCTTGTGCCTGCTGTGGCGAAATGAAGTGAACGTGCGCGTCAATGCCGCCTGCCGTCAAAATGAGATGCTCGCCCGAGATTGCATCGGTTCCCGGTCCGAGAGGCAACGTAACACCCGACATGGTGGACGGATTGCCGGCTTTACCAATGCCGTAAATGAGGCCGTTTTTAATACCGACGTCTGCTTTGATAACGCCCTGAACAGCATCAACGATTGTCACATTGGTAATAACCAGATCCGGTGCGCCGGCAGAGCTTGTCAGTTCGTTGTCATAGCCCATGCCGTCACGCAGGGTCTTGCCGCCGCCATAAACCGCTTCTTCACCATAAACGCGAAGGTCTTTTTCGATCTCGATATAAAGATCCGTGTCGCCCAGACGGATTTTATCGCCCGTGGTTGGACCATACAAATCCGAATATTGCTGCCGTGAGATTTTAGCCATTTCAGTATCCTGTTCGCTGGTTTTCGGAGCGGGCAATCAAGCTTTGTTTTTAAAGCCGTAGCGCTCAACGCGTTCCATTGCATCCGTCAGACGTGGACGGGATTCGTTGTAGCTTTCTTCGCCAACCCAGCCATTCACCAGACCGTTAAAGCCGAGAACGCGCTGCTTGCCCTGATAGGGCACCAGAACAACCTGCTTCTCGTCACCCGGCTCAAAGCGCAAAGCGGTGGTTGCAGGAATGTTAAGGCGCTTGCCGAATGCCTGTTCGCGGTCGAATTCGAGATCCGAATTCACTTCAAAGAAATGATAATGGGAACCCACCTGAATAGGGCGGTCACCCGTGTTGCGAACCTTCAGTGTTGTGGTTGGATAACCGGCATTGATCTCAATATCACCTTTGCCGAGAACCAGACCTCCAACAGGAGTCTTTGTATTATCTGCAGCCATAACTAAGCCTCCTGTGGGAATTATTGGATTGGATCGTGAACAGTGACAAGCCGGCTACCATCAGTGAAAACAGCTTCAACCTGTACATAAGGGATCATCTCAACAACGCCCTCCATCACATCATCTTTTGTGATGGTCTTACGGGCAAGTTCCATGACCTCTTCAAGCGTCTTGCCTGCACGTGCACCTTCAAGTGCCGCCGCCGCAATCAAAGATACGGTTTCAGGATGATTCAGCTTCAAACCCTGATCTTTACGACGCTGCGCGACAATCGCCAGCGTATGAATCATGAGCTTGTCAATCTCTCGCGGCGTGAAATGCATACGTAACCTCCGTACAAAGACAATGGGGAGATGGCATGCAGCAGCCCTTAAAGTTGCTCCCCTCGATTAAACCACCGCGTACAAGCTAGCAATCAGGTCGCTTGGGATCAATACTTATTTTACAAATAAATAATTAAAATTATAAGATAATTATTAACAGTCAAAAGAAGTTTGCAGTATTGATATATTGATCAATAGGATTTATTTTTTTCGAAAATTCTCTATTAAATTATATCAATTAGAATTTGGTTAAGACATAAATCCACGAAGCTGCAACAATCATACACAGAAGCATTACAATAATGCCAGTTCTGGCAAATTCCATAAATGATATTTTAATTCCGCGATCCCCCGCTTGTTCAACGACAATAATGCCCGCAAGGCTTCCAAAAACGATCATATTACTTGAAAAACCTGTTCCCAAAGCCAAAGCAGCTCCCAGCGCATCGGCACCTGCGCCTGAATGAAGATATGGTACAAGCAGCATCACGGCTGGGTTGTTTCCGACCAGATTACTCAAAACGCCACCGACAAAGAGCAAAGTAAGCGGATCGTTCAAGTCAAGCCCTGCCTCGCGCAAATGATTAAGCAAATCCTGCGGAATTTCCGTCGCTGCGATGGCCGCATTCACAATAAACAGACCCATGATCAGCAGCAGCAAATCGCCATCAACCTGTTTGAGCATATCATGTGATGAGACTTTTCGACTGATAAGGAGAATCCCTGCGCCCCCCATCGCTACAAGCTCGCGCGGCAAATCACTGAAGATAAACAATCCGATCACAACCAGCGCGACCAGACCCGTCTTTACTGTTTCCTGAACATCGATTTTTCCCGCCTGTGAAACATCAACACCTTTTGCAGCTTGCGTCTTTAGCTCCCACCGGCCCCGGTATGCGAAAACAATAACACCCCATACAATCGGCAATGACAGCAATGCAGGTATGGCCGCTATTTTCAGGAATCCGTTAAACGAAAGTCCGAGTTGCTGTGCGGTAATCATGTTTTGCGGGCTACCAATCAACGTGGCAGTTGAACCCGTATTAACGGCAAAGCAGAAAGCAAGAAGAAAGGGTACAGGATTAAGCCCCCTCGCCAGACTCACTGAAACCAGCAAGGGTGTCATAGCCACTGCAACCACATCTTTCGTCAGAAATGCCGAAAATGATGCGCCTACAATAATCATCACGCCGACCAGCAACGGCGGTGAGAGTGGCAGCTCCGTTACGCGCTTTGCAACCCAGCCATAAAATCCCGCAACAGAAAAGCCGGCTGATACCACCATCAGGCCGAACAACATGCCCAAAGTCTTGTAGTCAATCGCGTTCCATGCAGCTTGCGCAGTGAGACTGCCCGCCACAAGCATTGCGAGTGATCCGATAATTGCAGCACCCGTTCGATCGACTTTGAAACCTGGTAAAGTACCGCAACCCATCGCCAGATAGACAAGCAGAAATATGAGAACGGTAATATCCATGAGTGTCCACTATTTCGAAACGAGATACCAAATCACGTAGGGAATATGCCGATTAGCTACATTAAAGCAATAATTTCAATACGATGTTTTATGACATATGTTGAAAACCGGTCGCTATATTGATTTGAGATGCCTAATGCTCGTGAGGTTCATGCGGAATGATGGACACATCGCCATAAACGACAGCGCGTTGCGAAATGATTGAATTCGCAAATTGCTTAACATCCTTCACCGCCCCGCGAAGGAGGCTGACTTCAAGGCACAGCTCTTCATTCATATGGACATGCAACGAAGCGACGGACATTTGATGATGGTCATGATGCGAAGCCGTGAGTTTTTTCGCCAAATCGCGCGCATCATGCTGGTAAACGTAGCTTAATACACCCACACAATGCCGGGCCTCATCAGCTGCAATGTCTGCTTCACCTATGCTGGATCTGACAAGGTCACGAACTGCCTCAGAACGATTGGCATAGCCTTTTCGGGCAATTAATGCATCGAGGTCGTGCATCAGGTCATCATCAACGGTAATTGTTATTCGTTGCAATTTTTATGCTCCCGCAGAAAGTGATGAGTTTCAACGTTCTGCTTTTAGCTTTCCGTTGGTCATATAAATTATACTTATTTGAATATTTAGAGAATATCAAAAACTACGGGACGAAACTTTATGAAAGATCAACTTTACTGAAAATTTCGGACGCTGGTGTGTTTAGCTCTTTGGAGGGCCGGGGAAAAACGCATTGACACGCTGTTGCACGGCGCGAAATTTTTCACCGCGCGATTTCAACATATGTTGTTCTAGCGGCGGGATGCCGGAGACATGCACCAGCAGCCAGTACATCTGGATCGGAGCGAGCAGCGACAGCCAGCTCCACGGCGATGCGGTGATCGCCATCAGCGGCCATGCACACCAGAACAGCCATTCAAAAAAATAGTTTGGATGACGGGAATAGGCCCAGAGGCCGGTTTCGCAAATTTCAGTTTTGGCCTCCGGCGTTTTGCGAAACCGTGCAAGCTGAGAGTCAGACAGCGCTTCACCCATCAGTGCCACGGCGATGATCGCAACGGCAATCATGTCCCAGAAAATTGGGAAGCCGGGGCGGCTGATGGCAGCGAGATAGACCGACAGAACCAGAATGAAGGCTGCGAGAGCCTGTATTTGCAAAAACCAGAAAAGGCGTGAGGAAGCGCTTTCACCCCATTCTGTTATCAGCTTTGCATAACGTGGGTCGTCACCGTGGCTCACGCTTCGCTGTGTGATGTGCAAGCCAAGGCGCAGCGACCATGCCAGAACAAGGATCAGTATCGCCGAACGCCGCTGCCATGTCGCATCTGCAAGCACAACGGCTACGATTGCGCCTATACCCACTGAGAAAGACCAGATTGCGTCGATCCAGCCGCTTTTGCCGCTCTTGCGTGCAAGCCCCCATGCAAGCGTCATCGTGACAGACAGCGTAATGGCAACAATGAAGAGAAGACCGGGTTGCATGGCGAACCTTTGGCGAGGAGTGCGTTTTCTGCATGCAATACGTTTGATCCTGCTTTTTGGTTTCCTAAGCAGCTTAAAAAATTAAAAAAGTTCAGCAGCCGATTGAACCGAACCCCCTCTCAAAACGTAAGAGGATGAAAACGTATCAGAGAGCCAAGCCAAGTGCGCGGTGAAAAGAGGGACTATGGATATCACGAAACATCCGGGTAGCTTTAGACGTCTCAAGATCGCGATTATCGGCAGCGGGATTTCAGGGCTGTCTGCTGCGTGGCTGCTCTCGAAACGTCATGATGTGACTGTTTTTGAAGCATCTGATCGCATCGGCGGCCACAGCAATACCGTCGAGTTTGAGAGCAGCGTCGGTCCGGTCGCGGTCGATACAGGGTTCATTGTTTATAATGAAGTGACCTATCCCAATCTGACTGCATTGTTTCGTGCGCTTGATGTCCCGACTGCCCCGTCCAACATGTCGTTTGCGGTTTCAGTCGGAAACGGAGCATATGAATATTCAGGCGGCACAGGTTTCGGACTCTTTGCCCAGCGCTCCAATCTGGTCAGTCTGCGCTTCTGGTCGATGATCCGTGATCTGCTGCGCTTTTATCGCAATGCGCCAAAAGATCTCGGCATCATGGGTGGCATTTCGCTTGATGATTATCTGGCACGCAATGATTATGGCCGCGCCTTCCGTGATGACCATCTTTATCCGATGGCGGCGGCGATCTGGTCCACCCCTGCCATGGAAGTCGGTCGATATCCGGCAGCAAGCTTCGTGCGCTTTTGCTGCAACCATGGACTTCTGGCTCTTCGTGACAGGCCGATCTGGCGTACGGTATCCGGGGGCAGTCGGGAATATGTAAAGCGTATCACCAGACCCTATGCAGACCGCATCATGCTTTCGACGCCCATCAAATCCGTGCGCCGTTCAGAAAGTTTGGTCGAGTTGCTCGACGGAAACGGAGTTTCCCATGTTTTCGACGATGTCGTGATCGCCACCCATGCCGATCAGGCTTTGCGAATGCTGGCCGATCCGACTGCCGATGAAAGCCGCATTCTCGGCGCGTTTCAATATTCACGCAATGAAGCGGTGTTGCATAGCGATGTAACGCTGATGCCAAAACGCCGTGCAGCGTGGTCGAGCTGGAATTATCTTACCAATGCAGCCACTGGTCCAACACAGCCGTCGATCACCTACTGGATGAACCGCCTGCAACCGTTGGGCCGCGCACCCGAGACGTTTGTCACACTCAATCCTTGTCGGGCGCCGCGCGAGGCGCTGGTGATCCGGCGCGAGGTCTATGAACATCCGATTTTCGACATGGCAACGGATCGTGCGCAGAAGGAAATCTGGTCATTGCAAGGACAGCGGCGGACTTGGTTCTGTGGCGCGCATTTCGGCTCCGGCTTTCATGAGGACGGGCTTCAGGCAGGTCTCGCCGTGGCGGAAGATCTGGGTGGTCTGCGCCGCCCATGGAAGGTCGAGCAGGAAAGTGGGCGCATTGTTCGCCAACCATTGCCGATCCGGGAGCGGATACGGCCATGACCCAAAACTTCCAGTCTGCACTTTTCCCCGGCCATGTGACCCACGCGCGCTTACGGCCAAAGGTTCATAAGCTGGCTTATAAAATCTATTCGCTTCTGCTCGATCTCGATGAATTGGAAGCGCTTGATGGCAAGTTGAAGCTGTTTTCGCTCGACCGTTTCAATCTGTTTTCATTCTATAGAAAAGACAGGGGCGATGGATCGGCCACGTCGCTGCGCTTGCAGGTCGAACGTGCCATGGATGTAGCCGGCGTCACGCCCGATGGCGGCGCTATCCGCCTGCTCACCATGCCGCGTATTGCGGGCTGGGCTTTCAATCCGCTGAGTGTTTTCTTCTGCTATAATCGTGGCGGCGAAATTGTCGCGATCCTCTGGGAGGTCGATAATACCTTCCGCCAGCGCCATGGCTATATGATCCCGGTCGACGATGCTGCAAGCGGACGCATCGTGCAAAGCTGCGACAAGGCTTTTTACGTCTCGCCCTTCATGGATATGAGGCTGCGATATGAATTTGAGGTCACTCCACCGACAGACAAGTTGGCGATCCGCATCAACAGTTTTGATGATGAAGGTCTGCTTTTGACGGCTCGCCATCAGGCGCACCGGGTTGAATTGACTGACGGAGCCTTGCTGCGCGCTTTCTTTGCAATTCCGTTTCTCACCTTGAAAGTGGTTGGCGGTATTCACTGGGAAGCGCTGAAAATCTGGTTGAAGGGCATCGGTTTGCGCAAACGACCCGCACCGCCAGAGATTTCCATCACATCTGTTCGTAACGAGACCGTCCAAAAGAGGAACAAGGCCGCATGAGCCAACTCGACGAATATCATCGACTACCCGCGTCAAGCCGGATAGACCGGACCGCTTTCAGCCCCTCGGCTATAGTGTTGAAGCGGCTGCTGAAACAGGTCCGGCATGGGCGCTTGGTGCTTTCACTCCCCGGTGGAGAGGTTCTGGCCGCCAATGGCTCCTCACCCGGACCGGAAGCGAAGATCGAAATCATCAAGTGGAACAGCCTGCGTCGGTTGCTGACGGGCGGGGATATTGGCTTTGCGCAAGCCTATATCGAGGGTGAATGGACATCCCCTGATCTGACCTCGGTCATCCGTTTTGCGGTGCGCAATCGCGATACGTTGCTTTCTACGTTGCGCGGGTCGATCTGGATGCGGGCATTGAACCGTATCGGCCATCTGCTTAATGCCAATACGCGGCGTGGAAGCCGTCGAAACATTGAAGCACATTATGATCTCGGCAATGATTTCTATGCGCGATGGCTTGATCCTTCGATGTTGTATTCATCGGGAATCTGGAGCGAGACGAGCGATAGCCTTGAGAGTGCGCAGGGACAAAAATTGCAGCGTATCGCTGAGAAACTGGCGGTTGAGAACGGCGAGAAAATTCTCGAAATCGGGTGTGGCTGGGGTGCACTGGCGAGCTATCTTGCAAAGCATCAGGGTGCGCATGTGACGGGAATAACCCTCTCGCCATCGCAGCTTGCCTGGGCAGCGCAGCTTGTCGCGCAGAGGGGGCAGAATAATTCAGTTGATCTGCGCTTGCAGGATTATCGCGATGTTCAGGGTCAGTTCGACCGCATTGTATCAATCGAGATGTTTGAGGCCGTCGGCGAAGCCTATTGGCCTGAATATTTCGCAACGCTGAAGCGGTGCCTCAAACCCAACGGCAGAGCGGTCTTACAGGTCATTTCGATCGAGGAAACACGTTACGAGGACTATCGCCGCAAGGCCGACTTCATCCAGAAATTCATCTTTCCGGGCGGCTTTTTGCCTTCAGATCAGGTGTTTGAGCGTGATCTTGTGAAGGCTGGTCTGGTGTTAAAGGAGACAGAGCATTTCGGCCACTCCTATGCGCTGACACTTGCCGAATGGCGTCAGCGTTTCATCGCCAACTGGCCGGAAATCCAAAAGCTTGGTTTCGACGATAAATTCCGGCGGCTTTGGGAATATTACCTTTGCTATTGCGAAGGGGGATTTGAAGAAGGCGCGATCAATGTCGGCCTTTACACGATTGAACATGCTTAGGTTCTAGGTTCACTACCAGAGGAGGCATCGATGAAATGGATAGTGGTGATCGGCATGGTGACGGTTTTGTTTCCTCTCTCGGTGCACGCCGCAGAGATCAATGGAAACTGGGCGAGGGGAGATGGTAAGGCTCGGGTAAAAATTGCCGGATGCGGCAAGGATATTTGCGCCACCAATACCTGGATCAAACCCGGGACACCGAAAGAGAAAGCGGGAGACCGGCTGGTGATGAGCATCAACAAAACTTCTGAGGGCCTATATTCAGGCACCGCTTTCGATCCGCAACGCAACCTTAACTACAAGATTAGTGTGAAGGTTGATGGTGACCATATGACTTCCAATGGCTGTGTTCTGGCTGGCATCCTGTGTCGGAGTGTGGGCTGGACCCGAATTAAATAAGAAAGCTGGTTATCGATGAAAGATTATCTCATAGCCTATGGCGCAACGGCGCTTGCTTTTCTGGCTATTGATGCCGTTTGGCTCTCCAATATGGCCAACGTGATTTATCGTCCGATTATGGGCGATATGATGCTGTCAGGGTTTCGTTTGGCACCGGCTATCGTTTTCTATGTGATCTTTGTGTTTGGACTGGTGTTCTTTGCGGTAAAGCCCGGACTTATTGCTGGTAACGCTTCTGTTACACTTGTTAATGGAGCGCTTCTAGGATTTATTGCCTATGCGACCTACGATCTCACCAATCAGGCGACACTGAAAAACTGGTCTTGGGCGCTGACGATCGCTGATATGATATGGGGTACTGTTCTGTCTGCTGCCTCTGCCTATATTGGCTATTGGGTGACATCGCGGATCAGCGGATAAACTGGAGTAAGGACATGCAAAAATTGGGGCTTCTGGCTGTCTTTGCATTCGTTATTGTCGTGGTGGGAATGGCAATCGGGATTGGGTTCCCGCCGGGTGAATGGTATGCATCGCTTCAAAAGCCGTGGTTTACCCCGCCCAATGCAGCTTTCGCTCCGATATGGACGATCCTGTATGTCTTCATTGCGATTGCGGGCTGGCGGACATGGATCAGTGATTCCGGTTGGAGTCGTCGCGGTCCCTGGTTTGGCCAGATGATTTTAAACTTCCTGTGGTCGCCGATTTTCTTTGGCGCTCATTTGACCATACTGGGACTTGTCGTGATCATCGGCGTCTGGCTTTGTGTGCTACTGTTCATCATTCGTGCATGGCAACCAGATCGTATCTCGGCGCTGCTATTCGTGCCGTATCTGATATGGCTGTCGCTGGCGACCGCGTTGAACGCGGCAATTGTCGTGTTGAACTAACAGAAGGCGGCATATTTGCCGCCTTCTGTTTTATTGTGTCTCTTATTCCAAAATCGTTTCATACTTTTCGGGGTGCGCTCTAAATGCCAATCAATGGCTGTACGAGTCGCATAAGCCAGCTCTGGAATTTTAGCGGTGCATCAGTCACGGCAAGGCAGATACAATCGCCATCAGGCGAGGCAATTGGCTGATGCACAAGATCAGCATCCGCGTCTTCAATATCGCCGCGCGCGAACAGTCCGGTGCCATCATGGAAACTGCCGCTTAGCACCAATGTCAGTTCGCGACCGCCATGCCCATGCTCGGGCACCGGCTTCCCCGCGGGAATTCGCAAAAGGCGAACCTGCGTTTCGCCGTCGCGCGTTTTGATCGGTACTTGATAGGCGCCCCGACCAAGCGATTTCCATTTCAGGTCCGGTAAATCGCCGCCGACGTAAGATCGCAGTGGCTCCGGTATCACGGCAGGCATTTTTATTTCGGTGCGTGGTGCCGAATGCGCGGGTGAGGGCGGAGCTTTCTGAAGCCTGCCTTTGAAGTTGTCCCATGTGGATGCTTCAATCGTCCCGGGTTCAACCGTTTCAAGAAGCTGTCCGCCAATTTGCTCAAATTGTTTGAGCCGGGAACGGCAGGACGGGCACAGCGCAAGATGGGTGGCGACAGCAATGCTCCAGCCTTCGGCCAGTGTGCCGGCGGCATAGCTCGAGAGGAGTTCGTCGCTCACATGATGTTTGATATTCATCATCGCGCTCCCGAGTGTTCGAGCGCTGCGCGCAATTTGCTGAATGCCAGCCGCAGGCGAGATTTGACCGTGCCGATCGGAAGGTTCAACTTCTTTGCGATGGCACTATGTGTGCTTTCCTCGAAATAAGCGAGTTCCAGGAGAGTGCTTTGTTCTTTCGGTAAATCAGCCATTGCCGCGCGCAACTGGCTGGCGGACTGCCGGTCCACGATCCTCATGTCGGCTGGTTGCTCCTCGTCGGGCACAAAGGCTGGATCGGTTGGGTCAAACTCCGGGCGTCGGGCTCGTCGTAAAGCGTCAACGCGCTGGTTGCGTGCGATGGTGAAAATCCAGGTCGACAAGGCGCCTTTGGAAAAATCAAACTGATCTGCCTTGTTCCAGACCGTAATCATGGTCTCTTGCATTAATTCTTCCGCTGTTTGCGTATCGGCAGACAGTTTAGCCATATAGGCCTTCACCCGTGGTGCGAAATGCTTGAAAATCACCTCGAATGCGTCCACGTCGCGCCGGGAACTGACCGCCAGCATCAATTCCTCCAGTGAGGGCTGATTTTCCGAAGCAGTCCGTTCATTCATCTGTATTGAATCCCGTTTGCTCAGATGTGGAGAAGCCAGAAGCGGCAAATTGCGCTCTACTTTCTTGTGCCATGTCTGTGAGGCAAAGGAAACATTTGCATTCATGAAGCATCATACGAATGTTTCATCAAACTGGATCACAGCATTGGCCATTATTCCCTTCGAGTTGGTGCAGCGAAGGAGGAAAACCGGGGTCTGCATCTTGCTGATCCTGTCGTTGCAAAGGACGCCACAACAGCAATTCTCGCTTAAGGCGATATTGACCGGAGCTGATAAAGGTTGAATACGAACGCTCTCGATTCCCAAAATGCAGTGACAGCAATGAATTCTTGAAATGCATTTTCGAATTTCTTTTTTGGAGCTTGGTTTTGGACACGGTTGATGTTTTGATTTTGGGTGCGGGCGCGGCAGGCATGATGTGTGCTGTCGAAGCTGCGAAGCGTGGCCGTTCGGTTCTTGTCCTTGATCACTCAAAGACACCGGGCGATAAAATCAGAATCTCTGGCGGTGGAAGGTGTAACTTCACGAACATTCACACCAGTCCTAAAAACTTTATTTCTCAAAATCCGCATTTTTGCATTTCTGCATTAAGCCGCTATACGCCAACCGACTTCATCAACCTTGTGAAACGCTATGATATCTCGTTTCATGAAAAGACACTTGGTCAGCTTTTTTGCGATGGATCGGCCATCCAGATTATAAAAATGCTGCGTAATGAGATGGAGATCAACGGCGCTCATCTGCAGCTTCAAACTTCCATTGAGAGTGTGAGCAAAACGGACAGGGGATTCGTGGTTCGCCATTCTCACGGCACCACGATTGCGCAATCGCTCGTTGTTGCGACCGGTGGTAAGTCCATTCCAAAAATGGGCGCCACAGGATTAGGTTATGAAATTGCTTCAAGCTTCGGACTAAAGCTTGTCGAAACGCGCCCCGGCTTGGTGCCTTTGACGTTTGAACCGCATCTTCTGGAACGCCTGAAGCCATTGGCAGGTGTTGCGGTCGATGCAAAGGTGCACTGCGGAAAAACGCAGTTTTCAGAGGCCGCGTTGTTTACGCATCGTGGCGTAAGCGGGCCAGCTATCTTGCAGATCTCGTCTTATTGGCGGGAAGGCAGCGAGATAGCCATGTCCATGGCACCGGAAGTCAATGTACTTGAAAAACTGCGTATACTGCGAAGAGAAAACGGCAAACAAGCTTTGCAGACTGCTTTAGCTTCATTTCTTCCAAAAAAACTCGCGCAAATTATTGCAGCCGATATTTCCGCTCCTGATAAACTGGCCGATATGTCGGATGAAATTCTGCGCCAGGTTGACAGTGCGGTAAATAATTGGACGGTCAAGCCTGCTGGTTCTGAAGGTTATCGCACTGCGGAAGTAACTATTGGTGGCGTAGACACGAAAGAGCTAAATTCCAAAACCATGGAAGCAAACAAAGTATCGGGCCTTTATTTTATCGGCGAAGTCGTGGATGTCACCGGATGGCTTGGCGGGTATAACTTTCAATGGGCGTGGTCTTCGGGCTGGAGTGCAGGCCACGTTGTTTGATCTTTCATCAATATTGACTCATTAATTTTACATTAAAATTAAGTATAGCTTTTCTAGGAGTCCCCTCCACCTTGTGGCGAAGGGGGCTCTTAACTTATGATGCTCTAGTTAGAGTGAAATGCCAGAGTTGATCGTCATAATTAATGTATCCGACCAAGCCGTCGTCTGTCCGACATCAACGCCTTTGAGACCAAACGGGTTAATTGAGCAGAGAGGACTTTCGGCTCATCATAGCTCAATTAAAGGAAGCAAAGATGAGACAGAAACCCGTTCCGCAAACGTCTACCGGATATACGGCGCGCGACGCGCAAGCATTATTCTGCAGAGGATAAAATCCGTATTGTGTTGGAAGGCCTGCGTGGCGAGGACAGCATTGCCGGGATTTGTCGCCGTGAGGGGATCGGCGAGAGCCTGTATTATAGCTGGCCGAAGGAGTTTCTCGAAGCTGGCAAGAAACTCCTTGCTGGCAATACGGCCCGCTCGGCGACCAGTGACGAGGTTCGGTCACTGGGTCGTGAAAGCCGTGACCTGAAAGAGGCATTGGCCGACGTCATACTGGAAAACCGCCTGCTCAAAAAAGCATGATCGGGGATGGGGGCGACGACGAATGAGATATCCCGCCACCGAAAAGCTTGGGATCTTCCGGCTTGTGGAGCAGTCGCATTTGTCAGCTAGGCCCCTCCTCGACAAGCTGGGCATTCCAAGACCGACCTTCTATCGATGGTATGATCGTTTCCAGACCCACGGTTTCGAGGGGCTGGAAGACCAGACGTCCGCACCGTCACGGGTATGGAACCGCATTCCTGATGACATCCGGGATCGCATCATCGAAATGGCGCTGGACCACGCCGACCTGTCACCACGAGAGCGGGCGGTGAAGTTCACCGATACGGAAAGTTATTTTGTATCAGAGGCTTTGGTCTATCGTCTGCTCAAGGTCCACGACCTGATCACGTCACCAGCCTCTATTGTCATCAAGGCCAATGATGAGTTCAAGGACAAGACCACGCGGCCGAATAAAATGTGGCAGACCGACTTCACCTATCTGAAAGTTGTCGGTTGGGGCTGGTTTTATTTGTCGACCATCCTTGATGACTATTCCCGCTACATCATCGCCTGGAAACTGTGCACCAGCATGAAAGTCGAGGATGTCACCGATACACTCGACCTGGCACTGGCAACTTCAGGCTGCGATAAGGTCAAGGTCGAACACCGTCCCCGCCTGCTGTCGGACAACGCTTCATGTTACGTCGCTTCCGACCTTGGTGACTGGCTGGACAAATACAAAATCAGCCAAGGCCATGGCGCTCCCGGTCATCCGCAAACGCAGGGCAAGATCGAACGCTGGCACCAGACGCTCAAGAACCGCATCCTGCTCGAAAACTACTTCTTCAAGCAGGACCTCGAAGCCCAGATCGCAGCCTTCGTCGATCACTACAATCATCGCAGATACCACGAGAGCCTCGACAATCTCACCCCGGCTGACGTTGACTTCCGACGTGGACAGACCATCCTAATCGAACGCGAAAGGATCAAACGAGACACCATCAAAAAACCCCGCTTAAACCACCAGGCCAAAGCAGCTTAAATCAACCCGCAAAACAAGCCGGAAACTCCAATCTTCAAGAGCACAAAAAGTCTCAAATCATTCCACGACGGACACGTTTCTTGCCAGCTTCGAGAAACTCCTTCGACCAGCTATAATACAGGCTCTCGCCGATCCCCTCACGGCGACAAATCCCGGCAATGCTGTCCTCGCCACGCAGGCCTTCCAACACAATACGGATTTTATCCTCTGCAGAATAATGCTTGCGCGTCGCGCGCCGTATATCCTTCATCGTCTTCTCAGCGGTAGACGTTTGCGGAACGGGTTTCTGTCTCATCTTTGCTTCCTTTAATTGAGCTATGATGAGCCGAAAGTCCTCTCTGCTCAATTAACACTGTTTGGTCTCAAAGGCGTTGATGTCGGACAAGCTTCACCATGTCGTGTCAGACATCACCGGCGTCAAAGGCATGAGGATCATCCGGGCAATCGTTGCCGGCGAACGTGACCCCGATGTGCTGGCATCCTTGCGCGATATCCGTTGTCACTCCTCGGTCGAAACGATACGCGCATCCCTGGTTGGGAATGATCAAGATGAACACATCTTTGCGCTTTCCCAATCGTTGGACCTGTACGACTTTTATCAGCAAAAGATGCTCGAATGCGATCACAAGCTCGAGCAGGCGATAGCCCCAATGACGCGTAATGTCGAGAAGCCACAATCGCCGTTGCCTAAGATCAGAATAAAGACGAAGCAGCCGAATACGCCATCGTTTGATGTCCGGGCCGCATTATATGGCCTTGTAGGAACGGACTTGACACAAATCCATGGCTTCGGTGCATCACTTGCTCTGAAGTTGATTGGTGAGTGCGGCACAGATTTGCGGGCATGGCCAACAGCCAAACACTTTACATCGTGGCTTTGCCTGGCTCCGAGCAACAAGATATCTGGCGGCAGATTTCTTTTGTCGAGAACGCGCCGATCATCGAGTCGGGCAGCCGCACTCATACGGTTGGCAGCTACCATGATTGGCCGAAGCGATACAGCACTGGGTGCGTTTTACCGACGTTTGGCAGGACGTATCGGCAAGCAGAAAGCAGTGACGGCGACTGCACGGAAGATCGCTGTGCTCTTCTTCAACGCCCTTCGCTTCGGTATGGCTTATCGTGATCCTGGTGCAGAGGCATATGATGAGCGACATCGCGGCCGGGTTCTGGCAAGCCTACAACGCCGTGCTCGAGCTTTGGGATATCAGCTTGATCCCATCCCAGATGCAAAGAGTGTTTCTTAGGAAAGACCTGGGCGTCGATCTGCAACTTCTGAGTAATCGGGAGAAAACGCTGTTGGTTGACGCCCTAAAAGATCTTTATCAACTCCCTGATCTGCTTACTCAGTTGGAATTGGCGCGCAGCTCATATTTTTACCATCGAACCCGCATGAGGATGAGCGATAAGTACCTCACTATTCGTCAAAACATCACCGAAATCTTCGAAGCCAACCGTCGATGCTATGGCTACCGCAGGCTACAGGCGTCATTAGCCAAACAATCCGTTACAATCTCCGAGAAGGTTGTACAGCGCTTGATGAAACAGGAGAACCTGATCGTTGCCACGCCAAAGCGGCGGCGATATCGCTCTTATCTCGGAGAAATCAGTCCAGCACCCGAGAACCTTATTAATCGCGACTTCAAGGCCACAGCGCCGAATGAGAAATGGCTGACTGATATCACTGAATTCCATATCCCGGCTGGCAAGGTGTATCTCTCACCCATCATCGACTGTTTCGATGGTTTGGTCATCAGCTGGTCTATCGGAGTGAGACCAGCTGCGCAATTGGTCAACACGATGCTCGATGCCGCCATCGAAACTGTGAGCGACGCAGATAAACGGCCAATAGTGCATTCTGATCGGGGTGCGCACTATCGCTGGCCGGGTTGGCTATCGAGGATCAGTGATGCGAAGCTGGTGTACGCAATGTCCCGCAAGGCGTGTTCCCCAGATAGCGCTGCATGCGAAGGCTTCTTCGGAAGGCTGAAAACAGAATACTTTTATCCCAGCGATTGGAAGAGCACCACACTCGAGCAGTTTATCAAGGAAGTCGATGGCTACATTCGATGGTACAACGAGAAGCGGATCAAAATGTCACTTGGCGCACGAAGCCCAATCGAAAATCGAAACAGTCTTGGCATTGTAACGTAAAACCAGTCCAAATTTTCGTCCGCACCCCCGGCAATCAACACCTTACCGACCAAACGGTTCAAACATGCCGCTTTACGTTGCGAGAAGAAAGAAACTTCCGTTCACTTGGCCTGGTAAACGGCATAACGCGAAAGTGGCCGGGTGACGTCAGGTCCTATCCTTCGACCCGTTGCCATTCAGCTGATCCTTATTACTGACCGCAGAATTTCGGCGATATAGCTTTGCTCGCTCACTGGCATTTTCCAAATGGCGTGCCGCAGCGGCAGCCGCAGCAGCAGGATCTGCATCGGCGATAGCTTGGTAAATCGCCTGATGTTCTGCCTGAACGGCGTCGAGCTCAATCGGCAAGTTTGCTCGCGTGTTGGAGCGAGCTCGTCTGATCACACTTCTTGCTCCGGCCTCAAGGTGCTGTGACAGGGAGATGAAGTGGGGGTTGTGGGTAGCGGCGACGATGGCCCGATGAAAAGCGAAGTCTTCGTCATCCCCGAGACGGTCGCTGGCGATCGCATACTCGAGGCCTATGAGCTCTCGTCGAATTAACTTAAGATCTGCATCAGTTCTGTGCTGTGCGGCGCTGCGGGTTGCTGCGACCTCGACGGCGAGAAGCAACTCCATAACTTGGGCCAGTGATTCCGCTTCATCGAGATCAATTTCCGGCATGCGAAAAAAGCGCGATTCGCGATCCGCTGTCACAAAAACCCCAGATCCGGCCCGCGCTTCGACCAGCCCCCCCGATTTCAGATGCGACAAAGCCTCGCGTACAACTGGGCGCGACACAGCGTAATACGCGCTTAATTCCCTTTCGCTGGGCAGGCGTTGGCCGGGGCCGAACTCGCCGCTGTGGATGCGGTGGCTGAGCTCTGCCGCTATTTCTTCGGTGAGCTGTTTTCCCATTCGGCGGTAATCCTCATGTCAGTTCAATGACGGGTTCAATCTACTGTGGCCGATTCGCTGGCCCATATGCAAGTCTGGTAATACCAAATCTTTTCTATTGTCTCCATATAAGGCTATGTATTGCAATAATATTCTTGTCTTGACGGTGTGGCTTTTTCTTTTTTTTGGCAACAATGTCTTGACTGGTAATGCCAGTTGAAATAATTGTCCCTACCAGTTTGGAGGAACGATTGAGGGAGGAATGAATGTTTAAGTCAGCACTGTTTTGTTCGGCTTTTATGGTAATGGTCGCGGGTGAGGTAGTGGCCGAGCCGTTGAAGGTCGCGTTGGTCGAGACCCTTTCCGGGGCGCAGGCATCTACCGGTCTGCTATACCGCACCGCTGTGCTTTATGAGATCGATAGGATTAATGCCGCCGGTGGTTTCCGCGGCGAAAAGATTGAGCTTGCGGAATATGACAGCCAGGGCGGGCCGGTCGGTGCAGCCGACCGGGTCAAGGCCGCGATTGCCGATGGCGCGCGAGTGATCCTGCAGGGGTCATCATCCTCGGTTGCGGGGCAGATTTCCGAAGATGTGCGCAAATACAACCTGCGCAACAAGGGCCGCGAAGTCCTTTACATCAACCTTGGCGGCGAGGCGCTGGAGCTAACAGGCGAGAAGTGCCACTTCCACATCATCCGCACCAGTCCGAACGCGACGATCCGCTTCCAGACCCTGACCAAGGGAATGCGCGAGCTGGGACTTATGGGTGACAAGGTTTATTCGATCAACCAGAACTACTCTTGGGGCGTCGATGTGCAATCGATCGTGGAGGCCAATGCTGCACCCGTCGGCTATACGGTCGTCGGCAAGACCCTACATGACGTGAACAAGATTCAGGACTTCTCACCCTATGTGGCCCAGATCCAGCAATCGGGTGCAGATACAGTCCTGACTGGGAACTGGTCGAACGATCTGCTGCTGCTGATGAAGGCGACCTCAGATGCTAAGCTGCAGGTGCGATTTGGGACGTCATTCCTTGATCAGCCCGGCAATATCGGCAATGCCGGTGCGGTCGCTGAAGGGCATGTCATGTCCGCGCCCTATAACCCCGAACTGAACGAGTCGAGTAAGGTGTTTGCCGAGGATTACAAGGCGAAGTCAGGACATTATCCTGCCTATGTCGAACCTTACGGTGTCTTCGGCATGCAGCTGTTCGGCGCAGCATTGAAGACGCTGGAAACCGGCATCGAACCGGTCACCGCCGATCAAATCGTGCTGGCCATGGAAAAAACCCAGATCGAAACGCCCACCGGTACGCTGAGCATCCGGTCCGCTGACCATCAGGCCGAAATGCCGATGATCATTCAGCAGGTCTCGAAAGAGGCGGCGTTCAAGGTCGATGGGACCGAATACGGCTTCAAACCGCTGAAAGTGTATTCGGGTGCAGATTCCGCCGACCCGGTTCAGGCAAGTTGCAAGATGAAACGCCCGGGCTGAGGCCCGGTCGTGCAAGTGCCTTCCCCGCTTGCCTGAAGCTTTCGAGTATGCGGTCCCATACCCCAACCAATAGTGTTGGGGCAGGGGCGAACTTCGGAATTCCCTACAGTTTGAACGAAAGGTGACCGCATGGAGCAGATCATCTTCGCCCTCCTCAACGGGGCAATCTACGGGTTGCTGCTGTTCATGGTTTCGGCGGGTCTTACGCTGATTTTTGGCATGATGGGCGTGCTGAACTTCGCACATGCCTCATTCTACATGATCGGCGCTTATCTCGCCTATACATTGCAACCGGTGACGGGCTTCTGGTTAGCAATTATCATTGCGCCCTTTCTAGTCGCAGGTCTTGGTGTCTGCGTCGAACGGTTCATCCTGCGCCGGGTCCATGCTCACGGGCATGCCCACGAGCTGCTGGTGACCTTTGGCCTGTCAGTGGTAATCGCCGAAGTCATCAAGATGTTCTACGGCAACTTTCCTGTCGACTACAGTGTGCCGGCCAGCCTGAGCTTTTCGGCCTTTACGCTGGGTGGCATGAATTATCCGTTCTACCGGCTGTTCATGGGAATGGTCGCGCTGTTGATGTTTGCGGTGCTATTCCTGCTTCTGACCCGGACGCGCATCGGCATCGTGGTCCGCGCTGCTATCTATCGCCCCCGAATGGTAGAGGCGTTAGGCCATAATGTGCCTGTGGTCTTTATGGGGATCTTCGGCATAGGTGCCTTTCTGGCTGGCCTGGCCGGATCTATTGCAGGGGCTTTTTACACGACCAATCCGAATATGGCGCTGGAACTTGGCGTTGTGGTCTTTGTCGTCGTTGTGGTCGGCGGCCTTGGCTCGATGGGTGGGGCCATGCTGGCCTCGCTGCTGATCGGCGTGATGAATTCGCTGGCGGTGGGGATCAGATTATCTCTGGCCGATATGCTTGAGCCCATCGGCCTGGGTGACTGGGCGCGCGAGGCTGGAGGCGTGATGACGCTGCAGATATCAAGCCTGGCCGCGACGCTGCCGTTCTTTCTGATGCTACTGGTCCTGCTGGTCCGCCCGTCCGGATTGCTCGGCGAGAAGGAATGATCTGATGATCCAGAAACTTTTTGCCGTCGTGGTTGTGCTGGCGCTGTTTATGGCGCTGCCGGTCTTTCTGTCGGAATCAATGTTGAATGCCGCTGTGCAGATGCTGATCGCCGCTTTGTTTGCCACGGCCTTTGCGCTGCTTTGTGGTCAGGCGGGGATGCTGTCCTTTGGTCATGCGGCCTATTTCGGGCTGGGGGCCTTTGCCACCGTCCATGCGATGAATGCCTTCAATGGTGCTGGCTTGCTGCCGACGCCACTTCTGCCACTGGCCGGGGCCGCTATCGGCTTGCTGGCGGGGCTGGGTGCGGGGTATTTCTCGACCAAGCGCAGCGGCACCTATTTCGCGATGATCACACTTGCGCTGGCCGAACTGTTGCATGCCCTTGCACCGCATCTTAAGGAGATATTCGGGGGCGAGGCAGGCGTATCTTCGTTCCGCATGCCCGCTTGGGGCTTCGATTTTGGCTCGACCACCGAGATCTATTATCTGGTGCTGGGATGGTCGGTTCTGTGTATCGGTCTCCTTTGGGCGTTCACCTTTACCCCCTTCGGACGGCTGGCCCTGGGCCTGCGCGAGAACAAGCAGCGGTTGAAGTTTCTGGGCTATAACACACATGTTCTGGCGACGCTTGTCTTCGCATTGTCAGCCGCCTTTTCCGGAGTCGCTGGGTCGTTGCAGGCCCTGAACATTGAGGCCGCGAACTATGTGGTTCTGGAAACACATGTTTCTACCGCCGTGTTGTTAAATACCTTTATCGGAGGGGCTAAAGTCTTCTTCGGCCCAGCAATCGGGGCGGCGGCTATGACCTTCTTCGGCCATGTCACCTCGGATCTGACTCGCAGCTGGCTTTTGTATCAGGGCGTGATCTTCATGCTGGTCATGATGTATCTGCCGCGCGGCATCGTGGGCGAGATATTCGCCCGGCTGAAGGGCGGGGGCGGTGCGATCAACCCGCTGCACCTGGTGGGCCGGATAATCGGTCTCCTTGTGGCCGCAGCCGGTTTCGTCACCGCAATCGAGCTAACCCAGCGTTTCTTCAGCACTGATTATCGGGCTGCCCGTCAAGCGGGCAACTGGCCTGCGGTTGAATTCGCAGGTCACGCTTGGAGCCCCTTCGCCTTTGCGACTTGGGCGCTACCCCTTGTGCTGATCGTGGCGGGCCTTTGTCTTGTGACCGGCATCAATCGCCGCGAGGCACGTCTTCAGCAGGAGGTAAAGGCATGAGCAGCACGATCCTTACTCTGGAAAACCTGTGTAAATCCTTTGGCGCCGTACAGGTCACACATGATGTTAACCTCGAAATCTTTGAAAACGAACGCCATGCGCTGATTGGGCCGAACGGGGCCGGGAAATCGACACTGTTCCATCTGATTTCGGGGAATTACAAGCCAACTTCGGGCAGCATCCGGCTGGACGGGGCCGAGATCGGCGGGCTGGACCCCGCGCAGGTGAACCGTCGCGGACTGGCGCGGTCATTCCAGATCACGAATATCTTCCCGGGACTCAGCGTGACCGAGAACCTGCGTCTAGCAGTCATGCGTCGCCACGGACTGCAGTTCAACATCTGGCGCCGGGTTGCGCATTTGCGACGTGTGAATGCCGAGGTGGACGAGCTTTTGGAAAAGATTCGGCTGACCGGCAAGGCCCGGGTATTGGCGGGCGACATGCCCTATTCGGATCAGCGCTCGCTTGAAATCGGGATGACGTTGGCCTCTGACCCCAAGGTGATCCTTCTGGACGAGCCGATGGCGGGCATGTCGCATGAAGAGACTGATTACACCACGGGCCTGATCCGTGAGATCACCGAGGGTAGGACCCTGATGATCGTCGAACACGATATGGATGTGATCTTCAATCTGGCCGACCGCATCACCGTTCTGGTTTACGGCGAAGTCATCGCTACTGGCACGCCGCAGGAAATCCGTACCAGTGTCCGGGTCAAGGAAGCCTACTTGGGTGAGGAGGTCTGACGATGGCTAACAGCGAATTGCTAGCCCTTCGCGGCGTTCATGCGCATTACGGCAAAAGCCATATCCTGCACGGTGTCGATTTCAGCCTGAACCAGGGCGAGGTTGTAAGCCTTTTGGGCCGCAACGGCTCGGGGCGATCGACCACGATGAAAACAGTGATGGGTCTTGTCACCCCTACGGAGGGCGAGGTTCTTCTGAATGGTCGCAATCTTGCCGGGCAGCGCCCCTATGCGATCTGCCGGGCTGGCATCGCTTATGTCCCTGAAGAACGCGAAACCTTCACCAACCTGACTGTCGATGAAAACCTGCAGATGGGGGTTCACAAGGGGGTCGTGGGCGCGGCGCAATGGACCGCCGAACAGATGTTCGACTATTTCCCGCGTCTGAAGGAACGCCGCAACACTCGGGCAGGTAGCTTGTCGGGCGGCGAGCAGCAGATGCTGACCATGTGCCGCAGCCTGCTTGGCAACCCGCTTGTCATGCTGATCGACGAGCCGACTGAAGGTTTGGCCCCGATGATCGTGCAGCAGGTAGGCGAGATGATTACCGACATCAACCGAAAGGGTGTGTCGGTGGTTCTTGTCGAACAGAAGCTGGTGATAGCGCTGAAGGTCTCGGACCGCGTGGCGGTGATGGGGCATGGCCGCATCGTGTTCGAGGGAACCCCTGCAGAATTAAGCGCCAATACGGCGGTGATGGAAGAATGGCTCGCAGTTTGACCGGGCCCGGAGACACAAGATGAAGATGACTGCACCTTTGGAAGTGGGCCTGACCGTCAGCGATTTGCCGAGGATGCGGGCCTTCTATGAGGCGGCCCTTGGACTGACCTTCGTGTCCGAGGTCTATGTGCCCGGTCCCAAGGCCTCGGCCGCCGCCTTGAGCAGTTGCGGCTATACCGCCCTGCGCCTGCAGACACCGATGGGCGAGCGGATCAAGCTCATCGCCCCCGATGAGGCGCCTGCTCCGCGCGTCGATGTGGAGGGCCTGATCTTGTCGCATCAAAGCGCGACCTATATCACCTTCATCGTTGATGACATTGAGACGGTGGTTGAACAGGTGCGCGCCGCAGGGGGCGGTCTGCTGAGTGCGGAACCGGTGATCGAGGTGCGCGACGGCGTCCTTCTGTCCTTCCTGCGTGATCCGGAAGGCCACATCCTCGAAATCGTCTCTTACGTCGATGTCGCTGCCTATCGTTCCGATCTGGTCAGGCCATGATGTTCGATTTCAGCAACAAAATCCTTCTTCTGAGCGGCGCGAACGGTGGCATAGGCCGCGAAGTTGCAAAGGTCTTTGCGGCGGCTGGGGCCGCTATGGTACTGGCCGACCGCGATTTGGCCCCACTGTTGGACTTTGCGGCGACCCTGCCCGGTCCGGGGCGCAATATCTGTCTGCCGATGGATGCGGACGATCCGGCCTCGGCCCAGATGCTGGTAGACCGTACTATAGCCGAATTCGGGCAGATCGATTATGTCGTGCCCTCGGCCGGAATCTATCTGGCCGAGCCCTTCCTACAGATGACCGACGACCAGTGGCGCCGCACTATGTCGATCAATCTTGACAGCGTTTTTTACCTGTTGCGTCGTGCCGCTCCGCATCTGGGCGTGGGGTCAAGCATCGTGAACCTGACCTCGGTTGCGGCCTATCGCGGGGCCTTTTCCAATGCCCATTACGGCGCGACCAAAGGGGCGTTGGTATCGCTGACCCGGGCGCTGGCGCGCGAGCTTGCGCCTAACGTGCGGGTCAATGCAGTAGCGCCTGGCATTATAGAGACGCCGATGACTCAATCCCTGTTAGCGGCGCGAGGCGATGAATCCATCACGCAAACCCCACTTGGGCGCTTTGGCAAGCCCAGCGAAATCGCATCCGTGATCGCCTTCCTGTGTTCTGGCGCCGCAAGCTTTATCACCGGCGAAACCATTCAGGTGAACGGCGGCATCTACATGGTCTGACGACCGCAATCCTTTCGCCGCGGAATCCCCGGCAGGAGACGAATATGGCAGCATTGCTCGAAAACAAAATTGCATTGGTGACTGGGGCGGGACGTGGTCTCGGCGCGGCCATCGCCTGCGGCTTGGCTGAAGCTGGGGCCGAGGTCATCGTGGCAGATATGAATGCCGAAGCTCTATCTGAAACCGCCGGTGCCTTTCACGCCAAAGGGCTGAAGGTCCGGGCCGTGGCACTGGATGTGACCGACCGCGCTGCCGTGGCGGGGCTGGCCGAAGGGCTGGCTTCGGCGGGCGGCCTGGATGTGCTGGTCAACAACGCGGGCATCGCGGGCCGTGCGTCTTTCGATGACCCGGCCGTGATCGAAATCTTCGACCGTGTCATCGATGTGAACCTTGTTGGCACCTTCAACATGTCTCAAGCGCTCGTTCCTGCGCTGAAGGCGCGCCGGGGCTGCGTGGTGAATCTATGCTCGGTCGCGGGGTTTGTCGCGGGTGGGTCCACCACGGGATATGTCGTATCAAAAGGGGCTGTACGCTCGCTGACACAGGTGATGGCGCGCGATCTTGCCCCGTACGGGATCCGCGTCAATGCGGTGGCCCCGGGCATCATGATGTCCGAAATGGCGGTGGCCCAGCTGAACCGTCCGGGTGGTGCCGACTGGTTCCTGAACCGCGCGCTGATGAAACGCATCGGCGAAACCCGTGAAATCGTTGATCCGGTGATCTTCCTCGCGTCCGAGATGGCGAGCTTCATCACCGGAACCATCTTGCCCGTCGACGGCGGCTTCCTCGCCGCCTGACCATCCTTCTCCCGGAGCATTTCCATGCCGAGCTTTTTCGACCTAACGCCCCTGGCCCCCTGGCGCGAGATTCGCGCGACCGAGGCCGACCGTACCGCGCTTGACCCAAAAACCGGGCTAACCATGTTGGCGCAAATGAGCCTGATCCGTGTTTTTGAGGAAAAGGTTCTTGAACTTGCAGCTCAGGGGCTGATCCATGGCCCCGCCCACTCGGCTGTGGGGCAAGAAGGCGGTGCGGTGGGGTCTGCGCTGGCCATGCGTCCGACCGATCAGGTTAATGGCTCGCACCGCGCGCACCACCAGTTCCTTGCCAAGGCGTTGTCCTATGTGGCACAGGCAGGCATCGACCCCGAACAGCCTTTTGATGAGCAGATCCGCGATCTTTCGAAAAAGACGCTGGCTGAGATTCTTGGTCTTGCGCAAGGCTTCTGCAAGGGTCGAGGCGGCTCGATGCACCTGCGTTGGGCGGAAAGCGGTAACCTTGGTACCAATGCCATCGTGGGTGGTGGAGTGCCGATGGCGGCGGGGGCTGCCTGGGCACATCGAAAGGCAGGCACTGGGAATGTCGTCTATACCTATTTCGGCGATGGCGCGACCAACATCGGCTCGGTTCTGGAAACCATGAACCTTGCCGCCGCATGGAAGCTGCCGATCTGTTTCTTCATTGAAAACAATCGCTATGCCGTCTCGACCCATGTCGAGGAGGTTACGGCCGAGCCTCGGCTTTCGGCGCGTGGGCTCGCGTTCGGCATTCCCTCGTTCAAGGTTGACGGGATGGATGCGCTTTCGGTCTATCTGGCGGCGGAAGAGGCTAACCGGATCATGCGTGCGGGCGAGGGTCCGACCATCATTGAGGCCGATGTCTACCGCTATTTTCACCAGAACGGCGCCCTGCCTGGATCGGCCTTCGGCTATCGCAGCAAGGAAGAGGAACAGGAATGGCGCGACCGTGATCCGATCGACGCGCTGTCCAAAACGCTACAGGAACGCCAGATCATTGGCTCCGACGCACTCGAGGCCCTGCGTCAGCGCTGCCAGACCCTGATGAACGAGGTGACCGACGAGCTCATTGAAACCGTCGATGGCAAGAAGCGGATTATCCCCGCACTTTGGCCCGAAGAAAGCTTTGTCGATTACGGGCTGCGCGGTGATCTGTCGGAAATGGCGGGTGCGACCTATATCGAACAGGCCGATTTCACCGGCAAGCTTGAAGGCAACGCCAAGTTCATCGATACAGTTGCTGATGTAATGGACCGCCGGATGAGCACCGATCCCGAAATCGTGGTGATGGGCGAGGATGTCCACCGACTGAAGGGCGGCACCAACGGCGCGACACGGGGGCTATCACAAAAATACCCTGATCGCTGCCTTGGTACGCCGATTGCCGAAAATGCCTTTACCGGCGTGGCCGCTGGCATGGCCGCCGATGGCCGCGTCCGTCCGGTGATCGAATTCATGTATCCCGATTTCATGTGGGTTGCGGCGGATCAGGTCTTCAACCAGATCGGCAAGTTCCGCCACATGTTCGGGGGCGAAGGCCCGATGCCGCTGGTGCTGCGCACCAAGGTCGCGATGGGTACGGGGTATGGATCGCAGCATTCGATGGATCCGGCGGGGATTTTCGCCACCTCCCCGGGCTGGCGTATCGTCGCGCCCTCGACTCCCTATGATTATGTCGGACTGATGAACTCGGCTCTGCGCTGCAATGATCCGGTTCTGGTGATCGAACATGTCGATCTTTACAATTCCAAGGGCGCGGCCCCGGTCGACGATCTCGATTACTGCATACCCTTCGGCAAGGCGCGCATCGTCCGCCCGGGATCGAAGATCACCATCCTGACCTATCTGGCGATGGTCGAGAAAACCCGACAGGTCGTCGAAGTCCTGGGCGTAGATGCCGAGATCATCGATCTGCGCTCGCTAGATCGTGCGGGACTTGACTGGGATACGATCACGACTTCGGTGCGCAAGACCAATAATGTGCTGATCGTCGAACAGGGGGCGCTCGGGACCTCTTACGGCGCGATGCTGGCGGATGAACTGCAACGCCGGATCTTCGACTATCTGGATCAGCCGATCCGACGTGTGACAGGGGGCGAGGCCTCGCCTTCGATTTCCAAAGCGCTAGAAACGGCGGCCTGTGCCCGCCCGCAGGAAATTGAAGCAGGCCTTCGTGACATGATGGCGGGTCAGGGCCTGCCGCTACCTGCTTAAACCCGGGAGGATTGGGAAATGGCTATCGAAATCATTCTGCCGTCGCTGTCTGCAGGCATGGAAGATGCGGTTATTGCGAAATGGCTGGTCAAACCCGGTGACAGCGTGACTAGGGGGCAGCTGCTGGCCGAGGTGGAAACCGACAAGGCCACGATGGAGCTGGAGGCCGAGGCCGATGGCATCGTCGGCCAGTTGCGGGTGGAAGACGGCAAGCGCGCCGATGTCGGACAGGTGATCGCAGTTCTGCTGGCCGAAGGCGAAGCTCTGCCCGCGGTGGAGGTTGCGGCCGCAACCGGCGCGGAACCAACTCCGGCTGCCACTGTACAGGCGATCCCTCACGAAGATACTATGGCGGGCGAGCGCAAACATTCGGCTTCGCCCATCGCGCGGCGGATGGCGGCTTCGGCGGGCCTTAGCCTTGATGGCGTGGCAGGCAGTGGCCCGAAGGGGCGGATCGTCAAGATCGACATCGAACGCCTGATTGCGGCAGCTCGTGCACCAACTATCACCCCCGAAGCCATCCCTTCGCCGGCGGCAGGCGCGAACATGAGCTCTCCCCCGATTCCAGTGGGCATCGGTGTCTACGAGGTCAAGCCACTGTCGAATATGCGTCGGGTGATTGCGCGCAGGTTGGTCGAGGCCAAGCAGACCGTGCCGCATTTCTATCTGTCAGTCGATTGCGAGCTGGATGCCCTGCTATCTCTGCGCGCGCAGATCAATGACGGGCGCGACAAGGCCGCAAAAATCTCGGTCAACGATTTCGTCATTAAGGCTTCTGCTCTGGCCCTGCGCAAAGTGCCTGCGGCCAATGTTGTCTGGAATGGAGACGAGATTCTACAATTGGCCGAGGTCGATATTTCAGTCGCCGTCGCAACCGAAGGCGGATTGCTGACACCGATTCTGCGCAGGGCCGACCGAATGAGCCTTGGCGCACTGTCATCCGAGATGAAGGCCCTCGCGGCCCGCGCCCGCGATGGCAAGCTGAAGCCCGAGGAATATCAGGGGGGTGGCTTCTCGGTGTCCAATCTTGGCATGTATGGGGTGAAAAGCTTTTCGGCGATCATCAACCCCCCGCAAAGCTGCATCCTGGCGGTAGGGGCGAGCGAACGCCGCCCCGTTGGGCGCGGCGACCTGATCGTTTTGGCCGATGTGATGAGTGTGACGCTGTCCGTCGATCACCGCTCGGTCGACGGGGCATTGGGCGCGCAGGTGCTGGCCGCCTTCAAGGAGGGCATCGAAAATCCGATGTCGCTGTTGCTATGATGATTTCGGGCAAGACCAGACTTTTCGCCATTGTCGCCCATCCGGCGCAGCATGTGCGCACACCGCAGGCCATGAATGCGGTTTTCGCCGAAAAATGCGTGGATGCTGTCATGGTCGCCTGCGATGTCGCGCCAATTGGGCTGGCAGGTTTTGTGGCGGGCCTGCGCGGGGTTGAAAACTTCGGCGGTCTTGTCGTGACCGTGCCCCATAAGGTCGAGATCGCAACGCTTTGCGACCGTCTGACGGCCCGGGCGCAGGTTGCGGGTGCGGTGAATGCCATCCGGCGCGAGGTTGACGGCACCCTGACCGGAGATCTGCTGGACGGCGCTGGGTTTGTTGCCGGGCTTGCAAAAGCCGGACATCAAATTGCTGGCCGCGCTGTCTATTTGGTTGGTGCAGGAGGAGCTGCCAGTGCCATTGCCATGGCGGTCGCGGCCAGGCGCGCGCGCCGTCTGACGCTGGTCAACCGGTCGGTCGCCAAGCTCGCCACCTTGGCCGCACGGCTTAAAACCCATCATCCGGAGATTGAAGTTTTCGTTGGCGGCGATGTGTCCGGGCATGATCTGGTCATCAATGCCACCTCACTGGGTCTGAAACCCGATGATCCTTTGCCACTTGCGGTCGAGGATGTCGATCCGGGCGCGGTAGTGGCCGAGGTGATCATGCAGCCTGAATATACTGCGCTTTTACAGCACGCGCGTGCACGCGGACTGACCGTTCATCCGGGTCATGCTATGCTTGAAGGGCAGCTTTCTGAAATGTTCGATTTCCTGACGGGAACCGCCGCAGGGAGCGGGACTTCTGGTGCAGCTTGACGATAGAAGCCTTGTCGACAAAGCGGTAGCCCAAAAAAAGGCCGGGGAGGCGAACTCAAACGCACGATCTGACGGGCATGATAGACTCGTCATATGCGTCGATGAGGAGGTGCTTGCGACGATCCTAAAAGTGAAAGCAAAGTCCACGGACGACCTTAGAAGGTTTGTGGGCCTGAATTCGAGCCGACTCAGAGTTTTTACATCACTCGAACGATACCGATGGTCCGGGTCGGCTCTGTTGCAAAAATTCAATCTGAACGGAGCACGGCCTATCTCTGGACGTAGTTATGCAGCGTGTGCCTCGAACTGTTTTTTGATTGAGCGTTCATTTGCCGCTGAAAAGACGCCTTGTTGTTTGCGCATCATGTGAATGAGTTCTATACCGGCGAGCGTTATGCCCGCTGCGGTTTGTGACTTGAAGCCAAGCAAGGAGCGTGTGCGTCGTTTGATGCGACGATGATCCTGCTCAATGCTGTTGTTCATATATTTGCTGGAGCGAATGGCAATAAGTTTACCATCCTGTCTGAGTCGGCTCTCTGCATTGCATTGCAAAATAGCTAGTCTGTTGGTCTCGCTTCCATCAATGGTAATGCGCACTGGCCTGCCGTGGCGGGCCAGTGCCTTGCGTATAAAACGTTTAGCAGCGCTCAAATCACGTTTCTTGCTGAGATAGAACTCAACCGTATCGCCATTGCTATCGATGGCACAATACAGGTGCAGCCTCTCGCCTTTGACCTTGATGTAAATCTTATCAAGGTTCCATTTGCGTGTGACCTGACGCTTCTTCTCATTGAAACGTTCAAGCAGTTTTTGGGTTAAAGCAGATAACCCAACGATGGACGGTAGAATGATCGAGATCGATGCCACGTTCCGCCATCATTTCCTTCAGATTGCGAAGGCTCAGATTGTAAGCAAGGTACCATCGAACACACAGAAGGATGACGGATTTATCAAAATGGCGGCCTTTAAACATCTAAAATAATCGGCTGATTAAAAGCCAAAATAATATAAGCCCACCCATTTTGATGAACAGTTTGCAACAAAACCATGATAACTGGACCCAGGATCCTGAGTTAGTCTTTCATGGAGAATAGTCTGACGATCATTTTGCCATTTTTTGGTGGTACTGCTGGCAGAGTTGAGGTCGATAATTCGGCTGGTGGAGTGCGTGCCACAGCTATGCAATTTCTAGTGATTGACTATGAGATAGCGTCATTTGCAGCAGTAGATGCTCTGATGCTTGAGAGTGATATTGCTACACTGGGTGAAAAGCCTATCATTCGTGTGAGCAGTGTTCACGATACCGACGCTGCCAAGGTCGCGACTATATTCACTGTGCTCGCTCGAACAGACGGCATGCAAAAACCTTCTCAGGTACCTTGGTTCTTACGGGTGAGAATACCTATTCTGGTAATACTGACGTGAAGGGTGGCACTCTACAGATTGGCGCTGGTGGCTCCAGCGGTAGTATTCAGGGTAACGTGAATGTCGATCAGGCCGCACAACTCGCGTTCAACGGTAGCGATGACATTGTATTTGAAGGAGCGATTTCTGGCGAAGGCGATGTGGCTCAAAAAGGTAGCGGAAATCTCATTTTGTCGGGAGAAAATAGTTTTTCGGGAGATTTGAATGTTTCAAGTGGCACGGTTACAGCGGGTAATGACGGCACAGTTTTTGGCTCTGGAAATCTAAATATTGCCTCTGATAGTTTTCTGAATATTTCAAGTCACTCTGTAGACATTCATGGATTGTCTGGCAGCGGTAATCTAAATTTGGGAGCCGGAAAATTAAGCGTGAATCTTTCAAATGACGCTAATTTCTCTGGAAATGTAACTGGTGAAGGTAGCTTCGTAAAAAGAGGAACAGCCGCGTTAATTTTATCGGGGGCTAGTGACTATAGTGGTGACACTACGATAAGTGAGGGTGCTTTGAGACAAGGCGCGGAAGGCGCTTTACTTGATTCAGGAGCGTTTACAGACGTTTGGGGCTCTAAGGTAGATTTGGAAAGAGATTCCAGTTTCCTTGGCCGGATTGGTTTAAGCGTAGAGTATAACAGCAAATGGCAGACTACAGATGGCCGCAATGCTCGTTCGACAGCTTACCTCATAACGAATTTTTATAGAGAATTTGAGGCAAGTAGAAATATCCGCGTTTCGGGAACTAAAATTAAAAATGAAAATCAGTCTAACTGGATGGAGATCGGGTCCGGCATCGATGTTAGTTGGGCAGATGAAAAATATGCGATTTATGGGCAAGGTTCGGTGAGTGCCGCTCTTGAAGACGCCTCGAGCAACTACTTGTTGAAAGGCAATGCGGGTTTCAAGCTTCGTTGGTGATTTCACATATGTGGATGCAAATACATACTGTAAATATTAAAAAGCAATTATCATTTTAAATGACAGAATTTCCAAAAGCCGACCTGTCTCTGTATAGGTCGGCAATATTTTTATAATTATAATGATTGTTGTTCCGAGAATATCTGTTTGAAGTTACAGTAGATTTCTGATCTTATGATCCAGTTTTAAATAAATTTCCTGCGCTGCAATGCAGCCAGCACAGAGCGTTCAGATCGTAAGAGATAAGAATCGAGTTGCTGGGCCGCAGTCTCGATATTTCCCGTTTCAAGAGAAACGAGAAGCTCCGCATTCTGTGCGATGTAAGGCTCGTGAAGATGCGCCATATCTTCCAGTTGCACGAAGACAAGCCGCAATTCAGCCAAAACCAGATCAAAGCACGCGCTTAATCTCGGACTGTCGCAAAGCTCCACCATTGCGCGGTGAAACTCCATATTAATTGTTCCGACTTGTCGCCAATTGCCAGTTTCGCGCGCCGATGCCGTTTGCGCGAGCAGTGCTCTCATACGTATCAATGCAGGGTGTCCGGGAATAGCGACCTGAACAGCTCCCTTCTGAAGGACACGCCGCACGCGATAAATATCAACGACCGTGGCTTCATCCGGCGTTGCAACAAACACGCCGCGATTGGGAATATAAGTCAGCAGGTTCTGGCTGGTCAGAAGGCGAAAAACTTCGCGAAGCGTGTTGCGCGATATGCCAAACCGCGCTGCAATCTGCTGTTCGGAAAGCTTGGTGCCCGGCGACAGCTCTCCAGTAATCAACATCTCGCGAATTTTGGCGGCGGTCAGGGTCGCCAATGTCTGGTCATCTGCAGGGGACAAGATTTCGCGTGTCATGATAATCCTTCAAACCTTGTCAAATCAGAACAGTTTGCGGAACGCCATCAGGCTCTTCCCTATCAATTTCCAGCTATATGCGAATTTGTATTGTTGAACAATTGATAATAGTTTATTCAACAATATCCCGTAATGTATTTCTGTTCAACAGGGGTAAGACATGGCAGCTATCGATCTCAACAGCGATCTCGGAGAAGGCTTCGGCCCATGGCCCATGGGAGACGACACAGCAATGCTGGCCATTGTGACCAGCGCCAATATTGCCTGTGGCTTTCATGCGGGTGATCCAGCCGGAATTCTTAGCGTCCTGCGTGAAGCGGCCCGACGCGGTGTCAGTGTGGGGGCGCATATCGGCTATCGCGATCTCGTCGGCTTTGGTCGTCGCAACATGGACCCTTCAAGCAGTGAACTTGTCGCCGATACAATCTACCAGATCGGTGCATTGCAGGGGCTTGCGCAAGCCGCAGGGACGAAGGTGAATTATGTAAAGCCGCATGGCGCACTTTACAACACAATTGCCCATGATGCGCGGCAGGCTGCCGATGTGATTGCCGGGATCAAGGCAATTGACCCTTCGCTCGTACTGATGGCGCTGGCCGGTGCACCAATCGTCGAACAGGCCAGAAAAGCAGGACTGACGGTCGTTTGGGAAGCCTTTGCCGACCGCGCCTATAATCTGGATGGCAGTCTCGTTAATCGCCGCCTTGAAGGTTCTGTCATCCACGATCCTGAAGTAATCGTGGAACGGATGCTGCGGATGGTCAATGAACAGCGGGTAACTGCTATTGATGGAACCGATATCGTGCTTGATGCACAGTCGATCTGCGTTCACGGTGACAATCCAACCGCCGTTGCAATCGCCTCCGCATTGCGCGAACGGCTGAAAGCACGCGGCGTCGAACTCAAGCCTTTTGTTAATGTTGCATCATGAGTGAACGCTTGCGTTTTCTGCCTTCAGGCAGCGACAGTTTTCTCATCGAACTTGATGATCTTTCCATAACGCTCACGCTGCTTGATGCAATGCTTGCAGCAGAGCTTGTGGGCGTGTGCGAAGTCATTCCCGGCGCACGCACGATCATGGTGCGCTTTGACCGCTGGCTGACAGATCGTGCCAAACTTGCAAGCCAGATTGCAGCGCTTGATCTCTCAGTGCGTAGCTCCCGCAGCGGCGATTTGTTTGAAATACCCGTCGCTTATGATGGTGAAGATCTCGGTGATGTCGCAGCCATGCTTGGCTGCACAATCAACGAGGTCATCGAGCGCCACACGGAGGCGACCTATACGGTTGCCTTTACCGGCTTTGCGCCCGGCTTTGCCTATATGACCTGTGACGATCCCGGCTTCGATGTACCGCGCCGCAAAAGCCCGCGTGTTAGAATTCCGGCTGGATCGGTAGCACTGGCAGGCAAATTCGGCGGCATTTATCCGTCTGACAGCCCCGGCGGCTGGCAATTGCTCGGCACCACACCGCTTGCCATGTGGGACACGAGGCGCGAACGTGCGGCATTGCTCGCGCCCGGTGATCGTGTGCGGTTTCGCGACATGGCCAAAGGCGGAACTGTCGCCGTATCGAAGCCATCGGTGGCAGCAGCAACGCCTCAGTCCGCCGATGGCCTGCTTGTAACCCGGGCTGATCGCCCCGCACTTTATCAGGATATGGGGCGTCCGGGGCTTGCCAGTCAGGGTGTTTCAGAATCCGGCGCGCTTGATCGCATCGCCATGCGAGAGGCCAATCGTTGTGTTGGTAACCCTGCTCATGTCGCGACAATTGAAATCTCCTTTGGCGGCTTTGCACTCAAGGTTGATCGTCCCGTCACCATCGCCGTGACCGGCGCACCCTGTCCGCTGACCATTCGTACGCGCGAAGGCCAAACCGTCACCGCGGGCTTTGCGCAACCAATCGCGCTGGATGCAGACGATGAACTGTCGTTGGGCATCCCGCCAGAAGGTATGTTGAGCTATCTTGCGCTGCGCGGTGGTTTTGACGTCGAGCCTGTTCTGGGATCCGCCGCACGCGACACGCTCGCCAAGATTGGACCCTCACCCGTTGTTGAAGGCGATATTCTTGTGCCTGCAAACCGGCCCGCACTGGCGGTTTCATCACATACAAACGCACAGCGCCGCCTGCCGCGCGCCAGTGAAGTCGTTACACTCGATGTTGTGCTCGGTCCCCGCACCGACTGGTTTACCCGACAGGGTCTTGAAACACTCACATCACAGGAGTGGAATGTGACGCCTCAATCAAGCCGCGTCGGGATGCGTCTTGAAGGCGCAAATGCAATTGAACGCGCCATCAACGATGAGCTGCCGTCGGAGGGTACCGCCCTTGGCGCTATCCAGGTGCCAGCAAGTGGACAACCGGTTCTGTTTCTCGCTGACCATCCTCTAACCGGCGGTTATCCGGTGATCGGTGTGGTTGCACATCATCATCTCGACCTCGCAGGGCAGATACCGATCGGTGCCCGCATCCGCTTCAATCCAATTTCGGCTTTCGAAACCTCAGAAGTCATACGCTGATGAAAAAACTGCTTATTGCCAATCGTGGTGAAATCGCCATTCGCATCATCCGCGCAACACGCGATTATGGTGTTGCATCTGTCGCGATCTATTCCGACACCGACGCGAATTCGCTGCATGCCGAATTTGCCGATGAAGCCTATGGCCTCGGCACAGGTCGTCCGGCAGATACCTATCTCAATATTGCAAAGATACTCGACATTGCAAAGCGTGCAGGCGCGGATGCCGTGCATCCGGGCTACGGGTTTCTGTCGGAACGTGCCGAATTTGCCAAAGCGGTGATCGATGCGGGTTTCATCTGGGTTGGCCCATCACCAGAGGTTATCACGTCGCTGGGTGACAAGGTTGAAGCACGGCGCATCGCTGAAAAAGTTGGCGCACCACTCGTCAAGGGTTCGGACGGCCCGTTGGCATCAGCCGCCGAAGCCGTTGCCTTTGCGCGTGAAGCTGGACTTCCACTGGCCATAAAGGCCGCATTTGGCGGTGGCGGTCGCGGCATGAAGGTGGCGCATCGTCTGGAAGAAGTAGGCGAGTTATTCGATTCCGCCGTTCGCGAGGCGGTAGAAGCCTTCGGACGTGGCGAATGCTATGCCGAGCAATTTCTTGAAAAGCCACGCCATATCGAGGCACAGGTCATCGCCGACACACACGGCAACACCGTTGTTCTTGGAACACGCGATTGTTCGCTGCAACGCCGCAACCAGAAGCTCGTTGAAGAAGCACCAGCACCTTTTATCACGCAGGAGCAGCGCGAACGGATTCATGAATCCGCACGCGCAATCTGCGCAGCAGCGGGCTATACCGGTGCAGGAACCGTCGAGTTTCTGTTGTCGCAGAACGGCACGATCTCGTTTCTCGAGGTCAACACACGCCTTCAGGTCGAGCATCCGATCACCGAAGAAACGACCGGCATCGATATCGTCATCGAACAGCTTCGTATCGCAGACGGCAAGGAACTGTCTGTCACCGACACCCCGGCGCCCCGGGGCCATGCCTTTGAATTCCGCATCAATGCGGAGGATCCGGGCCGTGGCTTCCTGCCAACACCGGGCCTGATCACACGTTTCCGCGCCCCTTCGGGTCCGGGTGTGCGCCTTGATACAGGTGTGGAAAGCGGATCGGAAATTCCCGGTCTTTACGATTCTATGATGGCAAAGCTCATCGTGACGGGCTCCACACGTGAGGAAGCGCTGATCCGTGCGCGTCGCGCATTAGCCGAGTTTAAAATCGAAGGCGTGGCTTCTGTGCTTCCCTTCCATCGCGCGGTTGTTGAAGAAAAAGACTTTACCGGCGAAGACGGCTTCAAGGTTTTCACCAACTGGATCGAAACCGAGTTTCGTGGTGTTGAACCATCGGCAAGGATTGACCCGGTCGATGGTGGTTTGCTGCGCAGTTTTATCGAGATCGATGGCAAGCGCCACACTATCGGCCTGCCCACCGCCCTCTTCTCAGGCGTCAGCGCACCTCAGCAATCGACTTCAAACAGTGAGCAGGCGGCGGAAGGTGCCGTGACCGCGCCTATTCCCGGCACCTTCCAGCAATGGCTGGTTGAAGATGGTGCGACAGTTGCAGAAGGCGAAGTCGTTGCCATCATGGAAGCCATGAAGATGGAGACACGCATCGTTGCTCCCAAGGCCGGCAAGATCAGCCTCCATGCGCAGCCGGGCAAGAGCGTTGGGCTTGGTCAGGAACTTGCAACCATCGAATGATGAAGGGGCAGCAATGCCCTCTTGCATGAAACAAAAAGACCGGCGGATTATGAAATCCGCCGGTCTTTTTTGTAATTATCAAATGGGAAGACAGCCTAACCGCTTTCGGAGTGCTCTTTAGCATTGCAGCATGAACTTCTGGATTCGGCTGTCAGCTGGGGCCTGTTTGAGTTCGTCTGCCGTCATGTTGACTGCGACATGGCCATTTTCCATCATCACGACACGGTCGCTGACACGACTGACAAAGCGCATTTCATGGGTCACAATAATCATCGTCATGCCATCGCGTGCGAGGCTTTCAATGACCTGCAACACTTCACCCACCAGTTCGGGATCGAGCGCCGAAGTCGGCTCATCGAACAGCATGATTTCCGGGTCCATAGCCAGCGCACGCGCAATTGCCACGCGCTGCTTCTGTCCGCCGGAAAGCTGATGCGGATATTTGTTGGCATGGGCCGCCATTCCAACGCGCGCCAGATGGTTCATCGCAGCATTGCGCAAGGCTTCCTTGTTGCGATTGCCGTGATAACGCGGACCAAAAGTCACGTTCTGCAAAACGGTCATATGCGGGAACAGGTTGAATGACTGGAACACCATTCCAAGCCGCGTAACGCGATCATGGAAATCGGACACAACCCGATAGCCCTTCTCATCCGCTGTAATCCACTCACCGCCATCAAGCAGGATACGTCCCTTGTCGATGTCCTGAAGTGCATTGATCGTACGGATCAAGGTCGTCTTGCCAGAGCCCGACGGTCCGATGATGCTGACGACCTCGCCTTTGCTAACCTTCAGTGAGACGTCTGCGAGTGCATGTTTGCCGCCGAAATTCTTAAAGACGTGCTCAAGAGCCACGACAACGTTTTTGCCTATACGGCGTTCATTGGTGGTCTGGGCTGGCGCTTGCGTTGTGGCAGGCACAGCAATTTCAGCCCCGGTCATACGGGTAATATCGAGACGACCTTCAAGACGGGACAGGAAGAAGCTGAAAATCGAAACAACCAGCACATAGTAGAACGACACTGCGACCAGCGTTTCAATGACCATGAAATTGCGGGTGTAAAGCCGCTGGCCGACCAGCAATATCTCCGCAAGCGAAATCACCGATACCAGCGAGGTCAGCTTGACGATGGTGATGAATTCATTGCCCAGCGATGGCAATGCAACGCGCACAGCTTGCGGCAGAATGATATGACGATATTTGCCCACCGGGCGAACACCGAGTGCATGAGCCGCCTCGTGCTGCCCCTGATCAACCGAAATGAGACCTGCACGATGAATTTCCGCGAGATAGGCCGTTTCCGAAATGACCAGCGCAATCAGACCGGCCCAGAATGGCACTGACAGGACTGGACCGAGCGCCGGTATGAACTGCGGCATGTTGTAAACGAAAATCAGCAATACCAGCAAAGGCAAGCTGCGGAACAACCAGATATAGGTCTTTGCAGACCAGCGCACGATGCGCAGGTTCGACTGTCTTGCAAGCGCCAGCAAAAAGCCGAGCACGGTACCGACGACCCAGGTCAGCACACCCAGCCACGCGACGAGTGCCGTGGCACGCCAGAAGTCAGGATAAAGCGCCAGGCTAAAGAGATAGTTCCAGTCAAAATTCATGGGCCGGATTTCCCAAATGTATAGCATCCAGGTGGACGCGCGGCGCTCCAACTGATTGTTGCAACAGGCATTCCGAAAACCATTTCACACTTTTCGGGATACGCAGCTGGCGCCATAAATTCCAGTCTTAACCGGTCAGGCAGGTGTGTGGTGTCCACCTGCCTGACGCGCCTATTCAGCAATAGCTGCCTTGAATTCGGCTTCCGTCGATTTCGCAACACCATATTTGCTGAACAAGGCTTCATAATCGGCATCTCCATCAAGCTTGGTGAGTGCACCACGCAAGAAGTTAGCCAACTCTTCATTGCCTTTTTTGACGCCAAAGCCGACGATCACAGGATAAAGCTGCTCGGTCGAAGTCACCTTCAGACGACCACGAAGCTTTTCGCTCGCGTCGGCCAGAACAGCGGAGTTTTCTAGCTGCGCGTCAACGCCGCCGGACATCACGGCCTGCGTGGCCTCTGGCGAGGTTGGAAACTCGCGGGAGTCGATTGGATTGCCGGCGCAAACTGACTTGTTGAGCTTTTCGAGTTCAGGAATCCATGCGGCACCCTTGATCGACCCAACGCGTTTACCGCACAGTTCTTCCGGCTTGGTGAAATTTGCACCGCTGTTTGCCGAAACGGCGATGGAAACGCCTGTCTTCATATAGGGAATGTAATCGATCTGCTTTGCGCGCGCCGGTGTTACGTAAAGCGTGGAGGCGATGACATTGAACTGATCACTGGAAACACCAAGGATCAGGTTTTCAAAGCGGGTATCCTGAAAAGAAACTTCGCTGCCAGTCTTCTTGCCGATCAGCTTCATCAATTCAACGTCAAAGCCTGCAGGCTGATTGGCTTCATCGAAATAGTTATAGGGCGGGTAGGTCAGATCAACACCAATCTTCAGGGTCTCGGCATTGGCTGCCGTCAGTGACGCCATCAGGATTAAAGTACTGGCCAGAAGCTTTTTCATAGGACGTTCCTCTCATTCGTTTTCTTATCTTTGTTGAACAATTATGAGAATGCAATCCCCATTACTGCATAAATTTTCACCATAGCGTTGCGAAGCCCATGAAAATATCCTGAGAATAGCCGTTATATCGTGTCGGATAACGACTAAGTTGTTCAATTTTCGGCTCTTTCTTTTTTGTTCAACATCGGAGATAAAATTTTCCAATTTAGGCCGCATCAGACAAATGTCTGCGTTTTTACCCGTAATAGCCTGCTTTTTCGGAGGATCGGTGCAGACAAGACCGAAACCCGCACTGCCGAGATGTTTAACTGACGGCAAAGAAAGCGGCGCGGCTTCCGAGAATCTGATACAGATTTTGTTTATGGGACTGTGGGAGAGGCGCATTTTCCCTTGACATGGAAATATTGTTCAACAAATTATATTGCCAAGGAGACCGTCGTGACCAACCAAGATCGCCCTTCAGATCGCCCTTTAGTGCTGACGCAGACTGCGGCTGGGCTGTTGCGCGACAAAATTCTGCGTGGTGAGCTTGCACCCGGAACACCGCTGCGTGAAGTGGTCTGGGCCGAGACGCTGAATGTATCGCGCAATACATTGCGTGAAGCATTGCGCGATCTGGTCGCCGAGGGCCTGATTGAACACCGAGCGCATCACGGTGCCACAGTGCGCGCGCTGAACGCTGCCGAGATCAGTGAAATCTATGCCATCCGCATGACGTTGGAACTGCGCGGCGTTACGTGCAGCGCTTATGCCTCGCATGAAGCGATGTCGGAACTTGTTGAACGCGCTGAAGCCGTACAGCGCGCTGCTCTCAACCGGGATTGGCAGCAATGTGGTACGGCTTCACTGGAATTTCACCAGCAAATCGTCAATTTCATCGGCAGCCCGCGCTTGAACGACGTCTTTGCGACGGTGGCGGCACAGGCGCGCCTGGCCTTCTCCATGGCGCCGGATGCCCGTCGTTTTCAGGAGCCGTGGGTGGCACGCGATGTGGAAATCTGCGGTCTGCTTTGCGACGGTGATCGCGCCGCTGCGAGCCGCACTCTTGAACTTTATTTGCAGGAGTCTGAACGCGTGGTTCTGGAAGCAGCCCGCGCACAGAACCTGCCCCGTCCCAACAAGCAATTCTCAGCACAGGCGCAATAGCGCGGCATACCCATAACGATTTTAAGGAGAAAAACAGGGATGAAACCCGAGCCCATTACCCTTGCGCCGGAAGATGCAGCCGCTCGCAAGGCCATCAAACCTGTGATCTGCTATCCTGTCGATACATTGCCGCGCCCTGATCTTGCAGCCTATCGAGCGCTGCGCGATGAGCTGGAATTTGTCGAACGCATCGTTGTTCCTGCGCGGGATGCCGCTTGCTGGCAGGTTCCTGCCGGGCATTTCTGCCGTATCCTCTGCAGCGAAGGTTCGCAGGTGGGCGATCTCAACCTGTTCAATGCCAACAATCTCAACGAGCGACTTTATACCGGCAAAACACGTGCGCTCAATGGAACGCATGTGGGCCTGGGTGATCAGCTCTTCTCCAATATGCCCTATCTGCGCCCGATCGCAACGATCACGCATGACACACTCGACTGGTACGGATTCGATGAATTCGGTGGCTCTGTGCATGACGTTATCGGAACACGCTGTGATCCGTATACTCACAATCTGCTGAGCAATGGCGGCCAGTATCATCATTGCTGCCACTCCAATCTGACGCGCGCTTTTGCGAGGCAGACGGGCAAGTCACTGGAAGAAGCAGGCACCTTTGTTCATGACGTTCTCAACGTCTTCATGTGCACAGGCTTCACGCGCGACACCGGCCAGTATTTCATGAAGGCAAGCCCGGTTCGCCCCGGCGACTATCTTGAATTCTTCGCCGAGATCGACCTGCTGGGCTGCATGTCGGCCTGTCCGGGTGGCGACTGCTCGTCCGAGCATTCATCTGACACGGCTGCTTGCTACCCGCTTGTTGTTGAAGTCTATAAGCCTACAGGTAAGCCCGAAGGCTGGGTCGCACCAAAAATCAACGGCTATGACGGAACGCACGGGCTGTAAAGCGGCATTCAGTTGGCCTGTGATATCATGAGAAAAGCAGTGAGGCCGGGCACATAAGTGACCGGCCATCTGATCAGAAGTTCAGGTCATCAAATGCCCGGATAATCGTCTCTTTCGGGCTTTTGCTGGCAATCAGGCTTGCCAGAAGAATCCGCGCCTGACCAGGACGCAAAGTCTGCGAATGTACGGCGCCGGCTGCAACCAGATCATGTCCGCCACCCCCGCCGCCATAACCTGGCACCAATACCCCCGTTGGAACGCGGCTTGAAACCACCACCGGAATATTGTTTCTCGTACACTCTTTTACGGCTTCAACGATTGTTGCATTGGCATTGCCAGAGCCAAGAGCTGCGAGCACGATGCCGTGGCTTTGAGCCTTGATACTCGCCCGAAGATGCAGGTCGTCGCAACCTGGATGAATGGCAACAATATCGACCCGTGTTGAACTGACCGATGCGGACAGGCGGATTGCATCCGGTCTTTCCAGATCGCGCACTTCCCTAAAAGCATCGGCATGATCACTGCTGAATTTGAATGCGCCCCATGCGGGCACGATCCGTCCACCAAAGGCGATCAAGACACCTTTTTTGGCATTGGCCGGGTCAGTTGCGAGGTTGATTGCGGTCGTCAGATTGGATGGACCATCCGCATCGGTATGATCGGCAGTAAACTGCGCGCCGGTGAAAATCACCGGCTTGGAAAGATGGTGTTGCAGATGAACGAGCAGGGCCGTTTCTTCCATGGCGTCCGTGCCATGCAGGACGACCACGCCATCGATTTCAGGATTTGCCATCTGCGCTGCAACCGCGTCGGAGATGGTCTGCATATCAATCAATGTGAGGACGGATGAATCCTTTGCCATCAGATCGACGGGGCGTAGATGTGCCCCGACATGCCCGAGCGTTGCAAGCAGATCGTCGCCATTGAGCGTCGGCGTGGCTGCGCCATCTTCCCCGCGCTTGCTTGCAATAGTTCCACCGGTGGCGATCACCGCCACCAATGGTTTGAATTGCGAATTATTCACTCTGCCCCTCAACTAGCTGTTTTTTGCGTTTCAGCCGCGCGCTCTGCCGCCAGACGATAGATTCGTTCACGCAGACCATACCAGCCAATAATCAGTGCGGGTATAATGATAATGAGCGAACCGATGGTGTAAGAGCCGACCGGATAGTCGGCTGCCATCAAAACCAGAACGCCGAACAGGAAGAACAGCGTCAGGATGCCGGTATATGGCGCGCCGAACATGCGGAAATCCGGACGGGCGATCTCGCCTTTGCGCGCGAGATACCATAGTTTGAGCTGGCAGAGGATGATCACGCCCCAGGCGGTGATGATGCCGAGCGAGGCTAGGTTCAATGCAATTTCAAAGGCCGCGGCAGGTACAATCGCATTGAGCGCAACGCCGATTGCCGTGACGACTGCGGTAACAGCAATGCCGCCATAAGGGACGCCGCTCTTGTTCATCTTGGCAAGTGCCGCAGGCGCAGAACCCGAAACAGCCATCGAGTGCAGAATGCGTCCGGTCGAATAAAGACCGGCATTCAGCGATGATAGCACCGCTGTCAGCACGACGAGGTTCATGATAATATCCGCACCCTCAACACCGATCTTGCTGAAGAAGGTCACGAACGGGCTTTCGCCAGCCGAATAGAGCGTATGCGGCAGCAGAAGGGTGAGCAGCAAAACCGAGCCGACATAAAAGACCAGCAGGCGGAAGACGACTGTTTTGATCGCACCAGGCATGATCTTGCGCGGGTCTTCGGTTTCACCAGCCGTGGTGCCGATCAGCTCGATCGAAGCATAGGCAAAGACCACGCCTTGTATGATGACAAGGGCGGGCAGGATACCGTTCGGGAAGAAACCGCCGCTTTCACGAATGAGATGGAAACCCGGCTGATGGCCATCAATCGGTGTGCCGGACACGACGAAATAAATGCCGACAGCAAGGAAGATTACCAGAGAAAGCACTTTGACAAGGCTGAACCAGAATTCCAGTTCACCGAAAACCTTGACCGAAAGCAGGTTCATCGACAGCACCAGGATGAGCGCGGTCATCGCAAACATCCACTGGTCAATGCCTTCGAGCCAAGGCACATAATGCTTGAAGAAATTCATGTAGAGCGCGACGGCAGTCACGTCTGCAATCGATGTCATGGCCCAGTTGAGCCAGTACATCCAGCCAGCCGCAAAGGCCATTTTCTCCCCGTAGAATTCACGGGCATAGGAGACGAAGGAGCCGGAGCTCGGACGATGCATAATCAGCTCGCCAAGGGCGCGCAGCACTAAAAAAGCGAAAAATCCACAGACGGCGTAAACGAACACAAGCGACGGGCCAGCCTGCACCAGACGTCCGCCAGCACCAAGAAACAGACCCGTTCCGATTGCTCCCCCAATGGCAATCATCTGTATCTGACGCGGCTTCAGCGCCTTGTGATAGCCGCGGTCTTCTTCAGTGAAGAGTTCGCGTTCGGCCGGTGTGGCCTTGATAAATTCTGTTGTCATCGCTCCTCCCTGAGAGCTCAGTTTTGAATAAAGGCCTTTAGCTTTACGCGCTACCCGCAACGAAGAACGGCATTTTTGAAACGATACATGGCGCTTGCGCATGGCCCGGCAATGCATCTTTTGTTTCAATTGAAAGCATTGTTGAGAAAAGAAACCTTAACACCCCAAGGGTGAGCAGGTTTCCGAACATGCTTCAATTCGTTCCCATTGCATTTTCTGTAAAGCTGCATGACAGGTTTAATTGCGGCTTTAACGCATATCAGAAAACACGAGTCAAGTTCACAACTGTGTTGACGCTTGTCACAAGGAGGAGTAACCAAAGAAAATCTGTCTGACAGCTTGACAGATATTAAAGCGCATTTTGTAAAGGTGAAACCGCTTTCTGAATGCGCTCTAACGTTTCGAATTCAGGAGGACAAAGTGGTCGGAACGCGCATTGAACATGATCTGCTTGGTGCAAAGGAGGTGCCTGCAGATGCTTACTGGGGAGTCCATACCGCGCGTGCAGTGGATAATTTTCAGATCACAGGCGTCAGTATCGGACGCTATCCCTATCTCGTTCGCGGCCTGACTTTCGTCAAAGAAGCCGCAGCATTGGCCAATCATGAACTTGGCCTGTTGAACCGCTCCCATCTCGATGCAATTGTCAGCGCCTGCCGCGAAATCCGCGACGGCGCGCTGCATGATCAATTTGTGGTCGATGTCATTCAAGGCGGTGCTGGTACATCCACCAACATGAATGCAAACGAGGTTATCGCCAATCGAGCGCTGGAATTGCTGGGGCATGAAAAGGGCGATTACGCGCATTTGCACCCCAACGATCATGTCAATCTCAGCCAGTCGACCAATGATGCCTATCCGACCGCGATTAATGTCGGGGTGATAGAAGCCATTGATGAACTGGCTGATTGCATGGAAGTTCTTCAGGTATCGTTTGAACGTAAAGCGCGTGAATTCGACAAGATGCTGAAGGTCGGGCGCACGCAGCTTCAGGATGCGGTACCGATGACGCTTGGTCAGGAGTTCGGCACTTTTGCCGTCATGCTTGGCGAAGACCGCTTGCGGCTGCTTGAATCGGCGAAACTTCTGCATGAAATCAATCTGGGTGCCACGGCAATCGGCACAGGATTAAACGCCCCGAAAGGCTATGCAGCGCTGGCCTGTGAACATCTTGCGCGTCTGACCGGGCGCCCGCTGGTCACTGCCAGCGATCTGATTGAAGCAACGCAGGACCCGGGCGCGTTCGTGCATCTTTCAGGCGTGTTGAAGCGCGTTGCCGTCAAGCTCTCCAAGATCTGCAACGATCTGCGGCTTTTGTCGTCCGGTCCGCGAGCCGGTATCGGCGAAATCAACCTGCCACCTGTTCAGGCAGGTTCCAGTATCATGCCGGGCAAGATCAATCCGGTGATCCCGGAGATGGTCAATCAGGTGGCTTTTGCGGTCATCGGCAGTGACATCACGATCACCATGGCTGCCGAAGGCGGTCAGTTGCAGTTGAATGCATTTGAGCCGATCATCGTGCGCTCACTGTCGGAGAGCATCAGCCATCTGGGTGCTGCCTGCCGCATTCTCGCAGAACGCTGTGTGGATGGCATAACCGCCAATCCGGAGATCATGGCGCGGCGTGTTGAGGAATCCATCGGTCTTGCGACAGCGCTTAATCCGTTGATCGGCTATTATGCGGCGACCAAAGTTGCGCAGGAAGCGCTGGCCACGGGGCAAACGGTGCCGGAGGTCGTGCTTGCGCAGGGGCACATGACAGTGGAACAATTGCAGCAGGCGCTCAAGCCGGAGCATCTTGCCAATCTGGCAATTGAAGCCTGAGCATATTTTAAAATTGCGCATCGGACATTCAGTCTGATGCGCTTTTTTCCTTTGTCATAATGGTGGTGACGGCCAGCTTCACCTGACCGAGATGGCTCTGCATTGCCAGACGCGCCTGTTCTTCGGAGCCACTCTTTATGGCCTCGGCGATCTGGCGATGCTCGATGTTGGAAGCCTCACGACGGCCGGCCATCAGATTAACGAGTTCCGACTGGCGCGAAAGGGCCACGCGGGCATCAGCCACAATTTTCGCAAACATTGCATTGCCGGAGGCAGAAGCAATCATGCTGTGAAACTCGGTGTCGAGCAGCACCCATTTATGTGGGTCCGTCTGCTTGTCCATGCGGTCGCAAAGATCAATGAGCCTCGTCATCTGATCTTCAGTGTGACGGATTGCTGCCCATCCGGCTGCAGGCACTTCGATGAAGGGCCGCGCCTCGATAAGATCGCGCGCTGAATAGCCGCCATAACTCAGTTCCGGGCCGGGAGCCGTTTTAATGACATAGGTGCCGCTTCCGGTGCGGGTGTTGGTGAGGCCAAGCGTTTGCAGCGAGCGCAGCGCCTCGCGCACGATCGGGCGGCTGACGCTGTATTTTTCAGCGAGCTGGGCTTCCGAGGGCAGGCGTGTTCCGACAGCCAGTCGTCCATTGGCGATAGCAGTGCGAATATCCTCAAAGACGATTTCCGCAGCACTTTTCCTGTTTACCGGGCTCGAATCTGCCAGCCAGTCAATCACGGTACTCATCTCCCCCATTTCAACTTAATTTGTCTAACAGCTAGGCAATTTATGGCGATAGGGCAACTGCTGTCTGTTATAAGCTGTCGTCTAGTGATTGAAACGGATGCGTGGAAAAATTTCCATTGTTAGATAGTTCTCATCAAAATTCGCGATATGTACGAGTGCCGAGCGGTTGAGAAACTCGACCTCACTATTGCGGAAGGTGAGGAGCTGTTCCTCTCTGGGGTCTCTTAGCATCCGGTTTGTGTGGATAGGTGTTAGTCCCTCCGCATCGGCGAGTTCACTTTGTGTGAGTGGGCAGTAAAAACCTCTACTGTCACCTGTGCCATTCATTTGCGCACGGTGACCTAGCTCCAGAAGAAGGTGTACGACGCGCACCAGAGCATTTCTCCTACCAATGCTTATGAGATGCTCAATAAGAATTGATCGTTGTCGAGCCATCAATTCCATGAAGGTCATTGCAAGGCGGGGAGATTGTAAAAGGCTTTCTGTTAAATGATCAATTGAGATCTCAAACACTGCAAGTTCGGTAACTGAGATCAGAGTATAATAGTTAAATCCAATGCCGGTCCGAAAACCCAAAAAGTCTCCTTTCATGGGAAAATCCAGTATTTGCCGATTACCATCAGTTAGGTCACGATAGATACAGCCCCAGCCATTTTTGACGATGTGCACTGTATTTGCCCAGTCTCCTTGACTGCTCATTACTGTATGTGGGGAGTAGACTTTAGCTGAGAGTGCTAATCTACTTAGAACCTGAATCATAATGCATGTAGGGATATCAGGCTCTTGCGATGCGTCTTGTAAGTAGGCGAATGTTTGCGATGTAGATCCATGCTTCTGCGGAAGCGATTGTTTTCTCGAAGTCTTTAGCCAATCTGCGGCACCGTCCCAGCCATGCACAAGTGCGCTCGACCACCCATCGCGGCGGAAGTAGTTTGAAACCTTCAGCGTGATCGGACCGCTTGACGATTTCCAGTGTAAACTTCCCGACCTTTTCTAACCTACCTTTGAGCCTGGGCCCTGCATATCCGCCGTCAGCAAAGATGTGCCGCAACCATGGCCAACGTTTGAGAATGGTTTTCAAGACATCCGGCGCGCCGTCTCTGTCCTGAATACCCGCCGAATGGATCACGAGACCAACCATCAACCCCAGTGTATCAACCACAATATGACGCTTGCGCCCGTTGATTTTCTTCCCCCGCATCAAAGCCACGTATTTCGCCACTTTCCGTGGTTTTCACCGACTGGCTATCAATTACGCGAGTTCACGAGTTGGGCTGCTTATCCGCCAGCTCACGGGCTGCTATAACAAGCGAGTTGTTGATTGCGTTCAGTGTTCCTTCATCTCGCCATCGGTAAAAGTATTTCTGTACCGTGGAAAACGGTGGGAAATCCCTTGGCAGAAGCCGCCACGCACCACCCGAAGACGCTATATATAGCAGCACACTCACCACTTCACGCAGGTTCGTCTTTCGAGGGGAGCCAGGGTGTCTGGACGCTGGCATGAGTGGTTTAATAATCGACCATTCTGCATCGGTTAAAACACTTGCATAACGCGAATTGCGACGTTCATACTGTCGGCGAGCGCTTTCAGTCCAGGCCATCGCGATCTTCATCGTATGTCAGAAATCCGATTGAATCATAACCTACTGAAATCGCTCAATCCTTTTTGGAGCAGGCTCTTAATGACTTTGTCCGGGGAATGCAGGTTCTATTGAAGCCTGAAGGCGTTATAACCTTGGAGTTTCCTCATCTTGCCAATCTGACAGAGCAAAACCAGTTTGACACGATCTATCATGAGCATTTCTCATATTGCTCGCTTCTGACAATTCGGTACATGGCGCATCGTCATCGTCTCAAGGTGATTGATGTGGAAGAGCTATCAACTCATGGTGGTTCTCTGCGGGTTTATCTCGCGCACAATGGCAGTAAACGAAAGGCTGGCCCTAGGGTTGGGGCTATTCTGAAAGTGTCCTCAAGCCAATGATACCTTTGGGGCATCAACCGATACTCCATCATGTTATGGAGTATTATAGTGGCTATGGTCATAACGATTTCATATTGTGTCGGGGCTATAAGGCCAATGTTGTGAAGGAATCCTTCCTTAATATCCGTCCTCAGACATTCGCGGATTGTGTGGTTTCAGATGGGGGAAGGAATGTACAGCTTTTGGAGGAAGTTGACCGCGACTGGAGCTTCACACTTCTTGATACTGGCATTTGGAGAATATTGGGGAACGATTGTGGAGTGCGCGTGCACATGTGGCCAATGCAGACGTCTTTCTTGCCAACTACAGTGACGGATTAAGCGATGTTGATCTCGAAGACACGGTTGAGCGCTTTCTTGCGAGTGACAAGATAGCTATTTTCTCGCAGTTCGACCGCTTTTGACCTATCATCTCGCGGATATAGCTGATAGCGGCGACGTGCGGGTCTTTCGCACATCAAATACCTCTGACATCTGGATCAATGGTGGCTATTTTCTTTTCCGGAAAGAAATCTTCGATTACATGCGCGAAGGTGAAGAACTTGTCTTAGAGCCATTCGGTCGCCTCATCGCCGAAAATCAGCTAATGGCTTATAAATATGAAGGCTTTTGGCGGTCCATGGATACATGCGTGATTGGCAAACGCTTGAAGATATGGTCGAGAAGGGTGACATGCCCTGCAAGAAACATAAAGCTGAGCGGCGCGCCACCAGCATTGCGTTAGCCTTATGATTGATCTGCGTTCACAGGCGAGCCCAAACAAACCATTGAAAGTGCTGTGTATAGGTGCACATATCCGATGATATTGAGATCGGGTGTGGAGGAACAATTTTGCACCTTGCTGCAGCTGGCATTTCGCTTGACGTGCAGTGGTGTGTCCTATCAGGCAGTGCCGAGCGGCATCTGGAAGCTGAAGCTGCGGCGTATGATTTTCTGCGTCGGGCAGTCCGTTTCCAAGTTCATCTTGCCGCGTTTGAGGATAGTTATTTTCCCGCTCAAACGAGGGCGATAAAAGAGTGGTTAATCTCGCAGCGGCAGCGTCGGTTGCCAGATATTATATTCACACATCGTTCCATGGACGCCCACCAGGAACATCGAACTGTTAACGAGCTGACCTGGAATGTTTTCAGTGATCAGCCCATACTGGAATATGAAATACCAAAATGGGATGGCGATCTTGGCCAGCCTAACACCTATTGTTCATTGTCATCCGACATCATTGAACGGAAGATTGACTTGCTGATAACACATTTTGGCACTCAACGTTGCAAAGACTGGTTTGATACTGAGACATTTAAAGGCCTGGCGCGGTTGCGAGGCATGGAGTGCCGAGCGAGCGCGTTTTATGCTGAAGCTTTCTTCGTGCGGAAAATCAAATTGTTTTGGATAATATTCGGAAAACTTACCTTCATTCGATGATGGCATCTTCGTGCTGGACAGCGTAGTCAAATAATATATTGATAATTATAATCAACTTTTCGCTACGCGTTTGTTCGTGGCTAGTTCATAATATGTCATGCGAGATGCCGTGCCAGAGTCTGTCCTTCTCCAAATCATCAACTGCCCCGATCACAGCATTAATTTTCATTTTCCCAGTGCAGTACGGTTGAGCAGGGGCGTATTTAAATGATTGCAAAATCTGCCGAGTTGCGTGCAGGTGAATGGATTAATCCAAATTCACTCGAGATTTGTACCCATAGTGAGATCATGGCTGCAATGGCTAGGAAGAAAGTTGTGCTTCTTGGCGAGCAGCATGATCGACATGATATTCATCGCTGGCAGGTGAATATTTCGGCCTCGCTTCTTGCTCTTCGCGATGAAATGGCCATTGGCTTTGAGATGTTTCCGAGAAGAATTCAGCCAGTGCTTGATGAATGGGTGGCAGGCAAGCTTGAAGCCGAGCAGTTTCTGGAGAAAACTGAATGGCGCAAGGTATGGGGCTTTGATGCAGATCTTTACTGGCCGCTTTTCCACCTCTGCCGTGAGTTTAACGTCAAGATGTTGGCGCTTAATTGTCGCCGTGATCTCGTGACACGTGTGGGCAAAGAAGGTTGGGAAGCGATAGCGGAAGTAGATCGCGATGGTCTGACCCCGGCACGTCCGGCGAGCCTTGCGCATCGCGAACATCTTTTGCGTCTGACTAATGGCGGGCCGTCCTATATGCAGGGAAAATCTGCAGCCGCGCCTGAGTTTGACCGCTTTGTTCGTGCGCAGCAAACCTGGGATCGGGCCTTTGCTTGCAACATCGCGTCATATCTCAAAGAAAAGCCCGAAGCGCTTGTCGTCGGCATCATCGGGCGCGGGCACATGGAATATGGTTTCGGCACACCGGATCAGCTTGATGATCTGGGTATCGGAGAAGTTGGCGTTCTATTAACCCAGTATATTGGCGAGACGTTTGAAAAGGTGAGCCAATCCGATATTGCTGACGCGGTTTTCGGATTGCAGGGATAGTTATAACGTCTTTCCCGGTCACGCGGCTGATCAGAATGATCGGTGCTTTCAAGGGTAAAAGACCTAACATTGAGGATCATGAAAATGAAAAATCAAACGAGTTTGCGCCTGTTCATGATGCTTGGTTCTTTGCTGACCGCGACGTCCTACAGTTTGCCATCCGTTGCGCAGACAGGGCCTCGTGTTACGGCACCAGCCGCATCATCTGAGGCGGAAGCGCCTCAGATTACCAATCAGGCTGAATGGCAAAGCGCTGTCGTCCGCATCCTCCGACGTTATGGGGTTCTTCTATCGCGCGAACTCCGCCCTCTTGAGCTTGATGGTGTTTTCAAACCGAAGATCAGCTTTTATCTGGCGCCGGATGGAACCGTCTCTGATGTCGAGCTCGTGGAAAGTTCAGGCGACGATCTCGTCGATGCTGCAGCATTGAAAGTTCCGGCCGCTGGTGCAGCTTTTCCACCTTTCACGCCAGATATGCCAAGCGACAAGCCCAAGAAGCTCATCGCTCCTTTTGAAGTGCATCTGAGCAAGCCAGAACCCGACGAGCCTAAAACCAGTGATCCGGCCAAGCCGCAATAAGCGTCAAGCCACCTTTAATTCTCCGATTGGCAGACCGGTGTCGGTCATTTTGTTATCGACACCGTTTTCAGCGAGAAACTGCTTCATTTCAGCATAGGTCTCAAACCAGGCGCGGTTGTATTGATCGAACAAGGGCTGGTCCCAGTAATCTTCCAAACGGAACTGTTTGTCGCTGAAGACATCATAGCTTGGGATTTTATAGGTTTCGGCGAATTCCGCAGTGCGGCTGTCATAAGTGAAATAGATCGATGGAATGCCGTTAGCGAGCGCCATCAGATTTCCGTGCAGGCGGTAGCCCAGAACCAATTGCTGCTTGCGCACCAATTCCTCGTAGTCGGCAACAACATCCGAATAGAACATGCGATGCCGATAAAGGTTTTCGATTGTGTCATCGAAATACCAGTCAGCGGTCCAGCGATGCGCCTTGAGGGCTGCGATAGCCTCTTCCTTTTGTTCAGCCGTGCCGAACACCATCTTTTTTTCTTCAATCTCGCCCTGTGCCATGAGCGTTACGTCAAAGCGTGCGGCCATTGTGCGGATCAGATCGCGATGCCGGGTCAGATATTGCTCAATATCCTGCGCGTAAGCCGGTGAAACCTCGCGCCGCACGGTAACGCCAACCTGGCTCACTTCCTCAAGCGGCGGCAGTTTGATGCGCAGATGCTGATTGTTACGGCGAAACGCCGTCGGGCAACCGATGATACGGACATTCTGAATTCCGATATCGTTGAGAACCTGAGCCGTATAAGCCCCACGCACGCCAACAGAGACGGTTGAATCGGCGATCATGCGCAGCACTGCCTTTGTTTCCTCTGACAGCTGAATTTCACCACGCACTGGCGCTTGTGCGCCAACACCAAAAGCGATGACGGGCAACTTTAATCGCTGCAAAACAGGGATCGTATCGCGCCAGTTCATATCCTTGTTTATGTAGTTCGAGCCACGCAGGATCACATAATCATATTCTTCCCGCAGCTGATCGATTTTCTCCGGTGAGAAATTGGTGATCGGCAGCTCGGAAGCTTTTTCATAATTCATCAGCTTCAGCGAAGATTCAAAAACGAAGGCGTCGCCGATATTGTGATAGTGATTGATGCTGCCCTGCACGTCGGTATGACGATACCAGCGGACATTGTCGTGATCGTACACTTCTCCTGCGGGGATCATGACGAGGGCGCGTGCCATAGGCTATTCCTTCTTTTGTAACAGATACAGGCGAGCCAGGCTCAGCTGGCCTGTGAAAGTACGGTTGTATCCACGGCAGGCTTTAGCCTGCGCGGATGGGCTTCCCGCAACTGGTGATAAAGATCGAGGTGCTCTCTTGCACAATCGACATAATGAACAGGCTTGCGAATGGATTGATGAAGACGGTTCCAGATATTCGGATCGCTCAGCACTTCAGTAAAACGATCAGCCAGATCTTCGGCGCTTCGCACGCGAAAATGCAGACCGTCCTCGCCATCGCGAATTTTTTCAGCCATGCCGCCAATGTTCGAGCAAATGACAGGCCGGCGATGATGCAATGCTTCCTGAATGACGATCGGTGAATTTTCCCACCAGATCGAAGGCATCACAACCCAGTCCACCGACTGCATAAGCCGCGGCATTTCAGCATTCTGATAGGCGCCGTAAAAGCGGACACGCGGTCCTGCTTCTTCAATGAGCTTCTGCATTCGTGCCTGAAATGCCGGCGGTTGCTTTTCGAGATTGCCGCCAAAGATCATCAGGCGGGAATCCTCGCCCCATACCTGTTCGGGAACGCGTGAGACCGCATCGACAAGCACATCAATGCCTTTGAATGGGTTGATCTGCCCGAAAAAGGCAAAGCGACTGCGCCGTGGGTCCGGTCCCGTAAGCTCGCGTGGCGGCGTAGTCTGTGTGATCGCGATCCCGTTTTCGATCACTGCCATTTTCGCAGCATTTATACCCCATTCGCGATAGCGGTTTGCCAGAAACTCGCTGGGCGACACGAAAGCGTCTGCCAGTTCCAGCATCCCGCGCACGAACCGTTCGCGCTTTAAAAAGCGGGCAGGCGGTATCTGCGGGAAGCAGGCGTGACAATCAATTGGCGAGGCTTCATTGCAGAGCTTCGAGGTGCCAGCTTTTACCATCTGCCCGTCATTGTTGCAGATCGAGAGGAACTCGTGAAACGTCATCAGAATGATGCGATCCGGCAATGTCTCGCGAATGGCATAAAGCGTTTCGAGGCCGAGGCCGAGTACGTGGTGAAAGTGAATGATATCCGGGTCGAAATCGCGCACAAACCGCAGCAGATCGCGGCGGATTTCGTCGGTGTTTTTGTTTGAAAGATAGAAGTGATCATACTCGTCAGCATGAAAGAGAATTTCATCGCTTGCGCGACGCATACTCATCAGCGCAGTCGTCCCATGTCGCGGTATGGGGTGTACCGCGCGTGCCAGATAGACTGACTGCACGCCGGGAATGGTGTTTAAGCCCTTGTGCAGATTATAGGATGCAATTTCACCACCGCCGAGTGAGATCGACGGATGGGCGTGGGAAATGACCAGAACGCGAAGCTTCTCGCTCATACGGGTTCCTCCATTTGCACTTTGCGCTTGCCAGCGAGAATGGCCGACCACCGGGCGTCGAAAACCTGGCGGTCGATCCGCTCGATTAAAGCAATGGTTGAGGCCTTGTCGGTGACAGAAGTATCATCGGCGCCGAGCATCTGTGCTGATGGCAGCCAATAGGAACGCAGGCCCGATTGTTTGAGCTTCAGCCCAAGGTCCAGGCCCTTTTCATGGGTGCCGAGATAGCCTCGTGTGAAGCCACCGGCAGAAAACAATGCTTCGCGCGGCATGATGCAGCATTCAAAGGTTGCCGTTGCCACTTCGGTCAGCGACATGCCGGATATGGCGTCGATCGGATAGCCCGCATAACGACTGATGAGGGCGCGATCCGATTGTGGTCCTGCAACCCACGTCCCTGCCCAGCGGATTGAATCATCTTCATAGGCAAGGGTTGGAGAGAGCACACAGTCTTTATGGGTTTCATATGCACTGACCAGCTTGTTGAGCCAGCCAGCCTTTCGCGGCAGCAGGGAGCCTGCCAGAAAGACAACCTGATCGGTGGTAACAGTGCGTGCGCCGACTTCCAGCGCGTCATAAAGATCTTCCGAGCCATGGGCCGAAACAAGTCGAATGCGCAGACGATAGAAATCAGCCAGCCGTCTGATCTGAACGCCGACGCGGTCTATGATTTCGGTTGCTGCTGCGATCACAATCGGTGCTATTCGCGTTTCAGGATCAAGGGCAAGCAGCGCGAGCAATGGCTCGATCTCTTCGACACGCTCGTCAATCCCGATGATGATTGCTGGCCCCATTGCGTCTTCAAATGGTCCCAGATCAACCACACCGAATACTTCAGGTGCGGGGCGGGTAACGCCACGCAGCAGCGGCACCAGCTGCTGATCGACGATGTGGCGCAATGCCCAGGTGTTGGGGTCCGTTGCGCGAAGCTGCCGCACGATTGCATCGCGCGAGGTCACGCGTGTCGGCGTCAGCGGAAAGAAGGCACGCCGCCCGTCGCTGATGGTTAGTTCTAGGTAGAAGGGTGAGGTACTGTCACCATCAAGTTCCACAGCAAATGCCACAAAGCCATGAGCGTGTCTGCTAGGATCAAGGCCAGCATTGAACGGGGGTTGATTGTCAAACTCACGCGTCACATCCGGGCGATCAATGCGCGTCCATGTTGTGTCGATCTGGATTTCTCCACGATGACGACGCAGTTTTACACCCTCGACGTGGCTGTCGGGATCGAGCAACCAGCCTGCAACAAGAAGGCCACTGCCTTCAACGCGGAAAACATTGTCGATGCCGATCCGGACCGGAAACGGGAGGGACGAAACGGTATCCGTACCGTCAAAGCGATTGGCTGCCGAACGCAGCCTTAACAAAATATCGGTTGAGCTTCTCACCCGTGGCAGGATTGCGCGGATATGGGCCGGCGTCTCGCGCGACCCGGACAAAAGCCTGCGATCATAGACTTCTGTAAATCGCCAGCCGCGCCTGCCGCGAAACAGAATTCGCTCAATATCATTGGCTTCAACCGGCTCATTGGAGAGCAGCAGCCCAGCAAAACCGGATGCTTGTTCGGTGAGGTCAGGGCGGGCGAAAACACTGATCGCACATTCGGCGAGGGATGAATTCTTACCGCTGATCAGCAGTCGCGTGACACTGGGCGTCAAATCCTGAGCCCAGCCCTGAACGAAAATTTCACCCTCGTCGCTGCCTCCGATCAATTCGATGCAGCCATCCGAACGCGCTCCTGCTTGTAAGAGAACGGTGATCGCTGAAAGCTTCTTCCGGCTGATTGGCCCTGAAATCAGGCCTTCGACGAGCTCGTCAATGACGCCGGGCAGAGCTGAACCCGACAGATCGGCAATCATTGCAACAAAATCCGCAATGGAGGCGGATCGTGAGGCAAAGTTATAGCGCCCTACTTTGGACCGGTGCTGGAACATGATTGTTTTAAGCACGCCACGACGCAGCACATTGGTCGGAACAATTGCCACAAAACCGTGCGTTCCGGCAGGTGAAGGTTCTTTTAGCGGCCAGGTAATGAGGTTTGTTTTCACACTCATTGCAGGGTCGCCATTCAGAAAGGCCGTAACCTGATCATTGGTCGCACTGCCAATACCCAGCACTAAAACCAGCGTGTCCTCAATCACGCTGCCGACCACCATTTCACCCTCAATCATCATGGGTGGGCGATCAGGTGTGCGGGGCTGTTTTGGAGCCGAATTTGGACGTTCGTCTTGCACCATACGGCTTGTCCTTACGGCATGACTGCAAGCGTCAGAAGCGCGCCTGCGACAAAGCCGGTCAAAACGGCGGCCAGCACGAAAAGTACTTTGATGTCACCGCTACTTCTCTTGCGCACGTCTTCCATGCGTTGTTCAAGGCCCGCCACCACGCCATCCATCCGCATGATATGAACATCAAGCTCGGTCATGCGCTGATGAAGATCGGTTCGCAGCGCATCAACCGAACCGGCTATATCGAGAAGCTCTGCTGGTGCCGCATCACCGGAACTGTCGATGGTGGGCGATGCGCGCTGCAATGAACGCTGGTTGACCTGCAATTGCCGCTGTGCAGCCATCAGCATATCGAGTTTATCGAGAATGCGGGTCATCGGTGCTGCGATGAGCGCTTCAGCTGCCTGCTCATCAGGTTTTGGAACGCGCAGCTTTTGCTCATTGCCTGCAGCATTGGCTGCAACGACCAACAGATCGCCAGCGCGGGCTGCAGCAAATTGTGGCAGCATCACTTCGAAAGCGTGCAGCCCATCGCCAATGCCATTGCGCTTGAGGTCTGGTCGCTCTTTGTCGGCTGGTGCTTCGGCAATGGGCTTGTCGTCCAAAAGAACGCGAATGATGAGCCGCTCAGTGGGATAGGACGGATCAAATGCCCAGCCGTAAAGGCGTCCTTCTTCAATAGCGTCAACGCGTCCTTTCATGGCTTCAGTCCTTTGAGCTTTCGGTTGAGCACTCTGTGCTTCAACCGGCTTTTGTGCCCCTTCGGATGGAATTTTGGTCGCGATGTTCATGATCTACCTCTCATGCTGCCTCGACACGGGCCGCGCGCAAGGATCCAATCAGATCGAGATAGCGTGCTGCGGTGGTGTCGATGGTGTCCGGGTGCCGCGCGTTTTCGCCAAGCGACTGGCGCAGGTCCGGGTTTTCCGCCATGCGTCGCATTGCTTGGGCGAGCGCCAGCGGGTCATTGGGCGGAACGGTGAGACCATTGATGCCATCAGTGATCATCTCGGCCATTCCACCAATATTGCTGCAGATGACGGGACGGTTCTGTCCCTGTGCTTCCTGAATGACGAGCGGTGCGTTTTCCCACCAGATCGAAGGCATGATGGCGCAATCCACGGATTGGATGAGTTGAGCGATATCCTCGCGGCGATAAGCACCACGCCGCTGCACAACGGGAGATGTTTGAGCAAAAAGCGCATCGATTTCGCTGACAAAGCTCTCGCTCTGGAAGGGAGCTGCTCCATGAACACGGAGCTCGAAATCAAATCCCTCGGCAATCAGCAGCTTTGCGGCCTCAAGCAGAACTGTTGCACCCTTCCACGGGTTGAGATTGCCAAAATAGCCGAAGGTCGGCTTAGCCCGCTCTTGCGAAACAGCCGTTGATCTTGGACGTTCCGGCTGGCCATTGGGGATGACCCGAATGCGATCATCGGCAAGGCCCCATTCTACATAGCGCTGTTTAAGAAACGCACTTGGTGACACAAACGCATCGACAGTGCTCAGCAGCGATTTGATGTGGCGCTCACGAAGCACAAATTTATCCAGCGCAATATCTTTGAAACAGGCGTGGCAGCGATCTGGACTTGCCCCATGACAAAGTTCTTTGCCGGTGGTGCGAACCATCAACCCGTCATGATGACAGATGGGGTAATAATCGTGCAGCGTCAGGACAATCCGGCAATTAGGCAGTGTGCGGCGCACGATATGGGGGAATTCTGCGCCCAAAAGCAGCAGATGATGCAGGTGCACAATGTCGGGTCTGAAGTCACGCAGCAGTTCAACAATATCCGGCACAATGCCGTATAGGTCGATCTGGCTCATATAGAAGCGATCAAAGTGCCCGGACCACAGCAGAATTTCATCGCCGCCGTTGCCAATGCTCTGAAAGCTCGTGCCTGGACGCGCTTCGCGATGCACCTTGTTGGTTGCACCTAGAAACATCGCTTCACAGCCTGCCCGCTGATAGGCGCGGAACAGATCATGGGCGAAAATTTCCGTTCCGCCGGGGTGCAGCGACGGATGGTTGTGGGCTGCGATGAGTACACGCGGGGCCATCAGACGCTAACTCCGCGCGAGGCAATGAAGATATCCTGATAGTGATCGGCTTCAATGCCGCGCCAATGTCCAAAGGACTTTGTTTGTAGTTCCAGTTTGGCACCTGTAAGCGCACGATCCAGAAAGCCGTTTTCAAAGCCGACCGCCGCAAGGGGCGGAAGTTCCGGCACAAACCAGCATGGGCCTGTGCCGTGACGCTCAAAGGAGAGGCGCTTGTCGCGCTTGCCGTGCCGGTCGCGAGCGGCAATGTCGTCCACGACAAAGGCAGTCATGAACAGTTTGCCACCAGGCGCCAGGACGCGCGAAATCTGTTCCAGATAGGATTTTACCTCGTCAGGCGGCAAATGCGTGACCACGGAGGTCATAATGACGAAGTCGAAGCTCTTATCCGCAAAAGGCAATGTGAGGGTCAGACCACTCACGCTTCCTTTTGGATTATAAAGATCATGGGCAATGTCGAGATGACGGAACTCGAAATTGGGATAGCGCGCAGTGATGTTCTGGCGACACCAGTTAACGCCACCGACCACAGGATCAATACCGGCATAGTGTGTCTTCGCCGGGTCGAGATATTGGGTCAGTGGTATGGCCATGCGGCCAATCCCCGAACCGATATCCAACACGCGTGAATCAGGTCTCAGCCCGCCCTTGCGGATGAAATGACCAAGGAACTCGGCACCCACGGCGCGATAATCGCCGTCTCCGACGAACACGCTGTTCGGGTCGGGTGAGGGCAGAAACCGGTTCTTCAAAACAGATTGTATCAGCCAGTCAATCTGTTCTTCGGGTATTGCTGGTTTGGCTTCAGGTTCTGGCTGTTTCAGCATTACCACTTCCGTCAAGCGGCGCTCCTTTCAGATTTGGCCACGATCACATTTGAGGGCATTGAGAGCTGCATCTCGTCGTGTTGCGGGGCCATCAGTTCACTGATTTCTTCGTTCCAGCGCTGTGTGTGCAGCCAGGAATTATATTGGCTGGCAAGGCCGCGCATATAATCCGCGCTGCGGCGGATTGAGCGGCGCTCGAAATGGTAGAGGGCAACGCTCGGCTCGTAGTAAATCTGGAAACCGAGCTGGCGAATTTTCAGGCACAGGTCGCTGTCTTCGTAATCGCCGATGACATAGTCTTCGCTGTAACCGCCTACCAGATCAAAGATGTCCTTGCGGGTAATCAGGCACGCGCCGGTAACGCCCGGAACATCACGCCCACGACGCGCAGGCGCATAATTGCCGGGCATACCCTTATGGTAGTGATGATTGAGCCAGATGCCTTGTCGATCGCGGGCAAAGTAAAGCCCGGCATGTTGCAGAGAGCCGTCTTCAAACAAAAGGCGCGGGCCGATTGCACCGAGCTTCGGCTCATCGAATAGCGGCTGGATCAGCTGCTGCAACCAACCATGTTCGGAAGGCACCACATCCGAATTGAGCATAACAATTGTTGTGCCTGTCGCGATGCTTGCGCCCGCATTGCAGGCGCGCGCATAGCCGCCATTGCGGTTCATGATTGCAAGCTTGAACGGCATATTATGAAGGATGTTGAGGCCACCCAGCATATGCTCCGTGTCATCCTGAATTTCAGGTGAATCGAGCACGAAGATAAATTCAGCATTGGCCATCAGCCACGGATCAGTTGCCATCGATGAGAACTGAAACCGCAGGAAATCGAGATTGCGGTAGAGCGGGATGACGATCGAGGCTAAAGGAGAAACAGGCGTCTCACCAAACTCTTTGACTTGCGTGATGCGCACCGTTGCGCCGATCTTCTTTTCAACTTCTGTGAGTGCGGGGGCGAGAATCTGCTCGAAAACATGCGGCCGCGCCTGTTGTGGCGGGACGGAACGCAAGATCCGCATTCGCTGCGCGGATGGTTCAAAAGGTTGTGGCGCAGGCACCAGTGGCGCGGTGCTGCCCGAGGTAAGCCGCATCTGAAAACGCGGCTGCAGCAATGGGCCAAGGTTTTTTGCCGATGGCAACCACGCAACAAAGCCTGTCACGTCCCTTTGTGGAGCATCCTCACGCTTGGCAGTTTTACCTGCAAACTTATGGAAATAAGGCTTGAGCGACTGAGCGCTGCCGCCTTCAGGCAAATATTCGATATCGGCGAGCATGGCTGAAGGATCATGCATCCAGCCACCGACGATCAGTCCTCCATCCAATGCCAGCGCCAGATCGATTTCGGCTGCCGGCTGAGAAGTGGATTGTGCAATTTGACGGACAGGTAGCGGCGAGCGCGTTTGTAAATCAATGGCAACGGCGGCGCCTGCCGCATTGATTTTTCCCAGCTGGCGAACCAGAAACGCCCGCAAAGCACCGTTACTCTGCCATTTGCTCCACCATTTGGTGAAGTCGTTTTGTTCTGCCGTTCGGGTTGCCATCTTGCGCACCGCGACACCCTTCTTCCCGCTTAGTACAAGCAGGAGCGATGAAGGCAGATCCTGCGGAGCTTCAACCAGAAGATGGCAGGACTGCCAGGCATTGCGGCCCTGCTGACCAAGCACAAATCGCGGCGGGATCACCATGACGCTGCCTGGCGTTATGCCGTAAATGGCGGAGATTTCGCCGAGCATCGGATCGATGGCTGTTTCGAGAAGATGATGCCCGGAAACAGGTTCACCGCAATGCTGAGCTTCCCGGGGTTCCGGCGTTAAAGCAAAAGTCAGCTCGCGCACGAGGGATGCGAATGCCTGATTTCGCGTCAGCCGGAACGTGCTGCGCCAGGCTGTGAGGATATTGGTCAGAAGCTTGATATGGCCGGGCAAAGTGAGATCACTCACGACATGATTGACGTCGAATGCTGCAAGCTCATTGGCCGGATAAAGGATTGCTTGTGCTGTAGGTCCCAATGAACCTGCACTCAGCGATAATTCGATTGGTTCGGTTCCGGTCCGCATGGCCCAGAACATACGCATCCCGCCATTTTCCAGCGGAATGCCAACACTGAGCAGCGGGACGGGCTGGACAGGCGTTTCCAGCGTGCATTTGTTTGTGGAGCGAGCCGGGCCGGGAACATCCCAGATGACCAGAGCCACGTCGGCGCATAGACGGCAAATGGAGAGATTCTCGGTTTTGCTTTCAGTGTCCGCCGAATGGTCGAGGTTCAATGTGAGCGCCCTTTCATTCTTGTTGGAAATGCAGGGCCAGAAGCAGCACTAACGAGGCTGGGTCGGGCCAAAAATCGAGATTGAAAAAAATTAAAGAAGGAACGTGCCCGGCGGGAGGATGCCGGGCACGCACTCAATCGTTTAATCAGTGGACAGTGAAATACTGGTCGGGATGAGCCTGTATATCTTCTGCACTGGTGTTCACGAGGGTAACGGTGTCGCCATTGCCGAGATCGACAATCACATTACCACCAACCTGTGTGACACGGTCTGCAAGGTCATCCGCCGAATTAACATCAAGGCCATTAATGCCCTGCTGGATCTGAAGGGTGTCTTCGCCTGGGTTGAAGTCAAGGATGACGTCGTTTCCGCCGCCACCATTGAACAGGAAGACGTCACTACCGGCGCCGCCGATAAGGATGTCATCACCAGCGCCGCCATCAAGGATGTCGTTGCCGTCACCACCTTGCAAGATATCGTTCCCATCGCCGCCAAAGAGAAGATCTGAGCCTGCACCGCCCTGAAGAATATCATCACCAGCGCCGCCAAACAGCACATCATTCCCATCACCGCCACTCAGGACGTCGTTACCTGCATCACCGTACAGAATATCATTTTCATTTCCGCCGAAAAGGAGGTCATCACCATTTCCGCCGAAAAGGATGTCATTCCCGTCGTCGCCGAAGATGATGTCATTGCCATCACCTCCGAATACGAGATCATCACCGCCATGAGCGCGGATGAAGTCGTCAAAGCGGGAACCGAACAACACGTCGTCGTAGGCGCCGCCTTCTAAAGTGGCCATCTGCTTCTCCTTGTGTTCCTGTATGGTTACAAAAAAGCCGGATACGTTCCGACCATCTTACTTATAGTAGTTTGCGCCGCATCAATAAGAAATGCAACATTATAAATTGTCCTAAAATTGACTCACATAAGTAACAAATTATTACTTTTAATTTATATAAACGCCATTTAAGATTAATAAATAGATATATTGTAATTCATATTTAATTACTATTTACGATAATTTTAGTTCAAAATTTGAAATTATTCATAATTATTAAAAAGTTAAATTAATTCAATATGATAGGGCTGCACATAATGGATTATCCGCGACGCAGTAAAATAACGATTATTCATACCAATGATGATTTATATTGCAGAATGCTGTTTCAATAATCTGCCAGTCATAGAGGCCACAATCACGCCCTTGAGCGTTAATCTTCGCGGAAAGCACGATTGAGACTGTCAGTGATGGGCGACACCAGATAGTCTATCGCTTTACGGTCTTTATGAACGATGATGATCTCTGCTGGCATGCCGGGATAGAGCCTTGCAGTTGGATTGGCGGCGAGGGCTTCTGGCGTAATCTCAGCGCGGGCTACAAAATATGCCGTGTCATTCTTCTCATCGAGCGATTGATCCGCTGCAATATATGTCAGCCGTCCATCAAGTGGTGCCATTGAGCGCTGATTATAGGCGGTCAATTTTATCTGTGCACTTGCTCCAACGAAGATGCTGTCGATGTCGCGTGGACTGATCTTCATCTCGACCACCATAGGCTCATTCTCTGGCACGATGTCCATGATTGGCTCGCCGGGAGCGACTACACCGCCCGGTGTGCGAAGACGGATATTGGCGACAATGCCCTGTTGGGGTGAGTTTACCTCGACGCGGCGCATCACGTCTTTTGCTGCTACGATTCTTTCCTGCACATCAGATAGCTCGACCTGACTTGAGGTGATTTCACCAGCTATTTCCGACTGCAGGTCGCTTTCAATGGCTGCCAGTGCAAATTCTGCGCCAGCTTTTGCCTGTCCGGCTTTGGCTTTGTCGCCGGCATATTCCCCGCGATCACCAGCAAGCTGGCTCAAACGTGTATCAATTTCTGTAAGCTTCGATTTCTGCGCAAAGCCTTTTTCGACAAGGCTTGCGATCGCATTGCGTTGATCGGTGATCAGCTCAATTTGGCGATCCGTCGCGGAAATCTGTGATGTAGAAGCTTTTTCCTGCTCGCTATATTGCTCAATTGTCTTTTGCTGAATGTCGATCTTGCTCAGTTTTTGTGCGAGGCGCTTCTGAAAAAAGATATTTTCTGCACGGATCGCATTTTCTGCGTTCTCTCCGCCTTCAGAAAAATTTTCGGGAAACGTAATTTCAGTGGCGCCAGATTGCTCTGCACGCAGACGTGCAAGTTTGGCAATAAGACCGATACGCCGACTTTCCAGTGATTGCAGTTCGGAACGTGCTTTCGTTGCATCAAGCCGGACAAGCGGCTGTCCTTCTTTAACGACATCCCCCTCTTGAACCAGAAGCCTGTCAAGAATGCCGCCTTCGAGATGACTGATCGTCTTGCGTTTAGAATCGACAATCACTGTACCCATGGCTACTGCCGCACTACCGAGATTGGCAGAATAGGCCCACGCAAAAAAGCCGCCAAAGGCAACGCCAATTGTTGCAAGCCCTGCAATGATGAGACCACGCAGGGGGGATTTCATATCTTCTTGCTCGAGATCATGTGCCCATTCCGGCTTCGCGGAGCCAAACCGGGTCAGAGATTTGCTGTGGGATGATTCTGCACGCGGGGCGAGCAAGCTGGAGACACGACGCGGAATAACAGGTTTGCCAATCATGCACTTGCCGCTCCCATTTGCGGGCCATTATTGCTGGCCGGAGTGAGTGAAGAGACCACATCCGTTCGGGGGCCAAACTGTGTGATCCGCCCATTGTCGAGCACCAGAAGCTTGTCGGCGACCTGCATAATAGACGGTCGATGAGCAATCATGATGACAATTGCACTGTCATCACGAGCGTGTTCGATTGCCCGCATCAGAGCGCGTTCGCCCACCGCATCAAGATTAGAGTTCGGCTCATCGAGCACTATAAGGCAAGGGCGATTATAGAGGCAGCGTGCCAATCCGATACGCTGGCGCTGCCCGCCCGAAAGCGTCAGCCGTCCATCACCCACTGGCGTATCATAGCCAAGTGGCATGCGCCCAATCATCTCGTGCACATCGGCGAGGCGAGCTGCTTCCAGTACGCGTTGTGGATCGCTATCGCCCATACGAGCAATGTTGTCTTTGATTGTGCCATCCAGCAGCGACACGGATTGCGGCAGATAACCGGCGATTTCACCAAAAGAGCCGCGTTCCCAGAGATATACATTGTTGCCATCAAGGAAAACGCCACCAGACGTTGGCTTCACGATACCTATCAGCAAGCGTGCGAGGGTCGATTTTCCTGCCGCGGAAGGGCCGACAACGCCAAGCACTTCGCCCGGTGAGATCGAAAACGAAATCCCTTTGATGATCGGAACATCGACGCCGGGGGCGGTGTAGATCAGCTTATCGACAACGAGGTCGCCATTGGGACGAGGGGTCGGCATTGTCTGGCGCACGGCAAGGTTTTCAGACAGCAGCGACTGGACACGTTTCCAGCTGCCGATAGCGCTTACCCACTGACGCCAATTCTCAACGATCCGGTCAAAAGGCATCAGGAGACGGCCGATGATTATACTGGTTGCGATCATAGCGCCCGGGGTGATCTCCTGCTGCATAGCGAGAAGCGTTCCCAGACCAAGCGCGCCGATCTGGATGATAAAACGTGCCGTGCGTGCAATCGATGATATGGCGCGTGCGCGTGTTCCGCCCATATCAAGCACTTCAAGTGCTTGTAACTGCATGGTTCGCCAGCGACGTGCCAGAGCCGGTAACATCCCCATTGCTTCAATTGTTTCTGCATGACGCAAAGTGCTGCCAATTTTGGCAATTGCCTCGACATTGGCCTGATTTGCTTCCTGAATGAGATTGCGGGTCAACAGATCATTCAGTACGCCGCATGCAACGAGAATAATAACAGCGATAAGCGCTATCAAGCCGAGCATCGGATGCAGCATAAACAGTACACCAAGAAAGATTGGTGACCATGCCGCATCAAGCGGTGCATTGATGGCGGGCGAGGTGAGAAAGCTTCGCAGTTCTGACAGATCCCGCAATGTTTGCGTAGCTTTTGGAAGGCCTTCGTTTGCGGATGCCTGCACAGCCGCAGTGAGAACAGGAAGATTTAGTCGGCGAACAAGTGCACTGCCCATTGCTTGGAAGGATAGCGCTCGAATGTATTCCAATACGCCGAAGACGAGCATCGCCCCAACGGCCAGAATCGTCAGCATGGTTAACGTGTCCATGCTTCGGCTGTTGAGCACCCTATCATGCACCTGCAACATATAGAGAGGTACAGTGAGTTGTAGCAAATTGATACAGGCGCTTAAAACCACCGCATAAATGAGGCCGGACAAGAATACGCGCCGAGCCTTAAAAATAAGGCTTTTCGGCGTGAACGCAGCATCGTCGCCGCTTTTTTTATCTCCTACGCTCTTGCCAATTGATTGGTTTTCGCGAGTATTATCCATGCGCGATCTGCCTTGTAATGGTCACAGGTGGCCGGTATCCATAGGTAGTGTGTTCTGCTTCGTAAGATCAGTAAAGTATTACTGCATAGAATGTGACCGAAAAAAGTTTTTGTGGCGGGGAAGTTTGAAAGGACGAAAGAAAAAGTAACTACAAATTTCTTCAAAATTTGAAGTAAAATTGAAAAATGGAGAGCAAGAGATGCAAAAACTTCTGCACGAGGGAGTGGAAGTCGATACATCAATCGACGGATTTACTTCTGTTGATTTTCCTGACGTTACCGCCGAAAAACAGGAACGCACACATCCGGCCCATACAGTTATCGTTACGCATTTCGAGCTGGCCCGGATGATTGAACGGGTGAATCGCCGCTTTGTCAGTTTGCTGAAAACTGAACTCACCAAGTTGGGTGTCGAGGATATCGGGCCTGCGCAAACTCTGGTGCTGATGGCTATCGGCGATGTTGAACTTACCGTGGGTGAATTGTTGGATCGCGGGCACTATGTTGGGTCCAATATTTCCTACTATCTTAAACAACTTACCGATGGTGGTTATGTGGATCGTGTTGCCTCGCAAAGAGACAAGCGGTCAGCGCGTATTCGCCTGACGGATAAGGGTGAACGTCTTTGTGCAAGCTTGCGAAATGCGAGCAAAACATACAGTCATATCCTCGCTCGCGATGATGATGATCTTCGAAATCTGGAGATCGCTTATCAAACTCTGCACCGCCTTGAGCTGGTATGGGGCAATGCTGCCCGCTATGGCATTTGATGTTTAGTGTACTGTTTACGGCCTTTAACTGGACACTTTTTGTGACATGCGTATAGCTTTTGTGCATAGGCGCGGTTTTGGGCAATTTGCTGCGCTGGCCAACAATTTGGCTACAAGCGGACATGATGTGAGTCTGATTTGCGAGACAGTGGATCGTCGCCTCCCAGCGGTCCGTGTCATCCGCCACCGAGTAGAATCTGGTCCTCGCCCAAATGGTGCGATGGCCAGATATCTCGAAATACCCGACCATCACACGAGGATCGGTTATCGTGTGGCCGAAACTCTGGAATCTATGGCGCGTCATGGCCAAGCCCCTGATATTGTGATTGGTCACATCGGCTGGGGCAGTATGATGTTCGTTAAAGACGTTTTGCCTTCAACACCTGCGCTCGGATATTGTGAATTTTTCTATCGCGCCAACGGCGCAGATGTTGGTTTCGCTCCTGAAGACAAAACGGGTTTGGAAACACGCAAGCGACTGCGGCTGCGCAATATGGCCCAACTCGTCACGCTGGATGGGATCGATGGAGGCTTCAGCCCGACACACTGGCAAAAAGGCCTTTATCCTGCGTCGGTGCAGAAGCGGATCGCTGTTGTGCATGAGGGGGTAGATACGAAACTGTTCTACCCTGACAGGCACGCTTCAATCGAGCTGCCGAGTGGACGCGTTCTCAAAGCAGGCGAATCGCAGGTGATTACATTCGTTGCGCGCGACCTTGAGCCTTACAGGGGCTTTCCACAGGCGCTTGAAGCTGCAAAAAAAATTATCCGGCAAAATAACGACGCGATATTCGTGTTCGTTGGTGGAGATGGGGTAAGCTACGGTACGCCGCCGCCGGGTGGCGGTTCATGGCGCGAATATTTGCTTCGCGACATAGAGCTGCCGCCAGACCGCATCATTTTCCCTGGCACTATTTCTCATGCGCAGTTGCGCAAACTTTATCAAATCTCCTCAGCCCACATTTATCTCACATATCCGTTTGTGCTGTCCTGGTCCGTCATTGAGGCCATGGCTTGTGGCGCACTTATCATCGGTTCAGATACGCCACCGGTTCGTGAGGTGATACGTGCCGGGAAAAACGGCCTGCTGGTTTCCTTTTACGATACGGATGCGTTGGCTGAAACGATTCTGAATGTGCTTCGAGATCCAGATGCATGCCTGCCAATGCGGGCTGCTGCGCGAAGAACGATCGAAAAGCGCTTTCGACTGTCGGAATGTTTACGGCAGCAAAAAACCTTGATCGAAGCATTACTAAATGGAAAATGAGAATTATATGACGAAAATAGGGCGCCAAAGGAAAAACTATATAATATAAAATCCCGTATTTCTGCGCTTTTAACTGCTGCATCCAATGTAATTTTACATTGTTTCAAATTTTGAATTAAATAGATTCTAAATAATTTTAGTATTATCATATACATTTCTCATTATTATTATTGACAATACATAGTCAGTATTTTCTCATTGTGAGCAGAGGCCAAACCTCCCAAGTTGGTTCTTAGACAATGGATGATTATGTTGAGCACACCACTTCCAGCGATCTCGGCGCGGAAAACCCGCCGTTATGCCATTGCTTCAATGCGTGATCGTGAAGCGTTGGAACCGACCGCTCTTGGCGAATTGACCGCCTTCGTTGAAGGAGACGGCAAGCGGCTGCGTCTGGCGAATACATTTCCACTCGTTGCTGTTGCCGCTTCCGATGAGGGCGCAAAAGAACTCAATGGCGTCCTGCAGCAGCTTTACCGGATGCGCACCATTCCTGAAGTCCCCGTCGTGCGCGTTGATGAGGCGTCCCCTGAAACCATACCGCTTCTCGTATCGCAGCTGCTTGAAAACGGCCTCGACCGGCTTGTCGGCCATGTGAGCAAAGTGCATGCCGAGCTTGCGATGCTGCGTCGTGAACGCGAAACGATGTTCGAAAACTATCGCGCTATCGAGGATGCCTTTCACGCCCGCAACTGGGATTCCTCTACAGAGATTTTCAGCCATGCGCCTTTGGTCGATCCAAAGGATGAAGGTTTTGCACGCTTGCTGCGTGAATCGGAAATTGAACAGCTCTTTCCAGTTTCAAGCTATGCCGTATCGGGCTTTGCCCTGCATTTCCGCGACATGCCTGCCAATCGCAACGGACAGCTGATCGTAACACTCGATTATCTGGAGAATGGCGAAGGCATTGCCGAATGGCTCGTGCCTTATGCCACGCTTCATTCGGAATGGAATTTCTTCTCGCTGCCTAAGGCTTGCGATGGTAGTCACCGGACCCTGCGTCTGCGAATTTCCGCGACCGGCGGTGTGCCACCAGAACTCTCGTTGGGCAATGTGATTGCCAATGAACGCTATGCGGCTCGTGCCCGCATCCCGCATGGCGATCTCGATATGCGTCCGCTGGCACTTCGTATTTTTACGGGGCTTCCGGGCGTTCGGCCAGCATCATTGCCCAACGCAATTGTGCCGACATCGCTCATCAATGGCCGCAAGGTTGATGATTATCGCCTGCCGATTGAATTGCTACGCAGTGTCGCCAATGTTTCCGTTACCCCCCTGACGCCGGATTTCCCAACCGTGCGGTTTCTTGAACATGAAGATGCAATCGGCTGCCATCCACTTGAGGAAGGTATTACGGCCGCTGCCATCCGCCGGGTTGTTGCCCCCGGTACGGTCCGGATATCAGCGCGTGCCGTGATCGACCACCCTGAGGGACAGCCATGCGTGGCGGGTTTGCTGCTGGTCAATCTCGCTTCCGATGTGAAGGAAGAGATCGACGCGATCACCAATATGGACCGTCGGCGCGCACAGGTCTTGTTCAGTGGCTGGTCGGAAGTGGCACCCAATCGTCCAATCGATATCAATTTCATGCTCGAAGAGCCGATTGATCGCACGATGGATCTGATCGTGCTCAGCAAGGCTGCAGGTGATTCAGTCGACTTTTCCTGGTTGAAGATTTTCAACTTCCGCCTGGTCAAGCACATCGAAGCCGCAAGCCCCGTTCAGGAATTAGCCAAAGAGGTTGCGAATGTACGATAGATCGAGAGATTTGATCGTCGTTGCCATGCCGCTTTATGGCCATGCGGCGCTTGCGCTTGAAGCGCTTGAAACCCTTCTTGCCTCGGAAACGGTTTTCCGTACCCAGATCGTCGTCTCCGTCGATGGTGATCCGCGTCGCGAAGTTTTCGACAGTCTGGCGCTTTATGCGGCAGCACACCCCAATATTCACGTCATCTTCGGAGAGAATACTGGTCCCGGTGGTGCGCGTAACCGTGCGATTGATTATATTCTCGAAGAGATGCCGGATGTGAAAGCCGTCTATTTCGTGGATGCCGATAATCGGGTGCAACCGCAAACCATCGACACGCTTTATCGCAAGTTGCTCGCAAGCAATGTCGGTTGGGTTTACACCAATATCGACACGTTTTCAGTCAACTGGCGCGCGCATTATGGCGATAGTTATTCGCGGCTTATTCACTGCATTACTGACAATATATGCGATACCGGCTCAATGATTTCAGCGGAAGTGTTCCGCAGCGGCGTGCGCTTTGACGACGACCGGCAGAATGGTTTTGAAGACTGGGAATTCTGGCTTTCGGCCATTGAAGCCGGTTTCGTCGGAACGCCGTGCCATGACACCGGGTTCGAATATCGCCTGCGGGCTGAGAGCCGCTTCAAGGAAGCCAATCGCGACCGCTCCGGCTCCATCAACTTTCTCCGCAAACGACATAAGGCGCTGTTTCGTCGCCCGACGCTTGTGGGTTTCGAGCATGAGGAATGTCCGCGCTATGGCGTGATCCGTGCAGGCGAGGGAACAGTCAGTCTTTTTACTGATCTTAGCCTTGGCACGACTGATCTTAAATTTGATGATGCCATCCGCGCATTTTGGGGTAGCGTTTCCGAGCCGGATAATTTTCACTTCCCGCCCTTTCTTGCTTCATCCAATACCGAAACTTTGAAGCTTCTGGCGCGTTCGCGGCTGTTGCCAAACATTCTGTCTCGGCTTGAGAGGCTTTCTGAACAGGCGAATATCGTCTTTGTCGAACTGACCAATGTTGAAGACGAGCGGCGTATCGATACTGAAATCATGCCTTCCGGCACGCGCCAGCCCCATGCGGATCTGATTTTCGTCTCGACGAAACTGATCAAAGACATCATCGAAAACGATGCGCTGGATTGGTTTGCATCATTGGGTACGCAGCAATTATGGCCCACCTCGGCGCGCATGAAAGTCCGCTTCCCTTTTCCGCGCGTCCGTCAGCGCAGGGCGCTTTCCCGCCCCGAACAGTCGATGCTCAATCTGGTGACATCGATTGCGACAAGCCCGCTCAAACAAAGTGCCGCCATGCGCTGGACATGGCGTCCGCGTCGTCTGCCAGCACTTTCAGAAATGTATCAGGTGTTGCGCGATGAAATGGGCGGTGGACCAGTTCTGCCGCTTGCGCATAGCACCGCAAGAAAGAAGACGGCTGCAGTTCTGGTGTCCAATGCCTCCTTTGGGGGAGCAGAGAAGGTGGCTTATGCGGCTGGTCGTGAGTTGAAGAACCAGGGATTTGAAACGCATCTGTTCGTGCTTGGCAATGAGCGCATGGATGTGCTCGACGAGTTCGATCAATCCTTCGACTATTTGCACTTCTGGAAAGACGGTATTCCGGCGTGGGGCGACACAAACCGCTTCCTTGGGCAGGATTTCATAACCGAAGATCATCCGCTTGATTGGGGCATCCTGCGCGGGCAACTCTCCGGTTTCGATCTCGTGGTCAACAATCACGTCATGGCAGCGCATCCATTAATGGGCAAGCTGCGTTCGGAAGGCACACGCACGGCCTGTTATCTGCATGTGGTGGACGAAACCGTCTTCCGTAGGCAAGCGGGCCAGCCCTATGCGGCGATTGCTTTTGAACACGCTTATGACGCCTTTCTCACCTGTTCAGATCAGTTGAAAATCTACCTGCACAGCTTTGGCGTGCCGTTTGAGAAAGTATTCTCGGTGCCTAATGGTGCAAGCTTCTCCATTGATTCAAAGCTGCGTGCGCAGGTAACGGCCGCGCGTAAACAGATACGCAAGGGTGAGCCGTTTCGGATGCTTTATATGGGCCGTCTTGATCGCCAAAAGGGGATCGACCGGTTACATGATGCAATCGTCAAGCTCAAAGAGCAGGGCATTTTGTTTGAAGCGCAAGCCATCGGTGGAGAAATCCTTTCCGACGATCCAAGTGCATCTTGGATGACGCGTCTCAAAGATGCGGGCGTGAAGGTCTCGCCACCGGTCTTCGACGGAAGAGATATCGCAAACCATCTCGCCTGGGCAGATGTGCTTTTGATGCCGTCGCGCTGGGAAGGCGCACCGCTGATGATTGCTGAAGCCCAGCAGCTCGGCTGTGTGCCGGTTGCAACTGCGGTGGGTGCTGTCGATGAGCTGATCAATCATGGTCGCGACGGCATCTTAATCCGCAATGGCAATGATGCGCAGATCGTGGCCGATATGACGCGCATTCTCACCATTCTTGCGCAGGATCGCGAAGCCCTGATGCGTACGGCTGAAGGCGCATTGGCGTCAGCCGCTCACCGCACCTGGAGCGCTGCTTTCTCCGAATTTACCGATTGGGCCAATGAAATAAGCCCGGTCTATCCGAAATCCCGGTCCTCCCAGCCGGACGTTGCAGACGATGCCAGCACGATTGCCGTTTTCCCCGGCCGTGCAGTTGCCTGATTATACCAGAAAGGTCGACCTATGAGCCGCCCAACCAACCCAAGAATTCTTGTCACCGGCATTCCGAGCCATCTGACACGTCTCATTGATCGCGCAGACAAAGCGCAGGTCTATTATTCGGAAAAGCAGAAGGATTCAGAATCCAGGGATAATTTTATCCAGGAACTGAAAAACATCTCCAATACCGGAAATTATCTGATCGGCGAGGGCGCAATGACGGCCCTTCTGCCGTCAGCCAAGCATATTCCGTTCTGGCATCTCTATAATTGCGTGAACAATGGAACAGGTGTCGAGGAGATTAACAAGGAGTTCGATATCTGCGTCTTCACTTGCGCAAACCTTCTGCGTAAAGGCCTGTCGGCAGATGCGGAAGCGCTGGTTTTATCCAAGCTCGATATGCCGGTGGTTATGCTGGGCATTGGTATCCAGAACCGCCCTGATATTGAAGGCGAAGACGGTTTGCCTGCTGGCACGAAGAAGCTTCTCGAAGTGCTTAAATCCCGCGAGCATTATTTCCTTACCCGCGGTGAAAACGCAGCCGGCTATCTTCGTGATCGGGGCTTTTCCTATGTGCGTCCGGTTGGTTGCCCGTCGCTTTATTTCCGTCCTGATAATATGCGCAAGGCCATTACGCGTCTGCCGCAGGTCAAAGTGGGTGAAGGCCGCACAGTTTTCACAGGTTATATGGGCGCAGAACTTGAAACCATCGGCGACATGAATGCGCTGAGTTCGGACGACGGTCGTTCAGCCTATGTGGTTCAGGATGAGCTTTTGCATTTCGATATGCAGCTTGAATCGGACGCCAATGGCCGTGCTTATGATTCAACGACTGGTGAGCTGGTAGGGCCGCTGACCTACAAAGGCTCAAGCGATCTCAAGAAGAAGCTCAGCGTTCACGCTTTCCTTGACACCAATCAATGGCGTGCCTGGTGCTCTACGATGGACTTCTCATTCGGTCGCCGCTTCCACGGAAATATCATTTCCATGCAGGCGGGCGTACCAAGCCTTATGGTCGCCGTTGATGACCGTATGCGTGAAATGCTCAATTTCTCCGGTCTGCCAAAGATCGATGCCCGTGATCTCAATGCAGCTAACGACCGGCGCGCTTTCGTGAGTGATCATATCGCAGCAATGAACATCCCTGATGTGGTTGAAAAATACTCGGCTCGCGAACGCAATTTCCGAAGCGTGCTTTCAGACATCGGCATTGGGGCATCTCACGCCTAATCCAAATCCAGCAATTTTCTTTAATTTAAGCGAAGATGGATAACCATGCGCATAATGATTACCGGCATTCCGTCCTATTTGATGCGGACCGTCGAAAGCGTTTCGGGTGCAACTGTTAAACACCGCCCTTATTTCGAGCCCATCCGCACCAAAAAGGATGTGATCGATCAGGTCAAAAAGATTGCCAATACTGGCAATTACCTCATTGGTGAAGGCGCTGCCTATGCCGTCCGCGGCCATGATGTGACTTATGTTCCGTTCTGGCATCTGGCCAACAGCCTCAATTCACCTGACACCTATGCAAAGCTCAATGAAAGCTTTGATCTCTGCCTGTTTGCATCGGCAAATCTTTTGCGTCCCGGTTATGCCGCAACAACGGAATCCTTCGTCTTTGAAAAGCTGAACATGCCAATTGTCGTGATGGGCATCGGCATTCAGAAGAAGGAAAATCTGAAAGCCGAATTGCCGGAAGGCACGCGCCGGTTTTTGGAAATTCTGCGCCGCAAGGAAAGTTTCTTCCTCACACGCGGGCATTTTACGGAAGCGTTTCTGAAAGATGCGGGCATGAAATATGTCCGTCCGACGGGCTGCCCTTCGCTCTACTATCGACCAGAGCAGATGAAGCTATCGCTGAGCCGTCTTGCTGATCCGAGCCTCGCGGATGCGCAAAAAATCTCATTCGGCGGCTATCTCGGCAGTGTCGCCGATACGATTGTCGATGCACATGCGCTGCTCGAAAAAGACAGCGCTGCAAGCTATGTCATTCAGGACGAGGTGATCGTCTATAACATGAACATCGCAGGCGAAGATCATGCGCAAGCTTTCGATGAGGCTGCAAGCCGCATCACCGCACCTGTCGACTACAAACACATGGAAAAGTGGCAGCGCAAAAACGAGCTGCTGGTGTTTTTCGATACGCATAAATGGCGCAGCTGGATTTCCAGTCAGGATTTCGGTTTAAGCCGTCGTTTCCACGGCACTATCATCGGTATGCAGTCGGGTGTTCCGGGGCTGATGATCGCGGTCGATGACCGAATGCGAGAAATGCTCGGCTTCGTCGGCTTTCCACATATTGATGCAAGCGTCTGGAACCGTGAACCTCAGAAGAAGGCCTATCTGCGCGACTTTCTTTCCAAGATTGATGTGCCTGCTGCCATCAATCGCTATTCGGAATGTGAAGCCAATTTCAACGGCGCACTCAAGGATATCGGGATAAGATGATGCCAAGCTGCAAGAGCATCAGGGGCGAGATGGTGGCGATGATAGCGCTCGTGGGCGCTTTGTCGTTGGCTCTCCAGCCTCAAAGTGCTCTTGCCGATACACGCTTCGGCGTCAACCGGGTCAATATGGCCTGGCTTAAGCCAGCAGAGCGTGAGCAGATTTTTGATCAGATGGTGGATAATGGCGTGGTGGCAGTTCGGCTGTCCCTCACGCGACCGGTGGATCAGAGTATCGATGCGGTGCGTCTTGCTCATGAAAAAGGTTTGGCCATCCTGCTCGAAATTTCGCTCAATAACGCGGATTTCTATCCTGAAGGAACGAAGCCTCGTTCCGGTCGCGGGCGCATCTGGGATATGTATCGGCTTTCAGATATATCGCCGGATCGCTTTCAGCAGGCGATCGCAGATGCCTTGCAAAAGATTGATGCACTTGGGGCGCCACTGGTTGCTGTTGAACCCGGCAATGAGATCAATTGGGGTGCCTATAATGGCGATCTTGCCATTCTGCCCAAGGAAAGGATGAAGACCGCACGTTCCTTGGATGAGATGGAAGACCTGCCTTTGGTCGAAAAGGGTGCAGAAAAATACGTCGAACTTCTGCGCATTGTCAGGACGGAGCTGACAAAGACCAAGCACAGCGCCAAAGCAAAAGTTGTATCTGCGGGTTTGTCCGATATTCCGTTCATCGATGCTGACCGGCGCGGAATAGACAGCGTCGATCCAACCGTCTTTACCGATCTTCTCAAGAAATATGGTCTTAAGGATGTGGCCGACGGCTATGGTATTCACATTTATCCGGGCAGCAGCGGCACGCGGGCCGCGCGCGCGAAACACATTAGCAACGCTCTCTCTTTCTGCGGTGGTGCTGATGGAAAGCCATGCTGGATCACCGAATGGGGTTTTGCGAATACCTCCAAAGCCTGCCCGGCAAATGACAATAATCGCGAACAGCTGGTCGAGAAGGCACGCGGTCGGTTTCGTCAGATGATGGATAGTGGCCAGATCGCAGCCGCTTATTATTTTGATTGGGATGCAAGCACTTACGGTGTGTGGCGTTGTGGTTCGCTGACGCCGGCAGGCCAAGCTGCAACGGTGACGAAATGAAGCTCAAAACTGTAATCATCGGTGGTTCAAACACCGTCATGCTGCCCGGCTATCTACCAACTCTTCTGGGGACGATGGCAAAACGCGGCGTGGAGCTGGACATTGTTGCTGATCTTGCCGTGGGCGGCACCACGAGCGCGCTTGGCCTTTATCAGCTCAAGCAGTTTGAGCAGCTCGAGGATTGCGAGCTCCTGCTGATTGAATATGCGATCAATGATGCCTTTGTTTACGGCGATGAACGACGTCCCTTTCGCCATTGGGCGCGATTTTACGAGGGGATCATTCGTTACGCACTGGAACGCAATCCTAACCTGCGGATCGCAACGCTTATATTTGGCGCACGCAATGGCTCGTTCCTGAATTCGGTTCCTTCAATTGATGCGGGCATCAATTACATATCGCAATGGTATGGCACCATTTCAGTCGATGTTTCGCGGATGCTGATGCAGCAATATGGCCGTGACGTCGTAAGCAATTCGGCTTTCTATCTCGATCAGGGCCATTATGCGCGCCCTGTTTCAACGACGATTGTAGCCAACTTGATCGCTGATGCTCTCGACCAAGCTTTGTCTATGCAGCATCGCCCAAAAGCGCTGCCATTTGCTATTGATCCAGACCACTTCGCCAATGCACGCGCCTTGAGTGGCGAACAGCTTTGCAAGCGGTTGGGACGCGTGCCAATTCAATATAGCAACCGCCGCTTTTCAATTTCCGCACTCGATTTTGGTGCAGACAGAATGCGCTTTGAGGTTGATAACGGCCAACTGCTCGCGCTTGGTTATGTTTGTGATCCCCGTATTCCGCCGCTTGATGTAGTAATCGGCGAGGAGGTCCATCGCGCCGCCATGATGAAGGGTGGCGTACGCGACGGAACCTATAAATTCCTCGTTTCGATGCTGAGCTTCGAGTTCCTGTACGGGACAAAATTGCTGCAAGCGCGCGGGAATGTATCGCTTATCATGTCCGGTGCCGATGAAGGCACCGAGCATAAGCTTCATGTTCCAAAAGACAGCACCCATCATGAAGCGCTGCCTACGGAACCAGTTTTGCCGATCACCGGCATTTTGTTTTCAGGTAATCTCAAGACGATGACGCTTGAGAAAAAGTCCAGTAACTTATTGCAATCAGTTAATTAGCTACATTTTCGGTTGATTTATTAAGTTGTCACTAAACAAACCTTGTTTGATCAGGTTTGTTGTATATCAAAGTCTATTCGGGCTTTCAGGCAAGAATCCAGCTATTCAGTTTTGGATAAATTGGTAATGTCTGAGCTGACGAGCGTGCGGGTTTCGGTTGACGACGACCGCACGGGATGAGGGAAAACAACGGAAGAGTGACATTCATGTCTTTTCAGTTTAATCGCCTGATACTGGCCTTTACGACTGCGTTCTGCCTTGCGACACCGTTGAGCGCGATTGCCGCTGAAACCCGGCAGATCGAGACCACGCAGGATGCCGATTATTTCGGCTTTGATCTGAGACCCGAAAAGAATGTCTCGCTTGCGCAATGCAAAAGCATCTGCCTTGGCGATAATTCCTGTCTGGCCTTCACCTATAATCCCAAGGTCAAATGGTGCTTTCTGAAATCGGATTACAATAAGCTCAATGCGTCTGTCGGTTCCATTGCAGGCCGTGTTGTGACGGAAGCGGCGGCCGCCGCTGCAGTTGAAGACATTGGTGCGCCTCCCGCAATCTCGTTCTTTGCCCCAAATCTTATCGATGAAGCCCGGCGTCTCAAGCGCGAAATGGCAAGCCTTGAAAGCGCTGACAGCCTGCGCACATTACGCAATGAAGCGGGCACTGCCGGTATGAACGGTGATCCGCGCACGGCGATGGAAAAGTTCCGTTTAGCTGCGAGCATGTCCCCGGACGACAGCCAGCTATGGGCGGGATATGCCCTTTCTGCGCTTTTGATCGAGCCATCCAATTATCAGGAGCGCGCAGAACTCCAACGCGACGCGACGTCAGCCTCTTGGTTTGCCTACCAGACATCACGCACCACGGAAGATCGCGCGCAGGCGCTTGCCGTCATGGCACAGGCGCTGGAAAAGCGCGATGCATCGCGCCCGGCTCTGCAGGCTTATGAAGCGAGCCTTGATCTCGTCAATTCCGCATCCGTTCGTGAAGCCTATGAAGATCTGAAAGCCCGCAAAGGCTTCCGCATCGTCAATAATACGGTCGATAATGACAATGCCGCGCCGCGCATCTGCGCGCAGTTCTCGGAAGAACTGGTGAAAAGCGGCGTCGATTATTCGAGCTTCGTTACCCTCGACAATGGCGCGCCAAAAGCCGTTGACGCCAAGGATCGCCAGATTTGCGTCGAGGGTCTGGAACATGGCCGCAATTATACGGTGACGTTCCGTCAGGGTCTGCCATCGGCTGTTGGCGAAGTGCTGCCAGCGCCGGTCAATCTTTCGATCTATGTGCAGGACCGCGCGCCATCGGTGCGCTTTACCGGCGACAGCTTCGTGCTGCCTGCGAAAGCCCGTCGCGGCATTCCGCTGGTCAGCGTCAATTTGAGTACAGCCAAGGTCAAGCTCTATCGCGTCGGCGACCGTTCGCTGGCACAGCTTCTCTCCGGCTATCAGTTCCTGCGGCAGTTGGACAGCTACGACATCAGCACGGTTTCCGATCAGATGGGTGCACCTGTCTGGGAAGGTGAGATTGAGGTCGCAGGCAATGAGCTGAACAAGGAAGCAACGACCAGTTTCCCGGTTGATGAAGCACTCCCGGAACGCAAGCCCGGCGTCTATGTGCTGACTGCTGAGCCGCTGGTTCAGAAGTCCGATGATGAATATGGCACCAAGGCAACGCAGTGGTTTGTCGTTTCCGACATCGGCCTTTCGACCTATACCGGACAGGGCGGCATCAATGTGTTTGCCCGTTCGCTGGAAAGCGCGGAGCCGCTTAAAGGCGTGAAGCTGACGCTGCTTGCACGCAACAATGAAGTGCTGGGCGAAGCGACCACCGACAGCGATGGCCGGGCGACGTTTACACCGGGACTGACACGCGGCACGGACGGCATGGTGCCAGCGGTGCTGATGGCCAGTAGTGACGATGAGGATTTCACATTTCTTGACATGGCGCGCGCCGGTTTCGATCTTTCCGATCGTGGTGTGACGGGCCGTGCCGTGCCGAAAGCGCTTGATCTTTATGCATGGACAGAGCGCGGTATCTATCGTGCGGGCGAAGTTGTGCATGTGGGTGCGCTTGCGCGTGACGACACCGCAACCGCGATTGATGATCTGCCACTCACCTTTATTTTCACGCGTCCCGATGGCGTGGAAGACCGCCGTCTTGTTTCCGACAGCAAACTGGCCGGTGGTCATGCCATCGACCTGACCTTGCCGTCGAATGCCATGCGCGGCACCTGGAATGTTTCGGTCTATACCGATCCCAAGCAGCCAGCGATTGCCACGCAGATGTTTCTGGTTGAAGATTTCGTGCCGGACCGGATCGAGTTCGATCTGACGTCTGACAAGCCGGAAATCGCTGTTGGCGAAACCGCCAATATCACGGTGGACGGTCGTTTCCTTTATGGTGCGCCTGCCGCCGGTCTTGCGCTTGAAGGCGAGGTCACGCTTTCGACCAAGCGCCAGTGGGACCGCTTCAAGGGCTATTACTTCGGCCTCGCCGATGAAGAACAGGGCGAAGCCACGCGCCTTCCGCTCGATGGCCTGTCAAAAGTCGATGACAACGGCAAGGCGACTTTCCCGGTTACTGTCGATGAAATGCCGTCAACGACGCGTCTCGTAAACGCGGCCGTGACCGTTCGTATGCGCGAAACCGGTGGTCGTGCGGTTGAGCGTAAGATCGATATTGCCATTCAGCCGGAAACCGATCTCATTGGCATTCGCCCGGATTTCGCAGGCGATGAAGTCCCGCAGGGTGGAACCGCAAAGTTCAGCCTGATCGCCTCTGACAGCAAGGGCGACCGCAAGACGCTTGATGGCGCACAATGGTCGCTGGTCAAGATCGAGCGTAATTATCAGTGGTATCGCAGTGGCAACAGCTGGAACTACGAACCGGTCACTTTCACCAAGGCGATTGCCAATGGCAAGATTGACCTTACAACCGATAGCGAGGCTGAAATCAGTCTGCCGGTCGATTGGGGTCGTTACCGTCTGGAAATCGAAACGGCTGATGCTTCGGGTCCGGCCACGAGCTATGAATTCGATGCGGGCTGGTATGTCAGCTCCACTTCGACGGAAACGCCGGACGGGCTCGAAATCGCGCTCGACAAGGAACATTATGCGGCAGGTGACACGGCAGAATTGAAAATCTCCCCGCGTTTTGCCGGTGAGCTGCTCATCACCATTGGTGCTGAAAAGCTGCTCAAGACAATCACCGCAAGCGTGCCGGAAGGTGGCACGACCATCGATATTCCGGTGGGTGAGGATTGGGGTGCGGGCGCCTATGTTACGGCAACGCTGTTCCGTCCGGGTGAGGCGATTGAAAGCCGTATGCCTGCGCGTGCGATTGGTCTTAAATGGCTGAAGGTCGATCCTGCCGACAAGCAGCTTGCAGTCAAGCTGGCCCCGCCTGAAAAGATCGCGCCGCGTTCCACACTTTCCATCCCTGTTTCGGTTGAAAATGCGGGTGGCGAGCAGGCCTATGTCATGGTCGCGGCAGTCGATGTCGGCATTCTCAATCTGACACGCTATCAGCCACCGAACCCTGAAAACTGGTTCTTCGGCCAGCGTCAGCTGGGCCTTGAAATGCGCGATATGTATGGTCGCCTGATCGACGGTTCGCTCGGCGTCACCGGCAAGCTGCGCACAGGTGGCGATGGTGGCAATATGGCAGCGGAAGGCAGCCCGCCCACCGAAAAGCTGGTTGCGCTGTTCTCCGGTCCGGTTGAACTCGACAGCGACGGCAAGGCGACAATTGATTTCGACATACCGCAGTTCAACGGAACCGCGCGCGTCATGGCGGTGGCATGGACCAAGAAGGCCGTCGGTCACGCGGTGACCGATGTCATTATCCGCGATCCTGTGGTCATCACTGCTGGTCTGCCACGGTTTATGGCCCCTGGCGATCAGGCCAATATCCGCTTCGATATTGCCAATACGGATGCACCGGACGGCAATTATCGTGTGAGCCTTGAGACCACCGATAATCTCGGCGTCGAGGTTGGCTCCTATCCTGAAAGCATTGCCCTTGCCGGTGGCAAGCGGCAATCGATCACCGTGCCGCTCAATGCGGTGGCCACGGGTGCCGGTGGTGTAACGATCCGGCTTTCCAATGATGCAGGCCTCAATGTTGAACAGGCTTTGGCAGTGCCGGTGCGTCCGGTCGATCTGCCGGTCACGAGCCGCCATGTCGTCAATCTCGCTGCCAATGGCGGAAGCCTGAAAATTGACGGCGGCCTTCTGTCGGAAAGCCTGCTTGATGGTGCTTTTGTCAGCGTTGGTGTGACGCGAAGTGCCGCATTTGATGTGCCGGCTTTGTTGATGGCGCTTGACCGCTATCCTTATGGCTGCACCGAGCAAACCACCAGCCGCGCACTGCCACTGCTTTATTTGAGCGAAATGGCGGCAGGTACGGAAGCGGCTGCGGGACTGGAAAGCCCGGAAGAACTCAAGAAGCGTGTACAGGATTCCATCTTCCGCGTGCTCAACAACCAGTCTTCAAGCGGTTCTTTTGGCCTCTGGTCGCCGGGATCGGGTGATCTCTGGATGGACGCCTATGTGACCGACTTCCTGACGCGTGCCCGCGAAAAGGGCTATGACGTGCCGCAGCAGGCGATGCTGTCCGCACTTTCTAATCTGCAAAATGCGCTCGGCTATACCACCGACGTCAAGGAACGCGGCAACGACATTGCCTATGCGCTTTATGTTCTGGCACGCAACAAGAAGGCTTCTGTTGGCGATCTGCGTTACTTTGCCGATACCCAGCTTGAAAACTTTGCAAGCCCGATGGCCGTTGCCCAGCTTGGTGCAGCGCTTGCCCTTTATGGTGATCAGCCGCGTTCTGAACGCGTGTTCAATGCGTCGCTCCAGCTCGCAACCAACCAGTCCAGCTACGACTATAATCGCTCCGATTATGGTTCACCGCTGCGTGATGGCGCGGCAATGCTGGCTCTGGCTGCGGAAACCAAGCCTGCGCCGAAAGTGCTGCCATCGCTGATTACGCTGGTCGAGTTCCAGCGTGAAAAGGCTCGTTATCTCAGCACGCAGGATCAGGCATGGATGCTGCTTGCAGCACGTGGGCTTCAGGACGATAATGGCGTCATCAGCCTCGACATCAATGGCACAGCACATCAGGGCGCGTTTTCTGAACGTCTCAATGGTGCAAGCCTTGAAGCGCAGCCGCTGGTCGTCACTAACAAGGGGCAGGGTTCGGTTGATGCCGTCGTGACCGCAGTTGCGCCACCTGCGCAGTCGCTGCCCGCGGGCGGCGAAGGTTTCAACATCGAGCGCACTTATTATACGCTTGATGGCGAACCGGCCAACGTCACCGGGGTCAATCAGAATGAGCGCTATGTGGTTGTTCTGAAAATTGACGATCTGCAGGAATGGCAGTCGCGTCTGCTGGTGACCGATCTGCTGCCAGCTGGTTTCGAGATCGACAATCCGGGCCTTGTTTCCAGTGCAGATCTTGGCAATTTCCCATGGCTGGATAGCACACAGGCAGCGCATCTCGAATTCCGCAATGATCGTTTTGTGGCCGCTTTCGACCGCTCGGCAGGCGAGAAGAAGCCGATTACGCTCGCTTATGTGGTGCGCGCGGTGACGCCGGGTCTTTACACCCATCCGGCAGCAACGGTTGAGGATATGTATCGTCCGCAATTTGCAGCGCGCACGGCAACCGGCATGATGGAGGTGGCTGCACCGTAAGCCATGATCCCGAAAAGTAGGAACCGGTTTTCGGACAAGATCATGCTCAAACAAATGAAAAGGCGTTGGAAAATAGCGATTGGCGGTGCCGCGTTTCTCGGCATCGCTGCACTCGGAACTGTAGTCGGGCTTGACTGGCTCGACCGCGCCTATCCTCCGCCTTTGCCGGAACGGCTGACGATTTCCACAGAAGTTATGGATCGCGACGGCGCTTTGCTGCGCGCCTATGCAACGCCGGACGGCTATTGGCGGTTGAATACGCGGATTGAGGATGTCGATCCGAAATTCGTGAAAATGCTGATCGCCTATGAGGACAAGCGTTTTTACGAGCATGGCGGCATTGATTTCACAGCACTTCTTCGGGCCGCATATCAGCTTGCAGGGAGCGGCCGTATTGTTTCTGGCGGCTCCACGCTTTCCATGCAGCTTGCACGGTTGATCGAGCCGCGCGAAAACCGCAGCTTCGGCTCCAAGTTCCGGCAGCTCGCGCGTGCCGTCCAGATTGAACGGCGCCTCAGCAAGTCTGAAATTCTCGAACGTTATCTGACACTCGCGCCTTATGGCGGCAATCTGGAAGGCGTACGGTCGGCATCATTAGCCTATTTCGGCAAAGAGCCGCTGCGTCTTACGACCTCAGAAGCAGCATTGCTTGTGGCTCTGCCGCAATTGCCGGAGCGCCGCCGTCCGGATCGCGCGATGAAAAACGCGGTTGCCGCGCGGGATCGTGTTTTAAAACGCATGGTTTCGTCTGATGTTTTCACAACTGAAGAAGCCGAGCGCGCATCGCGTGAGCGCATATCCGCGACGCGCCATCCCTTGCCTTCATTGGCCGCTCACTTTGCCGATCTCGCATTGAAGCGGGCACCGACCGAGGCCCGGCATCATCTGACGCTTAAAAAGTCGGTGCAGGCTGGGCTTGAAGTTGTGGCGCGTGAAGCCGCTGCCAAGCTTGGGCCAAAAGTATCGGTCGCCATGGTGCTGGCCGACAGCCGCAACGGTAATATCTTAGGCGAAGTCGGCTCCGCTGATTACTTCGATGGCAAGCGGCAGGGCTGGATCGATATGACGCGCGCCGTGCGTTCGCCCGGCTCCACCCTCAAACCCTTCATCTATGGGCTGGCCTTCGAGCAGGGCCTGATTGCGCAGGAAACCATTATTGAGGACCGCCCGCAGGATTTTTCAGGCTATCGTCCGCGCAACTTCGATATGAGCTATCAGGGCGATGTCAGCATCCGTCAGGCGCTGCAAATGTCGCTGAATGTGCCCACCATCAGCCTTCTTGATGCAGTCGGTCCTGCACGGCTCACCACGCGTATTCGTCAGGCGGCGGTCAATCTGCAATTGCCGAAAGGTGAAGCGCCGGGATTGGCTATCGGCCTTGGTGGTGCGGGTATCAGCCTGCGCGATCTGGTGCAGCTTTATACTGGCCTTGCCAATGGCGGGCGAGGGGCAGCCCTTCGAGACGGCACGGAAGGTTCAGAACCTGTGCAGCCGTCGGCCCCTATTCTGAGCGAGCAGGCATCGTGGCAGATTGGCGATATTCTGGCCGGTGTCGTGCCGCCACAAGGTGCGAAACGCCTCGGCCTCGCTTACAAGACCGGTACGTCCTATGGCTATCGCGATGCATGGTCGGTCGGTTATGACGGGCGTTATGTGCTGGGTGTCTGGGTCGGTCGTGCCGATGGTGGCTCGGTGCCCGGCCTTGCCGGTTATGTTTCGGCAGCGCCCATTCTGTTTGAAGCCTTTGTGCGTTCGGGCGTTGCTTCCGTACCGTTTCCGCGTGCGCCTGCTGGCGCATTTCGCACGGCACGCGCCGATCTTCCTGTGACGCAGATACGCTTTTCGTCTGCAAGCGATCCGCTGCCGGTTCTCAAAGCCACGATTGAGCCTGCACCGCGCATCGTGTTTCCACCGGATGGCGCGCATGTCGAATTGAAGGCATTGACCGACAATGCCTCACCGCTGGTGCTGAAATTACAGGGCGGACGCGCACCGTTTCGCTGGCTTGCCAATGGCAAACCCATTGCCGAACCCAACCGCCGCCGCACGGCTACATGGCTGCCGGATGGCACCGGCTATTCCACACTGACCGTTGTTGATGCAGGCGGACGCGCTGCCAGCGTAAAGATTTTCATTGAGTAATTGCTGACAATTCTCTGAACCAGCGTGAAAGCTGGTGCAAGCCGGTCGCATTGGAGCCTTTGATCAGCAGCGTATCGCCTGGCTGCAAACCCGCGACCAGCTCGGATTTCAGCACATCAAGCGCCGGGCTTTTTGCTGCACGCTGTTCGCTGCGAATCTCTTTCCAGAAGCCGCTATAGGCATCGGAATCGAGCAGAAAAATCTGGTCGATATTGTTATCGCGCACTGTGCGCGCGAGCGCTGTGTGATAATCCGTCGATTTGTTGCCAAGCTCTGCCATTTCGCTTAACACGGCAATACGGCGACCACGCGTTTTAAGGGAACCGAGTTCGCGCAAAGCAACCGTCATTGAAGCGGGATTGGCATTATAGGCATCATCAATCAGCTGAATTTGCCCTTCTTTCCACGCCACATTCACCACCGCGCCACGACCAGCAAGCGGAGTCCAGCCACCGATTGCAAGCGCTGCATCTGCTGGGGCAACACCGTCGGCAATCAGGGCAGCAATAACGCTTAACCCATTCATCACAAAGGCATCGCGGGAAACATCAAATGGCAGCGTAAACGGCTTGCCAAAAATACTGATATTGATCTTGTGGTCTGCATCCCGTTCGCTCCAGCGAATGTCAGCTTCTGCGTGACGCCCAAATGTCAGCATGCGGACGGTTGAAGGGATCTCATGCTTCACAAGTTCGAAATGTTCGATGTCGCGATTGACGATCGCAGTACCAAGCGGATCAAGACCACGAAAAGCTGCCGCTTTAACCGATGCTGCCCGCTCCATGGAAATCATCTTATCCATATGGGCGGGGGTGAGGGCGCTCAAAATGCAGATATGCGGATGGACGATCCGCGTTGAGGTGAGGCCGATAGGCTCTTTGTCCGGCGCGGTAGCACCCGCAACTTCAAAGACGAGGCAATCGCGGTTGAGCGGCATTGTTGCCATCCCAGCCGCGACATATTCCGGCACATTGCCTGCGCCGTTCACCCCTACCGATTTTCCACTGCGCCGCAGCGCATGCGCCAGCAGATGGGTGGTGCTGGTTTTGCCAACGCTGCCCGCAACACAAAAGACATGGCCTTTAAACTGATCGCGGCGGGTGGTGGCTGCACGGATAAGCCCTTCGCGCAGAGAGCGGGTCTGGTAATAGGAGACACCCTCGACCGGCGCTTTGTCGCTCTGCCCGAAAATGGCAAGCAAACGGTCTTTGTTCTTTTGAAGTGCTGCCTTGCTGCAACCAATCACATCGCCCGCCGCATAAAACAGCCCAACACTGTTGCGCGTGGGCGGTGCATTATCAATGGCGATGGATGAGACGATCTGATCGCTCTGGCTTGCCTGATCTGGTGAGCCTCCGAATGCTTCGATCAGGGATGCTAATGACGGGGCTTCTGCAAGAACTGGCCTCTCATCGGGAACTGCTTGCGCTGCCAGATATTTCAGATACCCGACGCGGATCAGCGCTTCATCGAATTCAAAAAACTTGGTGCCGGGATAGCTGTTGATTTCAAACAGCCAGGGCTTTCCATGCTTATCGAGACCAAGATCAAGTCCGATCGCATCGATCTGTTTGTCGTAAAGTGCCTGAAATTTTTCCGGAAATTCATGGGCGATATTGGTGAGGGTCTGCCAGACCGCCCGTGCCCGCACGCCAAATTGCCCGTCAATAAAAATACGGCCATCGGCGATGCTGCCACCGCCTGCAATATTGGAGGTGATGGTCTTTCCCTGACCAATGCGGGCATAGATTTTCGTGGTTTTCCATGCGCCGCCTTCACCACGTTGCAAATGCAAGCGGACGTCAAAAGGCAGGCCGGAAGGCGTGCGCGAGTGAATATATTTCTGCGCGATATATCGATGCGCGGGAAACGTCCGGGCGATAAAATCCTTTATATCATCGACCGAAACTGTCTGCTTATCCGCGCCAAGCTGGATGTTATAGATGCCACTCTCTAAGCTCACGAGTGAAACCGCGTTGCCCTGCGCGCCCCTGACAGGCTTGAAGACAACATCGCGATGTTCGTCAATGAAAGCCAGTGTCGTATCCGGGTCGCCGACGCACAGATCGGGGATGATCATATCGCTGAAAATGTTAGCATCGCGCAGCTTTTGCAGCGTTATGGCTTTGCCGCCCAGCATGATGGTTGTCATGGTGCTCTGGCGTTCAAGCGTCTTCCATACATCTGCCGCGGACCGAGACCCTTCATCATTATCGATGATATGGGGGAAGCCGATGCGCTTATTCACCCATTTGCCATGTTCAAACTTCAGCGCATTGATCGTATTCTCTACAATATTCACATCGGATGGTGTGAAGAAATAAAGCGCAATGCCCTGTGCTGCAGCTACATGCGCAGTCGCCAGCGTCCTTGGTCCGGGTCTGCCCTTTGCACGCATCAGGCCGATCAGTGGTCGCTCCAGTGTGGGTGCTGCTTGCAGGAATCGCTGATGCTCTTCACTTTTTTGCTGTGCGAGCCGGTATTTGCGATAGGCGACAAAACCCGAGAGATAGTGTTCCACATCATCGATACGTACGCGGAACGCATGATGCCTTATGAAGAAACTGCCGCTGATCCGCGCCGGATTGGCGTAGAACATCGCAAGTTCCGGCCAGAAATGGCCGTTCAGAAGGTGATGCGCACGGCGTTCAAGCGCAAAGTAAAACTGTTTTAAATCAACATCATTCAACAGGCCTGAAAGAGCGGGATCGGCTTGTATCCGCACTACCATCTGCTGGGCTGCCATCATAAGTTCCAGCAAAGTTGGGAATGTCGTGATGCGGTTGGTGACGAAATCAAGATAGTCAGCGAAGTTGCGAATACCGAATTCGTAATATTTGCGCTCAGGCCGATAGCGTGTCAGCTCATTGACGGCATAGGATAGCCAGTGATCATGCGCTTTCCAGTGATCGGCCTCTATGAAATAGCCAAAGGCTTTTTCAACCGCATTCAGCCATCTTTCGTCATGTGTAAGCGAATAAAGCCGCATCAACCCGAAAGCCGCCTCCCCATCATAATAAATGATGCGAAAAGGTGCTTTCACGCGGAGCGATGGATAGGTGAGAACATGGCTGAATTTGCCGGTTGCCTCATCCTGCATGTGCAGAATGCCAAGCGCAATCTTCTCCAGTAAAGGCAGATATTGCTTGTTTCCGGTCAGTTCGCTGTATTTGACAAGCGCCAACAGGCAAACCGCATTGCCGCCAAGTTTGATTTCGCCGTTCTCTTCGGTGAGAAAAGCCAACTCACTCCCGTTGTGGTTTACTGTTTTGATAAGTTGCTCTGTAAGATAGGCTAGGCCCTTCTCGATCACTGTTTTCAGCGCATTGTCCTGTGTCACTTCCCAGGCTTCGAGCATTGCATAAAGCGTACTCGTGTGACGCAGCGTGTTATAGGCACCAATCTCCTTGTCAAAACAGGGGTGCCAGCCATAGATGAAGCGCCCGTCTTCTCTGATTTGAGAGGCCAGAAATGTGCTCCCGCGGGCGATTAATCCGTCAATATCCGTAACAGCCAATGTTTCTATTGTGCGTCGACCAGCATTTGGCCCTGCACCAGGAAGTTTATGAATAAATTCGTCTTCGTCATTCACGAAAACGCCCTGCGCAGAGAAGATATGAAACTGTTCGACATCAGCAACGGATATATCAGAGAAGCCCCGCTGACGTTTTCCATATCGGTTAAAGTTGGCCTCATTAATTATGGCATGCACGATTGATGGCCCACCATAAAGCATAGCATTGCCGTTAAGCTCTGTTTCCAGAAAAGCCTGCTCAAACATAGGGTCTAGCGAAATGCCAAATCGAAAATAGTTACGTTTAATATTTTTAAGCTGGGCCTCGAGGTCGGCTTTGCTGAGCTCTTCTATATGATCGACCCAATCGATCCGAAGGGAGCGAACCTCTATGTTGTTTTCAATGACCTGTCGTTCGAAATTTTTAATCGCGGCTTTCCAGCAATCTTCAAAACTTGATGCCGTTGTACAGAACGTCGTTGCTCGTGTTTTCATATCTGTGAAAGATAAGAAAAGGATAAATTCGGGGCTGTTTCCTTTGAGCGATTGAATATCAGCAAGAAGCGATTGATGGACACGTGCAATCATGTCCTGCAGCTTTTCTGATACCATCGCAGCATCTCCCTATGTAGATTGTTTCAAACTGCACCTTACAAATAAAACATATGTAATTTCACATATTCTCCCCGTTCTATTTATGGGGTGGAGGAATATTCATGGTCAAGCTTCTTCGTTCCAGATCGGCTAAAATATCTATATTTGGGCGGTGTCTTACCTTGTAGTATTTGTGTATTGCGCGATGCGTGGCATGGAAGTTTGCAACAACCAACGCTATGTTCCGCGGCAATCGCAATTGTGGAGAACTCCATTGAAAATTTTCATTTTTGGCAGCGTAAACGTGGATGTCAGTGCCCGCATGGCAGCGCTGCCGCGTCCCGGCCAGACACTCAATGCATCCGGCTATGGCATCGGTCTTGGCGGCAAGGGGGCCAATCAGGCGGTTGCTGTGGCAAAGCTCGGCGGCGATGTCCGTTTCGTCGGTGCGGTTGGCAACGATGCTTTTGGCCAATTGGCTGTCAAGCAAATGCAGCAGTTTGGTCTCAATACCGCCGGTGTTCAAATGATTGATGGTGTCGATACCGGTATCGCGATCATTCAGGTCGAAGAGGCCGGACAGAACACGATTGTTGTTTGCGCTGGGGCCAATGCAAACTGGGCCGCATCCGATATTGATGCCTATGCGTCTGATATTGCGAAAGCCAAAATCACGCTGTTGCAGCGTGAAGTCCCGCATGAAGCCAATCTTGCTGTTGCAAAGGCTGTGAAAGCCGCTGGTGGAACCGTGCTGCTTGATCCGGCTCCGGTTGGCGATGCAAGCCGTATGGCTGATCTGATTTCATTGAGCGAAATCATTTCGCCCAACGAAACCGAAGCCGCTGAAATCACCGGCATTGAACCAACCGATATTGCATCTGCGGAAGCTGCTGCACGCAAGCTTCTCGAACGTGGTCCGAAGATCGTTATCGTCAAGCTTGGTGGCCGTGGCTCATTGCTTGTGACGGCCGATGAGGTCAAACACTTTGAACCGTTCAAGGTGAAGGTGGTTGACACTGTTGCTGCTGGCGACAGTTTCAATGGTGGCTTTGCTGTTGCCTATTCGCAGGGTCAGTCGCTGCATGATTGCGTGCGTTTCGCGTCAGCTTCCGGTGCGATTGCTGTGACGCGCGTGGGGGCCGGATCTGCCGCGCCGACGGCGCAAGAAGTGGCCGAACTTCTGCAAAAACAGCCATAAATCACAAAAAAGCCATAAAAACCGATGGCAAAAAAGCCGCAAGATTGTGAATCCTGCGGCTTTTTTATGGCAATTATGTGATTTTGAGAGTGTTTAGAGCGTTGCGAGACGCTCAGTCAGCAACCTGAAGAAACCATCCGCATCAACATCCTTGATGAAGAGTGCATTCTTTGGGCGATCGGTAACTTCCCACCAATCGACGACTGTTTCACCGATGGTCAGCTCCGAATTGATCTCGATTTCCACGTTGCAATGGCGACCTGAATAAAGTTCAGGCTTGAGCAGATAGGCGATGACGTTCGGGTCATGCAGTGGGCCACCATCGGTGCCGTATTTTGCTTCATCATAGCGCTCGAAGAATTCAAGCCATGCAGCAACGACTTCCCCGACATGCGTGCCGAGGCCGCGAATGGCTGCGATGCGCTTCTCGGTGGTCAGCACCTTGTGCGTGACATCGAGCGGCATCATGGTGATTTGAATGCCTGATTTGAGCACAACTGCGGCTGCATGTGGATCGACATAGATGTTGAACTCAGCCGATGGCGTGATGTTGCCGCCTTCGAAATAGCCGCCACCCATCAGCACGATTTCCTTGACGCGTTCAGCGATCTTCGGCTCGCGGATGAGTGCAGAGGCAATGTTCGTGAGAGGGCCGAGCGGGCAGAGAGTGACGGTGCCAGCTTCTTCCTTCATCAGTGTTTCGATAATGAAATCAACACCATGCTGTGCCTGAAGCGGCATGGTGGGTGTAGGCAGATCATAACCATCAAGGCCGGTCTTGCCATGGACGTTTTCAGCCGTCACAAGCGGGCGCACCAGCGGACGGATGGAGCCTGCAAATACTTTTGTGTCCGGCTTTTTCGCAACTTCACAGATGGTGCGCGCATTGATTTCTGTGCGGGCCAGCGGGCCGTTGCCGGCAACGGCGGTGATGCCGAGGATGTCGAGTTCAGGGCTTGCGAGGGCCAGAAGAATGGCGACTGCATCGTCCTGACCGGGATCGGTATCGATAATGATTTTACGGGCCATGATTGGTTTCCTGATAGGGGATTTTAAAGAGCGTTGCGCGCTGCATTCACTGTCTGATCGACCAGCGCATCGAAAGAGATTTTCGCCGGTCGGCGCATATAGGTGACGATGTCGTCGGCAAGGAGCGGTTTTGACCAGCGTTCTGCGATAATGCCGGGGCCGTGCTGAATGGCGATCATGCTCAGAATCTGCGCGGCATTGCAGTCAACGTCATGGCCGATGCCGCAGACGATTTCCAGCGTCTGGTCGAAATTGCCTTCGCCGAACCAGAGTGCCACAACTTGTGCTGCGGCATTTGGCGTGACGTGAATCCAGTTATACTCGGCATATTCCGCATCGCATTTTGCCCAGGCGTCCTGCCAGCGATCTGCAGCACGGCAGGCATCAAGCGCGAAAGCGAGAACTGCGCCATATTCCGTGTCGGTCGAAAAAAGCTCTGCGGTTGAAACCAGCAATTCGCGCGTGTCTTTGATTGTAAAGGCGCGGGCTGCCATGACGGCATTGAAAACTTCGCCCAGGATTCCGTTTCCGGCATGTGAAATTTCCGCATCCATCCAGGCAAGGCGGGCAGCTTCACGCGCACGTCCCGGCACGACCATGCCGCAGATTGTGCCGCGCATCTGTGCGCCAATCCATTCATCAAACGGGTTGTCGGAAGTGCCGGTTTCAGGCGCCGTGAGACCGCGACGCATGTTGGAAAGGGCGATTGCCTCCGCCGACCAGCCAAGCGGGATCAGCGAGGTCCAGCGTTCGGCAATGTCGGCGCTGGTCACAGCAGAACCCCTCTCGCCAAAGGCTTCCAGAAAGGCGATCTCAAAAGTGATGTCGTCATTATAGGTGTTGGGCTCGCGCACATAATCGCGGATCGGACCAAAAGCCTCCATGATGTTCTCGGCCGTATAGCCCTCAAGTGCCGTGCCAGCCGCAGCGCCCACCAGCTGCGCCATCCATGCGCCCGCGGTACGGTCACGGAAATCATCAGACTGGATAGGATAAGCCACATCGTTGGGCCAGTTCACTGTCGCATCAAATGCATCCCACGATGCAAAGCGGATGGTTTTCTGCGATGGATGATCGGGATCGGGCTTTGCCGCGCGCATGAGTATGCGCAAACGCATATCGATGCGATAAAGGGTTTCAAAATCAGAGCGCTCCAGTGCCGCAAGCCCGTCGCGCAGAAGCTCTGCATAGGGTGCCAGCACATAACCCTTGTTTTCAAGTGATTGCAGCGCACCGGCCATCAGGCATTCAGGCGCTGCCGATCCCGGCACATTGCTTTTCCAGAACATGGCCATCAGATCGTCCTGCGCCTTCATGACGGCGCTTGCATCCCATGTCTGCTCTTCCGCCGCCCGAACAACGGGCTTTGTGTTGCGCAGCAGATCGCGTGTCAGCTCCCAGGCTTTCATATTTTTCTCGTTTTCATGCATTTCAGGATTTCTTCAACTGTCTTGCACGCCGCTGTCTTCTTGCGGCGTGTATCGTCAGCACCACGACGGGTACGAGATAAGGGATCATCTGCATCAGCTCGAAGGGCAACCCAAGGCTTTGCAGGGTGATTGCCAGCGATTCCGCAGCGGCAAGTACAAGGCTTGCGATCAGCGTTCCCCACGCCGTTCCCTGCCCCATCACTTCGGCAGCAATGGCGATGAAACCGCGCCCGGCGGTCATGTTCTGGCCGAACCATGTCACATAACCGAGCGAGAGATAGGCCCCTGCCGCACCGCCAAAGATGCCAGAAAGTATGAGCGCCTGCATCTGAACGCGTCCGGTGTGAATGCCTGCTGCGCGTGCCGATTTCGGATCGACACCCGTTGCGCGCAGATGAAGGCCGAACCGCGTCCGCATCATTAGAAGACTAACGACCGGAACAGCCAGCAATGCGACAAAGCTCAATATATGGATATTGCCGATATAAGGAACGCTGAGGCTTGGCAGCGCCCCGCTTTTCAACGCGCCCGACATACCCTTGTCACCGGTGGCAAGGAAAAGCCCCAGCGTCGTGCCAGCAGCCGCTGCAATATTGAGCGCGATGCCTGTCATGATGAGATCGGTACCGAGCTTGTTGACAGACAGAGACATGAGCCAGCCGAGAAAGGCGCCGACTATAAGGGCCGCAAGGAGCCCGATGGCCGGGCTTCCCGTTGCCGCACTTGCGAGAACGGCTATCAGCGCTGCGATCAGCATCATGCCTTCCATGCCGATATTCAGAACGCCTGCACGGTCGGAAATCATCACGCCAAGCGCTGCCAGCAACAAGGGCGTGGCAACACGCAGAATGGTTGCAATAAAAGCCGGATCGAGAATTTGTGCAAGAACTGCGCTCATGCCTGTTCTCCTTCCCGATTGCGGAGGTTTCGGATCACGCGCAATACTGTCGGGTGATTATGAATGACGCTTGCTGTTGCGCCCACCATGATAGCCGCGGTTATCAGACCCACGACTTCGGTCGGGATATTCATATTGCGGGCGAGAAGATCGCCGCCAACCTGAACGAAACCAAGGAACAAAGCTGCCGGAATGAGCAGGAATGGGTTTTCGCGGCCAAGGATGGCAACCACCAGCCCCGTCCAGCCGTAACCGGGCAGGTCCAGCCATGCAAAGCGGTTATGCAGGCCCAGAACTTCGAGTGCACCGGCCATGCCTGCCACCAGACCACCAACGATCTGCGCGCGCATGATGATGCCCTTGAGCGGTAGGCCCAGATGATTTGCAAATCCGGGACTGGAGCCTGCAATGCGGATATTGAGGCCGGAACGCGTCCAGTATAGCCAGATGCCACCTGCGATACAGGCGAGAATGGCAATGATCGAGCCGGAGTTCAAACGCGTGCCTGCCAGAAGCCGGTCGAGCTTTGCTTCGGGTGGAATGCGCAAAGACATCATGCCGCCCGCAGCCGGGTCGCGGATGACATAATTGAGCACGAACAGCCCGAGAAACAGGAAGGCATAGTTGAGAACCAGAGACGTTACCATTTCAGATGCGCCGAAACGCAGGCGCAGCGCTGCGGGGATCGTGCAGGCAAAGCTGCCTGCAACCGCACCGCACAAAATGGCGACCGGCAGTGAGAACCAGCCAAGCGACGGCAGCAGAACGGCTCCCGCAACGGCACCCAGTCCGCCAAGATAAAAACCGCTTTCCGCGCCCAGATTAAACAGGCCGGAGCGGAAAAGAATGGTGATGGCGAGGCCCGTCAGCATGATCGGCGTTGCAGCTTCCACCACATTACCCATGTGGCGAATGCTGCCAAACGGTCCGAGGAAGAAGGTTTTCAACACACCTGCCGGATTATCCTGCATCAGGGCGAGTGGCACGATCAGCAGCGCCATGATGATACCGATCACCAGCACTGTCAGAAAGAAGGGAATAAGATAGGATATAAATCTACGCATTAAGCTGCAACTCTCTGCTTAAGCATGATCTTATCCAAAAACCGTTTTACACTTTTTGGGATCATGCTCGCGTGCCCAGCATATAAGGTCCAAGGACCGCCGGAGTAATATCGGGTCCGTTCTTGAGGACGGCGACAATCCGGCCATTGAAGAACACGACGATGCGATCGCTCAACCGCAGCAATTCATCGAGATCAGCACTGACAAGAAGCACAGCACAGCCGCCCTGCGCCACTTCATCGATGCGGCGATGCAGGAAGGCTGCTGCTGAAACATCAATGCCGCGTGTTGGCTGATCGGCGATCAGGAACTTCGGTCTGGTGGCAAGTTCGCGCGCTGCGATAAGCTTCTGCGCATTGCCGCCCGACAGCGAGTCGAGCCTTTCGGTGATTGCACCTGCACGCACCGAATATTGTTTAATCATGTCGCTGACACGCGCTTTGATCGCGCTCCATCGCAGGAAGGGGCCGAAATCAGTGTCGCGGTTTCCATCCGTGCCGGCAATCGTGTTTTCAGCCAGAGACAGGCCCGGCGCGCCGCCTTGTGAAAAGCGGTCGGCAGGCAGATAGGCCAGGCCTTTCTCGCGCCAGCTTGCAGTGTCGGCGGCACACATATCTGCGCCGTTTAGGGTGATTGCACCTTGAGATGCGCGCATCAGGCCAGACAATGCGGAAACCAGTCCGCGTTGGCCGCTGCCATCCACACCGGCAACACCAACGATTTCTCCCGCACCAATGGTGAGGTTTACATCGCGGATACGGTCGGCAGGGTCGAGGGCTTCAATGGTGACGCCCTTCATTTCAAGAACTGTTTGCGTCGCGTCGAGCTTGTGCGCGCGTTGCGGAATCTCGACCGCGTGGCCCATAACCATCTGCATGATGGCATCGTCTAGCACATCGGCGAGCTTTTCGGTTCCTGCAACGGCGCCTGCGCGCAAGACCGTGACACTTTCGGCCAGTTCGCGCACCTCATTGAGCTTATGGGAAATGAAGAGAATGGTGATACCTTCATCCCGCAGTGCTTTCAGCCTGCGCATCAACTCTTCAATTTCGGGCGGCGAAAGAACGGCGGTCGGCTCATCCAGGATCAGCAGTCGCGTACGACGCGCCAGCGCCTTGAGGATTTCGATCTTCTGCTGGGCTGCAACCGAAAGCGTGCCGGTGATCGCATCCGGATCGGCGTGCAGATCATAATGCTGCATGAGTTCTTCGACCGATTTGCGCGCGCTCACACGGTCGATAAACCCGCCTTTCACCGGCTCATGACCGAGAATGATATTTTCGGTGACGGTCAGCGTCGGCACCAGCGAGAAATGCTGATGCACCATGCCGATGCCTCGGGCAGCGGCATCTTCCGGCGACCATGAAGAGATCGTCTGGCCGTCGATCACGATTTCGCCTGCGGTGGCATTTTCGATGCCAAACAGGATTTTCATGAGCGTGGATTTGCCTGCGCCGTTTTCGCCGCAAATGGCGTGGATCGAACCGGCGCGGATCGCAAACGACACATCGCGCAGTGCGACCGTGCCGTTCGGATAGACCTTGCTCACATCTCGGAAGGCGACGATTGTATCGCCGCCTTCAATGTTTTCAGCTTGTTTTTCCACGATTATGGACGAACCTTGTTACGGATCGCATTGAGATCTTCGGTGCTCATGCCAAATGCGGTTGGGACCGTGATCTTGCCTTCGGAGATTTCATCGGAAGCCTTCTTGATGGCGTCCTTCATTTCCTGCGTGGCCATGGAAGCCATGTTGCCATCCTGCACGATGCCGACAGCGCCTTCCTTCAGGCCGAGCGCTTCAGCCTTGCCGAATGGAAGATTGCCTTCCTTGAAACGGTCATAGGCCTGCAGAAGGCTGACATCGACGTTCTTCAACACGGAACTGACGACCTGCTTGGCCATTGCCGGATCGCTGTCCTTGAAGATGGCTTCCTGATCGGAGTCGACGCCCAGAACATATTTGCCGGTTTCTTTGGCTGCCGAAAGCTGGCCAAGGCCGGTCTGCGAGGCAACGACGAAGCCGAGCGACACGCCCGAACGATACTGTGCGAGGCCAAGTTCCTTGCCCTTTGCCGCATCCATGAAAGAGCCTGCATAGGAGATCGCGATTTTGGTGTCAGGCTCGACTGCCTGCACGCCAGCAATATAGCCAACGAGGAAGTCGTTGATGACCGGAATATCCATGCCGCCAAGGAAGCCGAGATTCTTGCCGGTGTCGCCGAGCTTGCCGTCTTTCAGGAGCGAGGCCGCCAGCATCCCACCGAGATAGGAACCTTCGTTCTGCTTGTACTGGATGGAATAAACATTGTCGTAGCCGCCTTCTTCATAAGGCACGCTTGCATCATAGAGGACGTATTTCTTGTCCGGATATTGCTGTGCAACAGAGCCAACTGTTTCCGACATCTGGTAGGTGCCGCCGATGATCAGATCCCAGTCCTGCTCGGATGCATCCAGGAAAACCGGTTCCCATTTGGTCGGATCATCACCGATTTCGAGAATCTTGGTTTCGACGTCGTCGCCATATTTGTCCTTGATCATCTTCATGCCATTGGCAGCGGAATCGAAGAAGGATTTATCGCCGAGCGCGCCATTGATGATGAGCAGGATCTTGTCCTGAGCCTGTGCTGCCGTGGTGGCAACTGTGCCCATCGCCGTGGATCCGGCGAGAGCGAGAGCAAGATGAAACATTCCCCGTCTGGTGAACTTGAACACAACAGAACTCCATTTTTACATCAATAAAGAGATGGAATTTCTGTTTCGGGCTTTTCGCCTCTTGCTACAGATCCCCCATACTTGCCAGATCAAACGCCGCTGCAAAGTGCAAGTCAATCTCCAATTTCGGGGGCTTCTGTGGACAAGACAAGGCTATTGCGTGAAATCCTGATAAACTATCCGATTATTTCACGAATGCCTGACTGGGATGACGCAAAGCCGGGTCAAAAGGGTTGAGTTTATCGGAAATAGCGGCTGCTTCACGCTGCAAAAGTTCCGTGATCGTGTGCTGACGTTTTTCTGTTAATCGTGAGGCCAGCGTGCCGATGCTGAGTGCGGCAACCGCCTCACCACTCCGATTGAGCACCGGAACACCTAAGCCGGCCATCCCGTCGATCATATTGAAGTTGAAGGTAGAGGCACCGGTTTCGCGCACTTGTGCGATCATGATGCGAAGATCAACCTCGTCAATGGTGGCCTTGTCCAGAATGCGGGGCATGTTGAAACGGATGATCGCCTCGCGCTCTTCTTCCGGCAGAAAGGACAGAATGGCAAGGCTACCCTGACCGATGCCAAGCGGCACCTTACCGCCGATATCACCAGTATAAGAGCGGATCGGGAACGGCCCTTCCACACGATCAAGACAGACCGCATCGAAATTGCTGCGCACCAGCAGGAAGACGGTATCGTTGAAGGTGGTTGAAAGTCGCAAGAGGGAAGGGCGGGCAAGACTCAGGATTCCATCGCGCTGACGCGCCTGGGCGGCCATAGCGAAAAACTCCAGCGACAGACGATAGGCCTTCTTGTCGGGAAGCTGCTCGACAAGGTTTTCCGCAATCAGCGTCTTGAGCAAACGATGCGCCGAAGGCTGGCTCAGTTCCAGTTCGCGCGCCAGATCGATCAACCGCACGCCATCATCCGTGCTGGCTGCCAGGCCTTTCAGAATATAAATTGCCTTCACCAGACTTGAGTTAAGCGCCGCACCAGATTTCGTATTTTCTGATATATCATCCATAAAATTGCTACCAAATTCTGTATTTTGAAAGAAATATATAATTTCTTCCGAAATTGAAAATTATAATTTGTAATCGTTCAAAATTTTCTGCCATTTAAAATCCGTCGCCAATGGGAAGGTCCGGCAAGGTGTCTTGACGATGCCGTAAGCGGATCGGCGGTTTTAACTTGAAGCAAGGGGAACGCCACGGTTGCGCCAGCGACCGGACCAACGCGCGTTCAAACCATCCAAGTCTGATCAGCGCTTCATGCGCGGTCGAGCCGCTTCCGCAAGCCAGCCCTAACGAAGAGGCGACGTGAGAAAACATCACGGCGCTTCCGTTCCCCCAGCCTATGGCGGAAGTCTTGCCGAGAGGGAGACGCAATGAGCTTTTTGACCCTTTCCAATATTTCCCGTTATTACGGCAAGTTCGCAGCCGTCGATAACTTCAATCTGGAGATTGAAAAGGGAGAGTTCATCTCGCTTCTCGGCCCTTCGGGCTGCGGCAAGACCACAACCTTGCAGATGATTGCGGGCCTTGTGCAGCCATCATCAGGCTCGATCACGCTTGATGGACGCGATATAACACGCCTTGCTCCGGCCAAACGCGAGCTTGGCGTCGTCTTCCAGAGTTACGCACTTTTCCCGCATATGACTGTTGCGCAGAATGTCAGCTTCGGCCTTGAAATGCGCAATGTTCCAAAGGCAGAACGGGAAAAGCGTGTTCGCGATGTGCTGGAACTGGTGCGTCTAAGTGCACTTGCGGATCGTTATCCACGTGAAATGTCGGGCGGTCAGCGCCAGCGTGTGGCCATTGCTCGTGCGCTGGTCATCAATCCGCCGGTTCTGCTGCTCGATGAGCCGCTCTCCAATCTCGATGCACAGCTGCGTGAAGAAATGCAGTTTGAACTGCGCCGGATTCAGCGCACGGTTGGCATCACAACGATTATGGTGACACATGATCAGGCCGAAGCGCTGTCGATCAGCGACCGCATCGTGGTCATGGAAAAGGGTGTCATAACGCAGGTCGATGCACCGTATAAGCTTTATGAGCATCCGCATAATCACTTCATTTCCAACTTTGTCGGCAAGTCGAACTTTCTCAAGGGTCATGCCGGGGACGGTCATATCAATCTGGCTGATACACAGGTGCGTTTTCCTGCAAAAGATGCGCCCGCATCCGGTGAGGTTTCTGTCTTCATTCGCCCGGAAAAAGTGCATCTCGTTGATGAGGATCAGGGCCATGTCAGCGGTGAAGTTACGACACGTTACTTCATGGGTGCGCAGTGGCTGCTGGGCGTTCTGACGCCTGCAGGCATGCTGTCCGTCGCTCTGCCGAACCTTGGCAACCCACCGCCAATAGAAGGCAGCAGGGTCGGGCTAACATGGGATCATGCGGATTGCCGTGTTCTCGACAAGGGAGCGCACTGATCATGAGTGCTGCTTCACAAACAGGTCCTCAATCAGGCTCCGGGGAGACGAAAGAACGGCGCAACTGGATGCCGCTTTTTCTCACAGGCCCATCCACTTTGATGTTCTTTGCCCTTGTGCTCTTGCCACTGGGGCTGACGGTGTTGCTCTCGTTCAATAGCTACAGCTATGACAAGGGCATCGAAGATATTTATACGCTCTCCAATTATATACAGGTGCTTCAGGACCCGTATTACCTCAATATTTTCTGGCGCACACTGAAACTCGCCTTGATTACCACTGTGATCACAGTGCTGATCGGGGTGCCGGAAGCCTATATTCTGTCCAATATGCGCGCACCCTGGCGCTCGATTTTCCTGCTCGTCATCATCGGCCCGCTGCTGGTTTCAGTTGTGGTGCGCACATTCGGCTGGAGCATGTTGCTGGGACGCAACGGGCTTGTAAACAGCGTGCTGGAATTTGTCGGTCTGCCAGCCCAGCAAATCCTCTACACCGAAACAGCCATCGTGATCGGTCTTGTGCATATCATGCTGCCTTTCATGGTTATTCCGGTCTGGACGGTGCTGCAAAAGCTCGATCCAACGGTAGAAGCCGCTGCGCTCACGCTTGGCGCGTCGCGCTTCACAGCGCTGCGCCGCGTGGTGTTTCCGCAGGCCGTGCTTGGCATTCTGTCGGGTAGCCTGATCGTCTTTGCGCTTTCTGCAAGCTCCTTTGCTATTCCGGGTCTGCTTGGTGGGCGTCGTCTCAAAATGGCGGCAACGGTCGTCTATGACGAATTCCTGATCGAGCTGAACTGGCCGCTGGGTGCTGCTATCGCCATTATCGTTCTGGTCGCCAATCTTGTGATCATGATCGCCTATAATCGCATGCTTGAAGGGCAGGCGAGAAAGAAGCTGGGGTAACAACGGCCATGGTTAAAAACGGTCCTTTTGCTCTTCTCTTCCACACGCTGGTCGTCATCTTCATGCTGGCACCGATGGTTGTGGTGTGTCTGGTGGCTTTCACACCGGAAAATACCCTGACTATGCCATGGAATGGATTCTCGCTGCGCTGGTTTGAGGCAGTCTTTGCCCATAACGACTTCATGACATCGTTCTCGAATTCGCTGAAGCTTGCAATCTTTTCGGCAACAATTTCAACGCTGTTGGCTGTTCCGTCAGGCCTTGCAATTGCACAGTATAATTTCCGTGGCCGCGATGCGCTCAACGCTTTGTTTCTGTCGCCGTTGATCATCCCGCATCTGGTGCTGGGCGTCGCATTCCTGCGCCTCTTCTCATTGATGGGGCTTACGGGTTCGTTTGCCTGGCTGGTCGCAACGCATGTCATTGTCGTAACGCCCTATGCGCTGCGCCTCATTCTGGCATCGCTCAGCAGCATGGACCGCAATGCGGAAAATGCGGCCCGCACACTGGGTGCCGGTGAATGGACGGTGTTCCGCCGCATTACATTACCGCTGCTGCTGCCGGGTCTTTCGGGTGGCTGGTTGCTTGCCTTCATCAATTCATTCGACGAATTGACCATGTCGATCTTCGTCACCTCGCCTTCCACGGTCACGCTTCCGGTCCGCATGTATATGTATGCCAGCGAATCCATCGATCCGATGATGGCGGCGGTGTCTGCGCTGATGATCCTTGTTGCAACCGTGACCATGGTGATCATTGATCGCCTGTTTGGTCTTGATCGCGTCCTCGTGGGCAAAGGCTAAGCAGGTAGTCATGACGATCCCGGTTTCGCCTGCCGCGGCGCAATTCCGCAGACGGTATCGGCTGAATGAGCAGCCGATCAGCTTCTCGCTCGACGGCGTGCCTTTTGAGGGCCGCCGTGGCGACACCGTGTTGACCGCCATTCTCTCGGTGCAGGGGAAGCTGCGTCATACCGAATTTACCGGCGAACCGCGTGCGGGCTTCTGTCTGATCGGCGCCTGTCAGGATTGTCATGTAATGACTGCTGAGGGTCGTAAGCTTCGTGCCTGCACAACGCTTTTGGAAAATGGCATGTCCTTTGTGACGGAGCCGGCGAAATGAGCGCGGCACTTCATCCGGTTATTGTGGGCGCTGGTCCCGCAGGCATTCGCGCTGCCGAAACGCTGGTCAAGGCTGGTCTTCAGCCCATCATCCTTGATGAAGGCTATCGCTCAGGTGGCCAGATCTATCGCCGGCCGCCTTTCGATGACGGTCGCAGCTATCGCGCGCGTTATGGTTCAGAAGCGCATAAGGCCGAGGCACTGCACAAGACTTTTGATAGGCTTCGCAGCGCAATCGATTATCGCCCGGAAACACTGGTGTGGAATATCACGCGTGGCGAGGGCGATCGTCTCGATCTCCTGAGCAACGGTTCGCATAGCCAGCTTGCCTATAGCCATCTCATTCTTGCAACCGGCGCGACCGACCGGGTTCTGCCGTTCAAAGGCTGGACCAAACCCGGTGTTTATACGCTTGGCGCATCGCAAACGGCGCTCAAAGCGCAAGGCTGCACGGTTGGCGAACGCGTGGTGTTCATGGGGTCGGGGCCGCTGCTTTATCTGGTGGCCTGGCAGTATCATCATGCAGGTGCGAAGGTCGTAGCGGTTCTCGACACTGCACCCTTCACCTCCAAGTTTCATCTGGCACATCTTGCGCTTTATGCGCCGCGCATCGTGGCGCTCGGTGCTTATTACGGTCTGCGTTTGAAGCTTGGTGGCGTGCCTATCCGTTATAATGTGCGGCCGGATGAGGTTCTGGGCGACGGTCATGTGACAGGCATTCGCTATCGTGCGGGCAAGCGCGTGCTCGAGGCTCAATGCGACGCGCTGGCTTATGGTTTTGCGCTGCGTCCTGAAACACAGCTTGCCGATCTCGCCGGTTGCGAATTCCGCTTTGAAGAACGCGACCGCGCATGGCTTCCTGTGGCAGACAGGTTTGGCCGTTCAAGCCGCGAAGGTGTTTATGTGGCGGGTGACGGTGCAGGCATTGCCGGTGCCGATGCCGCTGAAATTCGAGGATCATTGGCCGCGATTGCATTGCTCCGCGACATGGGCCTGCCGTTTGACGAAGGCACGGAGCGCGGGCTTCTCACAAAGCTCGATCATATCTATCGAGAACGCCTGATCGTCGAAAAAGCCTTCCCGTTCCCACGCGACTGGTTCGACACGATTGCAGGCGATGTCACGCTTTGCCGTTGCGAAGAAATCGCGGTGCGTGATGCCAAGGCAGTCATCGGCCAAGGCGATATGCGCGAGATCAATCGGCTCAAGGCACTGACCCGGGTGGGTATGGGCCGTTGTCAGGGGCGTATGTGCAGTGCTGCCGCCGCAGAACTGCTGGCGTCGATGCAGGGCAAAACGCCTGCAGAATCCGGGCGCATCCGCGCTCAGGCACCGGTCAAGCCAATCCCGCTCGGCTTTGGCGCTCCGGCCAAGGAAGGCACTTCGTCATGATGAGCCATCTTCAGGCGGATGCGGTGATTATTGGCGGCGGGATTGTGGGCGGCTCGGCTGCGCTTTTCATGCGACAGGCCGGATTGTCGGTCATCCTGCTCGACAAGGGCTTTTGCGGTGCGCAGGCAAGCGGCGTCAATTATGGCGGCGTTCGCAGGCAGGGTCGTGCGCCGGAACAATTGCCGCTGGCACAGCGTTCGCACAAATTGTGGGCGCGACTACCGGAACTGATCGGCATTGATGGCGAATACAGCCGCAGCGGACATTTGAAACTTGCCCGTACGGAAGCGCATTTCGCCAAGCTTGAAGCCTATGCAGAAAAAGTCAGACCGCTTGGCCTCGATGTCGAGTTGATCGGCAGCAATGCGATGCGCGAGCGTTTCCCATGGCTTCCGGGCGATGTCGCAGGTGCTTCGCTTTGTGCGGAAGATGGCAATGCCAATCCGCGTCTGGTTTCGCCTGCTTTTGCCCGTGCCGCGCAGGCTGCCGGTGCGACCGTGCTGGAAAACACACCGGTCATTGAAGCGCGTGAAACCGGCGATGGTTTTGCCATTCTGGCCGGGGATGGCATCGAAATCCGCTCGCGCCTTCTGTTCAATTGTGCGGGTGCCTGGTCAGATCAGTTCGCGACCTCGTTTGGTGAGCCGGTTCCGTTAACGCGGATTTATCCGACGATGGTTGTGACCGAGCCGATGCCCTATCGCCTGCCAATGAGCCTTGGCGAAGAAGGCGGCGGTTTCTACGGCCGCCAAGTCACACGCGGCAATTACGTCATGGGTGGTGGACGCGGTACACCGCTTGAAAACCCGGACTTTTCGCGGCCTTCGGTCAATGCGGCATCCTCGGTGATGCTGCGTGCAATCGAGCTGTTTCCGCATCTTCAACATGCGCAGGTGATCCGCTTCTGGTCTGGGACCGAAGCCGAAATACCGGATGACAATCCGGTGATCGGGCCAAGCAGCCGGGTCAAAAATCTTTATCACGCCTTTGGTTTTAACGGCGCCGGGTTCCAGACCGGACCTGCCGTGGGCGCCGTCCTCGCAGACCTCGCACATAAGGGCGAGACAGAAACACCGATCGAGGCCTTTTCGATCAACCGCTTTACTTCAACCAATACCAATCTTAACATGGAAGGGAACTAAGCATGAAAAATCAACGGATTACCGCGATGGCGGCAATGACACTCGGCCTGTCGGCAGCTTTTGTATGCGGCGCGTCGGCTGAAACCAAAACGCTTTATATCGGCATGAATGGCGGCAACATGGAAAAGGCTTACACCGAGCATGTCCTGCCGGAATTCGAAAAAGCCAACAACGTCAAGGTCGTTGTCGTTCCGGGCACGTCTGCTGATATTCTCGCAAAAGCAACTGCGCAGAAAGACAAGCCACAGATGCATGTCATGCTGCTCGACGACGGCGTTATGGTTCGTGCGATCAATGCCGGTCTCTGCCAGAAGATCACGGATGATGCAGTTCTCGCTGACATTCAGCCAGCCGCACGTCTCAAAGACGACATGGCAATCGGCGTCGATATGGGCATGACCGGCATCGCGTACAACAAGAAGCTCTTCGACGAAAAGGGTTGGGCAGCTCCAACGTCGTGGATGGACTTCGCTGACGAAAAGTACAAGAACGCGGTGGTGTTCCAGTCGGCTTCCGCCTCGACTTTCGGTCTGCATGCGTTCCTTATGTTCAACCGGATTCAGGGCGGTGACGACAAGAACCTTGAGCCAGGTTTTGAAAAATTCCCGGATACCATTGGCAAGAATGTTCTGGAGTTCATTCCGTCATCGGCCAAGATTTCCGAAATGGTTCAGACCGGCGAAGCTGCAATCTTCCCGCTGACGCCAACCGGCGTAAACAACTTGAAGGACAAGGGCATTCCGGTTGAATATGCACAGCCTAAGGAAGGCTCTGTCGTTCTCGCTGTGACCGAATGCGTGCTTGCAGGCAATAGCGAACCGGAACTGAGCCAGAAGCTTGCGCATTATCTGCTCTCAGCCGATGCACAAAGCAAGGCATTGGACTACGGTAATGTTATTCCATCAAACCAGAAAGCCAAGGCCGGTTCGCCGGAAGCACAGGCAAAGCTTGATGCATTCAACGGTTATATGAAGACCGCGAACACGCTTGATTGGGATGCCGTTAACGAAGGCCGTCAGCAGCTCAACAGCCGCTGGAACCGCACGATCGAACAGTAAGATCAAATTGTGATTGGAAAAAAGCCCACCCTGAATCTTCAGGGTGGGCTTTTTCTATGCTTCAGTCTTGGCTTTCTGCTTTCGCACCGACTGCCATAAAAGCGGCACAAGGATGAGAGCCACAGCCGGGAAGATCATCCAGTTAATTGTTTTCCAACCTGACGAATGCAAGAGTGATCCGGCAAAGAAAGATGCAGCGGCAACCGTTCCGAAGATAAAGAAGTCGTTTGCGCCTTGCGCTTTGCCACGCTCTTCCGGCGTATGACAGTCGGCGACCATCGCTGTTGCGCCAATAAAGCCGAAATTCCAGCCAATGCCCAGCAGGATCAGCGAAATCCAGAAATGGCTGAGATCGAGGCCCGAGAGGGCAACGATTGCAGACAAAGCGATGATGAAGAGGCCGACGGCAGTTACACGTTCTTTGCCGAAGCGGGTCATCAGAATGCCTGTAACGAAGCTTGGTCCAAACATTGCCAGTACATGCCACTGAATGCCCAGTGCGGCATTATCAATGGAGTGACCGTGCCCAACCATCGCTATAGGGGCGGCGGTCATTAAAAAGGTCATCAGGCCGTAGGAAACCACGCCTGCCGCAAGCGCGAGGATGTAGCGCGGGTTCAGCATGATCTCTTTGAGTGGGCGGCCATTGCCGGTAGCGTTGCTGGACTTCACAGCTTTGGGTGTACGAAGCAGCATCAGCACCGGGATTGCCAAGAGTGCTAGAACGGCTTGGCTCAGGAAGCTTCCCGCATAGGGAGTCGCGGCGAACGCGTCGCGGGTCCATATGACAAGTTGGGGGCCGATGATTGCGGCGATCAGACCGCCAATCATAACATAGGAGATGGCGCGTGCCTTGAGCGTACCTGTTGCTGCATCGGTAGCCGCGAAGCGATAGCTTTGAACATAGGAAGCATAGAAACCAGCAATGAAGGTGCCGAGACAGAATATGACGAAGGACGCAACAAAAATACCCAGTGCTGCAATCAGTCCGGCGACTATGCCGAGAGTGGCGCCCAGCAGATAGCCATTGCGACGCCCGATACTGCGCATGACAAAAGCTGCAGGCAGGGTGCCCGCCGCAAGGCCCAGATTAAACAGACTGACCGGCAGTGTGACCAGCGCCGGATCGGAGGAAAGCTGCTGGCCAACCAGACCGCCGAGTGAAATGATGATGGGCGGGCTTGACGCACCCAGTGCCTGTGCTGCGGTCAACACAAGGATATTACGTCTGGCGAGTGTCTGATCGGGCATATTTTTTCTTCAGCTTTGGGCCGATGATTGGGTTGGTGGCCTGAAATGAGAGTAAAGGACCGCCATCACCTCTCTGGCTGCATCGCTTTCGATGCGATACCAGATCGTTTGTCCATCACGCCGCCCGGCAATAATGCCATCGCGACGCAGCAGGGCCAGATGCTGCGAAACGGTGGAGTCACGCAGGCCAAGCATTTCGGCAAGCTGCCCCACCGACCTCTCACCACAAGTCAGCCGACACAGAATCATAAGCCGGTGATTGTTGGCGATTGCCTTGAGAAAATCACTTGCCTTGTCGGCGGAATGGGACGTCAGTCCTGCGTCGATTGGGTCAGTATCCTTCATATCTTCATATATACGAAAATATGAATATTTTGTCAATATCGTACGATATGGTCATCATCCTCGCTGAAAGGGCTTCTGATTATCGCCGTCATATTGTAGCTTACACGCCGTGATTTTACCGACCTGATCCTGGAGCCGTCGTGCGAATAGCTGTGTTGAGTGTCGTTTTCGGTTTTCTGTTTTCAGGCCTCGCCCATGCAGAAGACGACTGGAAAGCCGTTGAAATTATAAAGCCATACGCGATAACCGGTCGAACCGGTCCACAGCTCTATGAATCCATCGGTGAGCGTGGCCCGAAGGCCGGAAAGTCCCGTGTGATTGCGCACACCACCTTTGTGCTGACCTGGGATCGCAAATTCGACAATTCCAACAATGGCTGCACGATTGTCTCGGCAAAGCCAAAACTGAAGATCACCTATACGCTGCCGAAGCCCTCACAGAAGCTTTCCTCCCCAGTAAAAGAAAACTGGGAACGCTTTTATGATGGCATCTATAAGCATGAACTTGTGCACGGTGAAACAGCCAAGGACATGACGCGCGAGATTGTCCGCACAACGGTTGGGCTTTCCATCCCCAACGATCCGAAATGCCAGAAAATGCGCCGCGAACTGATTAACCGTATCAATGCGCTGGTCGCCGTTCAGCGTCAGCAGGGCCGTGACTTCGACCGTGTTGAAATGGGGTCGGGCGGCAATGTTGAACAGCTTATTCTGGCGCTTGTGAACGGAGGGTAGCCTACGCCGGACTTCCGGCGCAGGCTTGCATTACTAAGCTCGTTCAGCGCGAAGCGCTTTCGCTGCTGTCACCATGTTGATGAGGGCAGGGCGAACCTCATCCCATTTGCGGGTTTTGAGGCCGCAATCGGGATTGACCCATAGTTGCGCATCAGAAAGCTGCCTGCGGGCAAGCTGCAGGAGATCGGCCATCTCATCGACATTCGGAACGCGCGGCGAATGGATGTCGTAAACGCCTGGCCCGATTTCGTTGGGATATTTGAAGGTCTTGAAGGCCTCGAGCAGTTCCATGCGTGAGCGCGAGGTTTCAATCGAAATCACATCGGCATCCATATTGGCAATTGCCGCGATGATGTCGTTGAATTCCGAATAACACATGTGGGTGTGGATCTGCGTTTGATCGGCAACGCCGGTGGAGCAGAGGCGAAAACATTCGACGGCCCAGTCAAGATAATGCGCCCAGTCGGAACGGCGCAGCGGCAGACCTTCTCGCAGTGCCGCCTCATCAATCTGGATCATGGCGGCGCCTGCAACTTCAAGATCGTGTACCTCGTCACGAATGGCGAGCGCAATCTGACGGCAGCTTGCCGAGCGCGGGATGTCGTCGCGGACGAATGACCAGTTGAGGATCGTGACCGGCCCCGTCAACATGCCCTTGACCGGCTTGTCGGTCAGCGATTGTGCATATTTCCACCATGCCACCGTCATCGGTTCCGGACGCGAAACATCGCCGAAAATGATGGGCGGACGGACATAGCGTGAGCCATAGCTTTGCACCCATGCGTGCTTGGTGAAAGCAAAGCCCGCAAGCTGCTCGCCGAAATATTGCACCATGTCGTTGCGTTCAAACTCGCCATGAACGAGCACATCGAGACCAATTTCTTCCTGCCAGCGGATAGCGACTTCGGTCTCCCGCTGAATAAAACCTTCATATTGCGCGTTGCTGATCTCGCCCTTGATGTGTGCCGCGCGGGCTTTGCGCACTTCCGGCGTCTGCGGAAAAGAGCCGATTGTGGTGGTTGGGAAGGCGGGAAGGTCAAGCTTTGCATTTTGCAATTTCTGACGTTTTGCAAAAGCACTCTGGCGGCTTTTCTGCGCCTCGGTGATATTCGCAATCCGCTGTTTAACGGCTGCATTATGCACGCGGGGTGATCGGGCTCTGCTGCCGAGCGCGTCGCTGGCTGCTTTGAGTTCAGAAAGAACAGTGCTTTTGCCGGATGCCAGTGCGCGTCCGACGATGGAAAGCTCGTCGATCTTCTGCGCTGCGAATGCGAGCCAGCTTTTCAGCTCTTCATCAAGGGTTGTTTCAAGCTCCAGATCAATCGGCACATGCAGGAGCGAACAGGACGGTGCGATTTCGATTTTCTCCAACCCGCGCTTGTCGATGACAGGCTGAATACGATCGGTGATCGTGCTGAGATCGGCACGCCAGATATTGCGACCGTCGATGACGCCGAGCGAAAGCACCTGATCTTTGCGTGCTTTGTTTTCAACTTCCGCAAGCTGTTCTGCCCCGCGCACAAGATCGACATGCAAGCCCGCCACCGGTAGCGCAAGTGCGGTCTCAAGATTGTTGCCGAGTTCTCCAAAATAACTGGCAATCAGGATTTTGACCGGGCTTGCGGCGCTCAAACGCTGATAGGCGAGTTCAAACGCAGCACGTTCATTGGGAATGAGATCCAGAACCAGCGATGGCTCGTCAATTTGCACCCAGTCTGCTCCGGCTGCCGCCAGTTCCTCCAGCAGTGTTTCGTAAACAGGCAGCAGTTTCGGCAGCAGCGCTATCGGATTGAAACCCGCTGCGGTCGATTTTGCCAGCTTAAGAAAGGTCACCGGCCCGAGAATGACCGGACGCGTGTGGATACCCAGCGCTTTTGCCTCAAGAAAATGCTCCACCGGCTTCCGTGACGAAAGTGCGAAGCTCTGATCATCGGTCAGTTCTGGCACCATGTAATGATAGTTGGTATCAAACCATTTGGTCATTTCCAGCGCGGTCACGCCTTCTTGCGGATGGGTGCAGCCGCAATCACCATGTGCTTGGCCTTCACGACCGCGCGCCATGGCGAAATAGGTTTGAAGCGTTACATCGCCGCCTGACCAGCCATAGCGCGCAGGGATCGCCCCCACCATCACGGCAGTATCGAGCACATGGTCGTAAAGCGAGAAATCGTTGGACGGAATTTTTGTAATACCGCGGTCGCGCTGTTCGGTCCAGTTGGCGGCGCGTAGGGCCCTTGCATTTGCGAGAAGTTCCGCTTCGGAAGATTTCCCGGACCAGAAGGCTTCAAGAGCGAATTTCAGTTCGCGATGACGCCCAATGCGCGGCACGCCCAATGTGGCGGTGGAAAGTGTTGTTCGTGACATATCTATAGACCCCGATATAGGCGGCGGGGTTGGAGACGCAAAAGAGCATAGGCTGAACGCCCGCTTTGCGACATTCCGGGACACCCCGCCCGTTGACGTTATCTGTCATGGCAGGTCTCCTGGCTCGCGGGTCAGCGCCTTGGAGCGCATCTTTATCCGAAGACCTTTTACAGTTTTCGGGATGCGCTCTGATCCGCCTTCCCGGAACTTTCATTCCAGTGGCATGATGGATCAGGGCTCGCCGCTTACAGTTGCGGGGGCAGCACCGGTATTGTTTTTAGCGCACCGGTTTCCCTCTTAGCTTCCGTCGAGAGTCTGACGAAAGAACCATAACGCAATTCAGTCTGAATGAAGCATCATCAATTGTCAATGTGGCATAAAGAAATGTTTATATCTTTATAATAGCTGGAGATGGCTAGTTCCATCCTTTGAAAATGATAAGCTCGAAGAAAAGCGCAATAGCAATTGATAAAAGATCAATTTAATTAAATATTACAATAAAGAGGTGCGACATAATGTTTGTAAGTGCCTGAAATTTCAATTGATGTAGTCCCGCTCAAAGACTCATGATATCGGTGCAGCTATTGAAAGCGTTTTATGTTTGGGTGTTGTTATTAGCCGTTTGATATCGCGATAAAAAAGTTTAATGCAGCCCAATTTTCATAACTGATTTTTGGGATATGCGCCTTGAGAGGGCTAGGTATATTCGTATGAGTTTTAGGTCGCCTTGGCAAAAACTGGCATTATTGCCGCGCTTTGGTAAGCAGATAATCTTGCTCGTGAGCGATTGTTTGTTGCTATTACTCAGCGCTTATCTGGCCTTTGTTATGCGCTTGGGTTTTGTGTTTATACCAACGCCAACCCAAATTTTTCTGATCGCCATAGCGCCGGTATTGGCTGTTCCTGTTTTTATTCGATTTGGTCTCTATCGTGCGATCATTCGTTATTTGGCTGAACGTGCGATCTGGCCAATCTTTCAGGCCACGGCAATTGCAGCACTTTTCTGGGTGGCGCTGGTTTTTCTTATGGAATCTTATGGCGGAGCTGGTTTGCCTCGTTCGGTTCCGCTTTTATATTGGTTGTTGAGTACCGTCCTTATTTCTGCAAGCAGGTTTGGCGCGAAATGGCTTTTGCGCAGCGCCGAGATGGCGAAAGCATATTCCAGTACCGCACTGATTATCGGAGTTGGTGAACCTGGGAGACAACTTGCGGCCGCTTTGAGAAGCCACAGCGATACGCAGGTCATAGGCTTTATCGATCCCGCGGGCGAACTCAACGGAATGGATATCGTTGGTTTACGGGTGTATGGCATTGACAATATTCCGGCGCTGATTGAAAATTTTGGGGTTAAGCAAGTCGTTATATCCGAACCGGGCCTTGATCAGAAACAACGGCAAACCTTGGCTCGTCTTCTTGGGCGACTTCCGGTCAGTACACGTATTCTTCCGCCTATTGCCGATTTAACGGCAGGAAAATATCTCGTCAGTGCGCTTCGCAATATAGAGATCGATGACCTTCTTGGGCGCTCTCCGGTTCCACCTGACGTCGATCTGCTGCGTGAAGTGGTAGAAGGCCGAAGTATCATGATTACTGGTGCAGGAGGCTCTATCGGAAGTCATTTGTGCCAAACGATTGCGCAATGGAATCCTGCTTGTATCGTTCTCTTTGAGTGCAGTGAATTTGCACTTTATCAGATAGAGCGCCAGTTACGCCAAGTTGCAAGTTGCCCTGTCATTCCTGTTCTTGGGTCCGTGACGGATCGAAAGTGCGTTGAAAAAGCTATTCGCGCGCACAATGTAGACACGGTCTATCATTGCGCAGCTTACAAGCACGTTCCGCTCGTTGAACAGAACCCATTGGTCGGTATCCATAATAATGTTTTTGGCACCGTGAATGTTGCGGCTGCATCTTTGGCGACGAATGTGAAGCGTATGGTTCTGATCTCGTCAGATAAAGCTGTGCGGCCAACCAATGTGATGGGAGCTACAAAACGCTGGGCAGAGCTGATTGTTTATTACCACGGTTTGCTGGCTGAAACTGCCGGTCAGTCAAAGCTTTTCTACTCAGTTCGATTTGGAAATGTTTTAGGTTCGAATGGTTCTGTAGTTCCTCTTTTCCGTGAGCAAATTGCTCAGGGAGGGCCGGTAACATTAACGCATGAAGATATGACGCGATATTTTATGTCGATCAAGGAAGCTGCGGAACTTATCGTGCAGTCGGGCGGAATTGCGCAAACTGGTGATACCGTGCTTCTTGAAATGGGTGAACCCGTTAAGGTTCGGGATCTGGCTGAAAATATGATTATGCTCGCCGGGTTAACTGTCCGCAACCCGGAAACTCCAGACGGTGATATCGCGATCGAAGTGACGGGTGTTCGTGCAGGCGAGAAAATGTTTGAAGAGCTCTTCTATGATCCTTCTCATGCACAAAGCACGCGCCATCCCAAAATAATGCGGGCGCCTAAAGGCAATAAGGGCGATGTGGATGTTCCGGCGAGCTTAGATGCATTGCGATCAGCTATGGCGACTGAAGATGTAAGTGCTGTACGCAAAATTTTATTTAGTGTCATAGCTTCCTAAAATGACCACGAAAATCTAACAAAAGTAATAATACTAACACGAATGCTACAAGCAGAAATATCATTTGTGAGAGCATATGATTAAACTCTAGGATTGCCGTAGCGCATGCAATCAAAATTAAATTCATGACTGCTACATGCCCCACGATTTTGGTTACGCTCCATCCAGATCGTTTGGCAAGCTGGTAGGCGTGTTTAGAATGTGCTTTGAGAATGTTTTCACCATGCGCTGCACGTAAAACCATCGTCGTTACCGTGTCTAAAATATAATATAGCGGCAGAATAAGCGCGACAGAGATATGGGTTCCTTTTGCCAGCAGAAGAAGCGCGGTACCTGTTATCAAGCCGAGCGGGAAGCTGCCGGAGTCTCCCAGAAAAATATTGGCAGGAGGGCGGTTAAAGATTGCGAAGCCGCAAAGAGCGCCTGCGATAATTGCTCCTAGTGTACCGCTGTCCAGGCCACTGAGCTGAAATATGGTCAGTAATGCTAATCCTGCCATCGGGATGCCGATCCCGACGCATGTCATCCAGTCCAGACCATCCATGAAATTGGTTATATTGATAGCAGCAACAAGTGTAATGACCATAAAAGTAATTTCCAACCAATGTGGAAAAATCTCTGCCAGAAGCCGAAAGTCCGGGCCTAATCCGTAGATGACGAGGCCAGCTGCAAGGAGTTGAGATCCAAACCGTATCGAAACGGAAAGGTCGAACCGGTCATCAAGTGCGCCGACTACCCAGAGCAATAAAGATGCGCCAGAGAGGCACAAAACAAGTTCAATAGTTAACCCGAGATCGGTTCCGAACATCAAGAGAGAAGTCAATATTCCGGGGATGACCGCGAGACCCCCGATTTGCCGCGCCGCTATGCTGTGGTTTGAACGCGCATTGAAGCCCGCTGCAAGAAAGCTCTTGGGTAAAAGATTTGCAAGGATATAAAGACCAACGCCGCAAAGAATGGCGCTTGCAAGAAATGAAACGAGCAGCAGGAACATTGCGACAACCGAGAAAAATACTGTTTATATCAAATATCAGTTTTGATAGAGAACGCAAAGCATTATGGGTTTGACAGCGTTATGTCTTTAACGCCTTTACGTAGAGTTATCCCCAGGTGTGTAAAGCTTAACAGAATTTGTAATAGACGATTGCGCTCCGTACGGAGAGAGGTTATAAGCCCGCGCTATCGATCACTCTGATCTGATTTTTGTTGGGGCGTAGCCAAGCGGTAAGGCACCGGTTTTTGGTACCGGCATTCCCTGGTTCGAATCCAGGCGCCCCAGCCACAATATTTTCTTACCTAGTAAATCCGTATGTTTGGACTAAAATTAAAAATATTATTTTCATGGATTGGCGGGTCAAATAGCAGCAATATGCCGTCGTCTGTTTGGTATGAGCTATCATATGGTGATGTGCTTTGGTTAAATTAAGCCATTCAGAATTGAAATTTCCAACTATGATTCGTTATCGGGGGAAAAGACGGTTCAATGCAAACATCGAGTTTTTCAAAAGCGTAGGTTAGTCTCGTTTAAACCCGGCCGGATATGGAAGGTCGATTGGCTATTGGACGAAATCCATATTCTGATGTTTTTGACCACGTTCTCATGCTTTTCGCTAGCAGTTGATGCTGCATCGCTCACTTAGTGAAGATGACGTATAGACCCTGCAACCGATATGTCGTCATGTCGGTTATCCCAGTATTATTCGTTTGGATTATGGTAACGATTTATCTCTCATAACTTAGTCTTGTTGACTTGCAGTAGTGGTCGTCCGACTTCTCTCGAGTTAACAAGCCGACAGCATATCGAGAGCTTAAAGGACAAGTTCCGAGCCGAATATTTTAACGCCGATTGATTTATGAACTATGGCGATCCACGAATTAAGATGGAGGACTGGTACGGAAATTATAGTAAATTCCGATCATAAAACGGCCTTGACAATCAGATGCCGAGTTCATGCATAAATGGCTCATCGGCATCCCCGCAGCCTTCAGCGCGTAAACTATATTTATCCGTGGTCCAAACTCCAAGTGGGCCTCAATTAGTCCATGATTGACTGTGCGCTAGTCAGTTGGATTTTCAATCTGAAGCTAGATCATTTATAATTAAAAATATTATTGGTTTTCTGATGATTCCTTATGGTGAATTAAGCCGTAAACATGTGTTTTCATGTGCGTTCTTGATATCTAGGTTTCGAACCATACTTGTGTAAAAGTTGCATCTAGGATGAATCCATGTACTATGCTCTGCGTGCTTACAGTATAATAAAAAAACGTGGCGTGTATTCTTTGATTTTGCATAGTGCAAAGTTTATTAAGTACAAGCTTAATCTAAACAAATTCTCTATTTTTGAACGTAATTCTTTAAATTCTCCTGCATATATAAATGAAAATGGAGTTTTGTCGGCAAGAATATTGTCGGATGATATAAATCCTTCGGTTTGCATACCGATAGATAACGAAAAGTTAGATGTAAAATTTGATAGAGTCGCTGTCATCGCGCATATCTACTATCCCGATTTAACTTCTGAAATAATTCAGTATATAGCTAACATTCCTGTCCCATTTGGTCTGTTTGTTACGACCGATACCGATGCTAAAAAGGCGGAGATCGAGAGAAAATTCTTAGAGTCGGGAATAGATGTAATAGAGCTTGAAGTTCGTGTAACTCCGAATCGTGGCCGAGATGTTGCCCCAAAATATATTGCACACCGCGAAGTATATGCGCGGTATGAAGCATTTCTTCATTTGCATTCAAAGAAATCTCTGCACGCTCATGGATTGGGTTCGAGGTGGAGAAAATATCTTTTCGAGAATCTAGTTGGAAGCCGAGAGATTGCAGCATCTAATTTATTTTTACTCTCGAAGAGAAATATAGGCATTGTCTACCCAGAACATTTTCATGAAGTGAAAAAAGATATTAATTGGGGGTACGACTTTCCGATAGTAAGTAGTTTAATGAGTAAGTTAGGTCTAGTTCTAGACGTTAAGACCACACTTGAATTTCCATCTGGATCTATGTTTTGGGGAAGATCTAAAGCTATTCGGCCTATCCTGGATATGCAATTAGAATTTGAAGACTTTCCTGATGAGGAAGGACAAATCGATGGTACTCTTGCACACGCCATAGAAAGAGCATTGTTGCTTATCGCGGAGTGCACAGGACACGCTTGGGCTCGCGTTACACTCCGTCCGCATTATCAGGGTGCTCCTGATCCAGAGGAGATGAGATTTGTACCATTGCTGGGTTCGGAGCGCGCACCTGTTGGATTGATCTCCTCTTCAATCGGTGAGACTTTACGTATCCTCGCTGCTCCACAGTACGAGGAAAAGCGCAGGCTGAATCTGATGCTGCACACTGTTCATCCGGCGGCGATATTCGGAGGTATAGATACAGCACTTAAAATCTTTGCTGAGATGGTCGCGTCAGCAGGCCAGGATATTGATGTTCGGATTATTGTATCTGAAGCGCTGGTCAGCGATGTTCCAGAAGCATTAAGAGGATATGAAGTGCAAAAACTTGGAGATGAGCGAGCTGCTCCCTACGTTATAGTCGATGCGACAGATAGAAATGATCAGTATTTGGATGTTCGACCAAATGACATTTTTATTGCCACTGCTTGGTGGACAGCTCGGAATTCCTACCAGTTGCATGATTTACAAAAGTATTTCTTTGGTTATGCGCCGAAAATTGTTTACCTTATACAGGATTTCGAGCCAGGATTCTATGGATGGTCGACCCGTTATGCTCTTGCAGAGTCAACCTATATGCGTGGAGAAGATACCGTCGCCATAATAAATTCAGAAGAACTCGTAAATTACTTGGAAAGAAAATATCATTTTCCTTCAAAAATGGTAATCCGCTACAAGCCCAATAACAAAGTGGATTCTATGCTCTCAGATTTTCGTCGGGAGAAGATAATTTTGTTTTATTCGCGGCCTTCAGCTCTCAGGAATTGCTTTGAAGCTGGGATTGATGCTTTATCTCTATGGGCAAGGAGGAATCCGATTCAAGCGAATGATTGGAAAATTTTCTGTATCGGTGAAAGCTTTGACTCTAATCTTGTAAAATCTATCCCAAATTGCGTCATAACAGGTAAGATGCCACTTGAGGAATATGCTGGTTTGCTGAGCAAGGCATCCGTTGGCATCTCGCTTATGGTTTCTCCCCACCCAAGTTACCCTCCATTAGAAATGGCCTATGCGGGAATTCGCACCATAACGAATAAGTACGAGAGTAAAGACCTCTGTGAGCGTAGCGAATACATTACGAGTATCGAATTGCCCACGCCTGAATTGATTGTCGAGGCTCTTCAGAATGAGGTAAATTATGCTGAAAAAAATATGATAGGTCAGTTTACATCGATAAAGACGCTTATCAGTGATGTAAAAACAGACGCCAGTACATTCGATAGCAAAAGAGTTTTTGAGATAATATACTAGAATTTTTTGATATTATAATGTTCATTTAGAATAAATAGTTGCTTTTGGTTATTGTAGCGCCATGAATAATATTTTGATTTGATATATCAAACTATATTATAATTTATCTTATTTTAGAAATATTGATTTCTAACAAAATTGTTGGTTTTATTTGTAGTCGGTGTAGTTTTCTCCACATTCTGTTTAATTTTGTGTTCTGTCATTGAGAGTTAGAGAATGCGCATAACGGAGTTTCTCTTAACAGATGAGAATAAGCGTGACAGCCATCGCCAGTGGCTAGCTGATTTTAAGGGGCCTAATTGGAGTATGGCATCGCATTAGTCACGCCAATTTGGGCGAAGATTGCTGCAGTGATGTCGGCATCCCCTTGGGTCTGTCTCGGCAGGCAGTTATTACTATTGCGAGGGCCAAAACGCGAGTGGCCGTTACGAACCTATTGTTACTAGTATCAATTAACTTTTCAGTCATCGACTTAAGCGCATTAGTGATTATTATGGCAAAATGTGCTATTTATGCAGATACAGGTCCTAGATTCGATACGGGAAAAATATTGACTGGGCCAAAAAAGAGATCGAGATCAGTCGCATCCACCTAATAAACTCCGGGTAAGTCTATTTTCCTAGCTATTTACCAATATTTTTTGCATTCATGACTTGTCGACATAGTAGAAGCATTAGAACAATATAAAAGATTAGTAGTGATATGATGTAGTTTGTATAACGAGGATCGCCTTGTTGTGGAAATCAGAAGTATAAATCCCGAAAAGCGCGGAAAATTCAAATCTTCTGAAGTACTCTGATGAAAAAAGAGGGCAGTCAGCGGATGTCAACAATTGAAGACGTTGACGATTAAGTGTATCGGGTGGTGGGATATTGAATCTCCCTAAACTGAGGGGGATGATTGAAATTACGGGGTCAATGTGAGAAAATATATATGGAAGCGCTTAGCGCGCTTTAAGGCAGTTAAGCGACTTATTTTCGATATTCGCAATGGACGTATCATATCGAACAGTGCCCTTTTTGATAAAGAATGGTACCTTGCCAATAATCCCGATGTAAAGAATGCTGGTGTTAATCCGGCGGTTCACTTTTTACGGAATGGTGACTTCGAGAAGCGGAATCCTGGACCGCTTTTCGATGGGCAGCGCTATTTAATGGCGAATCCCGATGTAAAGCAGGCTAGATATAATTCACTACTACATTATCTGAAGTTTGGTCGTGCCGAACAACGGTCATTCATGCTTAAGACGCCGACTTTAAAAACCAGTGCAAGCGTCTCTAATTTAATGCATGGCCTTATACGGACTCGTAAACCTGAATATGGACCGATCGATCGGATTCTCGAGTTCGACCACGTTGCTAAAATTGATCCTCGACTTTCAATTTGTGTTCATCTGCATCTATTTCATACAGATTGTGCTGCTGAATTTTTAAACTATCTAAAAAACATTTCAGTACAGTTTTCGCTTTTGATCTCAATTCAGGATAATGAAGATGTAAAGCCATAGAAAAAATTCTTCATTGATCAAATACCTCAAATAGATAAATGCATTGTAAATAGATGTAAAAATAAGGGTCGCGACGTTGCGTCGTGGGTGATTCTTTTTAAAGATGAAATAATAAAATATGACATTTTTATTCATGCTCACTCGAAAAAGTCAAATTACCAAAGCAGATATCAGTTTTGGAGGAAATTCCTTCTACATAATACGTTGGGGTCGGAAGGTATATTTTCCCAGATATATAACATTTTTGAAAGTGATGCTTCGATTGGTTTATTTTATCCTGCATACTATGGTGAAACAAGCCTTCAGCCGTCTTGGGGTAGCAATAAGACCGCTGTTGATCAGTTGTCAAAAAGGATAATTGGCATACCAGAGCTTAATACGTGCCCGGATTTCCCGGGGGGGCCTTTTTCTGGTGCAGAACTCGTATGCTTAAGCCCTTGTTGGACGCAGGTCTACGCTATGAAGATTTTGATGAAGAAAAAGGGCAGATAGACGGGCTCTCGCTCACGCAATAGAGCGCTTTATAGGAGTTCTGGGCGTAGCCAACGGTTATAAGAAGATATGTGTGACGGCAGACGTTGCCTATAATCTGGCAGGATACTGGAGTAGATCTCGGACTAGTAGAATTACGAGTTTTACAAACAATCAAAGGCGGCAGGTAGAAATTAAGCTTCCCTCAAAAGATTCGAAGCTTGGTAATCTGCGCGTAGCCGTTTGCTCTGCAGTAATGGGAAATTTCGACGAATTAGCGAGTATTCCGACTGTGGAGTTAGGGGTGGATTACTATTGTTTTACCGATCAACCCATATCCGTTCCGCAGCCTTATAAAAATCGGGTGACTCCCTACGTTGATCCGAATCCTCGAAAGACCGCACGATTTGTAAAAACTCATCCGCATTACTTCTTTCCAGATTACGACGTCGTTGTCTGGGTTGATGCGAACGTTGTTCCTTTAAAAGGTATTCTTCCCTATGTCGAAATTGTAGTTGAAAGCGGTGCTGACATCGGTGTTATTCGTCACCCGGTAAGAAGTGGTTATATAGAAGAAGCCAATGAATGCAAAAGAATTGGTTCTGACGATATCGAAATATTAGATCAACAAGTGGAGCTATATCAAAATATTGGTGTAAAGAATGAAAATCTTGTTGAGACTAATATATTGATTAGCAGGCCATTGCGCAGGAATGTGCAGAAGTTCTTTGATCATTGGTGGTCAGAGATAAATACGCGAAGTATAAGGGATCAAATTAGTTTACGTTATGCAATTATGAAGTCAGGGGTTAAAGAAATAGAGATATTTGAACCTGGTATTTCCACGCGCGATGAAGGTAATTTCATACACTTTGCGTATGACGTGAAAGGAAGGTCGAGGATAGTGGATTTTGTTATGCAAACGGCAAGAGATTGATTTAGCATGGTAAAAAATATTGATCGTTTGTCACACGATTTAGTCATTTGCGTTCATAACGCACCGAACGAAACACGTGCTTGCCTAGAGTCGGTTTTACTCAACTCTGGTGATATAAATAAAATTATAATCGTAGATGACGCATCAGATGAAGAAACTCGCGAAATTCTTTCTGCATTTGCCAGCACTGTTCCACATATTAAGATTATCAGGAATGAAACTGCTATCCGTTATACCAAAGCCGCTAATAGTGGGATTAATTTAAGTGATGCGGATATTGTTACGCTTTTAAATAGCGATACAATAGTTCCCTTGAATTGGGCAGTGAGAACGCAGCAGTGTTTTTTAAATCATCCAGAGCTCGGTATATTAGGGCCAATGTCAAATGCCGCAAGCTATCAATCTGTTCCAGCGTTTCAGTCAACAAGTACTCAGACTGCTGTTAATGAGTTGCCGCGTGGTGTTTCAGTGCAAGATGTGGATAATTTCTGTGCTTATGTTGCACACGATTATCCCGTATCATACGTTCCGCTCGTTCACGGATTCTGCTTCACAATAACCCGTCGATGCATTGATGAAGTTGGTTGTTTTGACGAGGAATTGTTCCCGGAAGGCTACGGTGAAGAAACTGATTACTGCTTTAGAGCAGCCGATGCTGGATTCGCATTAGGCGTCTCAACAGATATTTACGTCTTTCACTCAAAATCAAAAAGTTATGAGAGTGAGCTTCGAATTGACCTAATGAAATTCGGTTGGGAGAAGTTATTAAGCCGGTATGGGGTACGCCGACTTAAGGACGCTATCAAGCATATGGAATTGCAACCTAATTTTAATAAGGTAAGGCAGGCTGTAAGAACTCGTTACTATGGTGCCGTTGAAACTCATGCAGCCAGCCAACAGATTATCGTTAGCGCTTTCTATCTTCCCCAGTTCCATCCAATTGACGTGAATAACGAAAATTGGGGTGAGGGGTTCACAGAATGGTTTAACGTTGTTCGAGCTAAGCCGCGGTTTCCTGGGCATGTGCAACCAAAGCTGCCCGGCGCTCTGGGGTTCTATGACCTTCGGTTGCCCGAAATTCACCGTCAACAAGTAGATTTGGCCCAGCAGTACGGTGTGAACAACTTCTGCATGTATTATTATCGTTTCGGAAAAAAAAGGATAATGCAGAAGCCTTCCGAAGTATTTAGTAGCCTTGGTCAGTCCTCTGTAACCTACTGCCTCTGTTGGGCGAATGAGAGCTGGACCAGAGCTTGGGATGGAGCGACGTCTGATGTCATTCTTGAACAGACATATGACGAAGATACACTTAACGGTCTCGTAAACGATATCTGTGAAAGTATCGAATTGGGTTCCTATCAAATGATAGATGGCCGACCAGTCTTTATGATTTATCAAGTTGCAGCCATCCCCAATTTTTCTCTTTTTTTGTCCGAAATCAGAACTCGTGTGCGAACTAGAACCGGTTTTTCACTCATAATTGGTTCTGTATTTTCACTGCAGTTCAACGAAAAACATTTGGAGCATGTGGATTTTGTAGTTCAATTTCCGCCACATAGAATAGTTCGTACAGGTCCGAGGATCACAATACAATCGGACAAGATCGGACCGTTTGATGCTACCAGAAAAGATTATTATGAAAGTTATGAGGCTGTCATGGAGACCGCCCTCAATTCGGCGAATTTTCTTCCCAAGATGCTTATGGGCGTATGTCCAGACTGGGATAACACACCGCGTCGACAGACGAATGCTCACACGCTTATTGGAAGCTCTCCGGAACTATTCCGAAAATGGGTCTCTAGTTGCAAAGCGATCACACTGTCAAGGTTCGAGGAGGGGAGAATTAGTTATCCAATGATCTTCGTGAACGCTTGGAATGAGTGGGCAGAAGGTGCCGTTTTGGAACCAAGCGCTGATCATGGTTATGATTATTTGAATGCGCTAAAATCGGGGTTAAGCTGAATTTGGCGCATTTACCTATCCGAGTGGCCTCGTGCGGTTTTAGAAAATTGCTCGTTTCTGATTGAAGTTGGAGCTCGGCAGAACTGTCCAAGCTCTTTTGATGATCTCCGCATCCGTGTTCTTGCTGTTGCCTCGGTAAGAGGTGTGAATCGAAAGGTGGCGGAACGACTTTGTGCTGGCATTAAAAGCGTGGGGCTCTCTTGGAACTTGCAAATTGAAAAAGAGCATCTGTATGAATATCTAGGCTTGTCCCATCGATATCATCCACGTTGAATTAAGCTCTCGTTCATCAATGAATCAGGAACCAAACGGGACCATTTTCTGGTAAGAAATGTCACAAAAAAAGCTGGCGGCGCGGTACTAAGGGCCAGCTGACATGCTTGTTTGCGGCTCGACGTGTCCGCGTTGCGAATGGTCATAAGCACCGGATGCTCGATAATCGCATGCAATGCTTGCCAGGCGAGGAGGCCTGGATCGTCGGCGGACGCCGGTCGACTGGCGAACAAAATGCTATGTGCCCAACTTATAATCTGATACGAGCCTCAAGATACTTGCCGCTACGGTTAAGGCCAGATGGATCTGCGAACAGGCACATCAGCAATTGAAGGAAGAGCTCGGTCTAGACTTCTTCATGCGGTCCCCCCGGCAGATGCCCGCACTGTCTGAAGCTGCTGGCACACGCCCGTGAATCGAAAACTGCCAAAATAGTGCTAAGCCCTAGATCATTACGTTGGCAGCGATTTGTATGTCGAAACACGCGAAAGCACTGCAAATAATCGCGGCTTTCCAGGGCATGATACGCAAGAAATTTTTCGCCTGGTTGGAACCATGGTTATAGCGCGTCTGATCAAGCGTGGTCGGCACTGTCTCCAACGGTTTGGTCGAAGATCGCGCAGTCGTCAGTCACCCGGTGAGTTCTCCATAGTCAAATGAGCAGACAGATTGACAGAGCACAAAACTCAGATTTTTGACATGCCAGATGTACGTACTGAGGAAATCGATCTCCTTCAGGTTGGAGCCGTTGGCGCAGGAAAAACACATATACATCAAACTGCGTCAGAGCTAATATGCCGTTAGGGTTTGACTGCGCGATTATTAGTTGGCGAATTGATGTGGCACCATGCAGCTGAAATCGCTACGTACCACAAGCGGCCGCTATCAGCCGTGATAAAGTCACCCTAAAGCACTGGGTAGTCCCCCCGCGAATAATGGGTTTCAAAAGTAGAATTTTCTCGGGCTTTATGAACGAGGAGATTTTGATGAAGATGAGGAAATTCAGCGAACCGCAAATCCTTGCCATCCTGCGCCAGGGAGAAGATGGCATCCCCCTGCCGGATTTGTGCCAGTAGCTCGGAATGAGCACAGCGTCGTTTTACAAGTGGTGAGCCAAATATGGCGGTTTGGGTGCGTCAGTGATCAGCCAGATGAAAGTTCTCGAAGACGAGAACCGGCGACTGAAGAAGATGTATGCCGAGATGAGCATGCAGGCCAAATTGCTCAAATATGCCTTGGGAAAAAAGTGATACGGCCATCTCAACGTCGAGAGATGGCCCTGAAAGCGATTGGAGTTGAGGGCCTCTGTACATTGCGCTCGCCTGCCGCACTTTGATGTCAGCGAGACCTGCTATCGCTACAGTGCCAAGCTAAATGACGATAACGAGCAGATCGCCGATCTGCTGATCGGATTGACGCGAGCCGAGAAGAACTGGGATTTCGTCCTGTGCTTTCTCTACCTACGCAATGTCCGGGGACATCGGTGGAACCACAAGCGGGTCGATCGCGAACTGGAATTGAACCTGTGGATCAAGCCACGTAAGCGATTGCGACGGAACAAGCCAGAGTCGCTCGCCGTGCCTGAAGCGCCGAATATGGCCATGGCCCATGGACTTCATAGGGGATCGCCATCGAGGATGGAAGGCAGTTTCGGCTGTTGAACGTGCTGGACGACTTCAATCGCAAGGGATTGGATATCTAGGTGGATTTCTCGCTGCCTGCCGAGCGCGTCATCCGCAATCTGAACCAGATCATCGAATTGCGCGGTAAGCCCATGGCAATAAGGGTGGACAACGGCGTGGAATATGTCAGTGGCAAGCTGATGGAATGGGTGGAGACGCGGGGGGATCGCCTTGAGCTGCATCCAGCCGTGCAAGCCCCAACAGAACGCCTATGTCGAACGCTACAACCGCACGGTTCGACATGAATAGCTCAACCAACACATCATCGGAAGCATTGAGGAGGCACAAGAGTTTGCCACGCAGTGGCCATCAACCTACGACAACAAACGTCCCAATATGAGCATCGGCGACGTAGCACCTGCACAGAAACTGAAAATGGCCGCGTGAGTTCATCTAACGAGTCCCCGTTAAAAACGGGGCGGCACCACTGGAGCGAATTCAAAAATCGATAAAAATCAGACATAAGCTTTGACGATTTTTCTAATCTTCGCACTAAAAGTTGCTTTTTGAACTCTTATTCAACTGACTGTCGAAATAATTTTGAAAATTGAATCATCAATAAAGCTAATTTTATCTTACCTGCCAAAATAGGCAGGTAACACGTCTGATGGACTACCATCCATTTTGATTTTCCCATGTTCGAGCCACACAACTCGGTTACAATTTTTTTCCAATAGTTGTTTGGAATGGCTCGCCAAAACAAGAATTTTTGTTGAATTAACCAGCTCGCTCATTCGCTCATTCGCACGTTCTTTAAAATCCTCGTCACCAGTCGAAAGCCATTCGTCCATTATCAAGATTTCAGGACGAACTGCTGTGGAGGTCGCAAAAGCTAATCTCAGCTGCATGCCAGATGAATAGGTACGAAAGGGGACGTCGAGGAATTCACCCAATCCGGAAAACTCTGCGATTTGATCAAATTTTTCTGTAATCTCTCGAGGATGCATACCCATCATCGCCGAGCGGAGACGTATATTCTCGCGACCGGTCGCATCAGGATCTATTCCAAGATTAATGTTGATCAGCGATACGCAATGACCGTCGATTACGGAAGTCCCTTGAGTAGGAATATAAATCCCGGATAAAACCCGCAGAAGCGTTGTTTTACCTGATCCATTATGCCCAATAAGTCCAATCCGATCACCATCTTTAAACGTAAGCGAAACACCATCCAATCCGCGAACGATAACTAATCGATCACTGCGCCTCTCAATTTTCCCTCCGGTGGCTATGCTTAGAACGCGGTTTTTTAGCGATCTACTCGAGGAGTTATATATTGGGAATTCGACACTTACGTCTTTTAATTGAATAAAACTCATTCCTACAACCAATACGCTACACGGGAACGGTAGCGCCCAAAAAATACGATAGCCAAGGCCCATCCAAAGAATGCTGCTGCAACGCAAACGGCCCAATCCAAAGCTGTTGGAGAGTTGCCCAGCAGCGGAGCTCGAATTAATTCAATGAGATGATAGACTGGGTTCCACTCTATGAATGCGCGCGAAACGTGGCCTGGGAGAACTTTTACCATCCACATAATGGGTGTCGCATAGAACAATACCTGCAAGATGTTAGTTATAATTTGGCTCATGTCCCGATATCGAGCGCAGAGAATTGCAAGAATTAGCATTATCCAAGCTAAATTTATACACAGTAAGGCAAATCCAGGAATCGCCCATATTATATTGAAGTTTATACTGCCCCCAACAGCAATGGCGATTATTGGAAAAATGACTATATTATGAAAAAATATGATGATGTTACGCCATAAGCCACGCATTACATGCGTAAATAGCGGCATCCTGACCTGCAAAATTATGCCGTGGGACGCAATAAAAGTCGAACATCCATCGCCAACTGATGTGGAAATAAAACTCCATGTTATTATACCGGCGCAAACGTAAGGCAGAAAATGTCTCATATCGCTTTGAAACAAAGTGCCAAAAATCAAACCCAAAGCACCGATAAGTACGGCCATATTCAACGTGAGCCAAAATGCGCCGACCCTTGATCTGCGGTAGCGTTGTGCTACATCTTGCCAACCAAAAATAAGCGCCAACCTATATTTTGATAGTGCTTCGGTAATGTCGCGAATGGCGACACCAGGTCCCTTAGTGGGCTCAGCCTGAGCTAATCCACTGGGCTCGCCTTTATCCAAAACTTCAATACTCATAATTAATCCAAATTGGCCATCTGTCGTATTCCAGGGGCGTCCACTAATCGATCATTCTATGCTGTAGGTCGTAATTGAATAACTATACAAAGAGAGTCAACGGAGAGATTGTGAATAAATAAGGCGTTTTTGGGAATTAGCTATCGTCAAGCCAAAAAATTGGCTTCGGCCATGTAAGAAAAATTGGCAATAATCGCATTATGATAATATCTGAGTTCTAATCATATTTATAAAGTGAATCGTTTGTGGCGCGATAATTTATGCGCTCTATAAGATTGTTACAAATCAAGCCAATTGCGAGCAGAGCTGCCTTCAGGGGGATTTGCTTTTCGATTAAGGTGGTTAGTAATCGGTGTTTCAATCGACCTTATCGATATAATTTCATAGAAAAATTGATCAATTTTTATATTATAGAGTTCTTTAATCCCTTTTACGCCTTCTTAGGTGATTGGTGCGGAGCGCGCGACTTCTGTTTATTCTGTGAAGAGACTTTTTCTTCAGGCGCAGACAGATAATTTGCATGAACATCATAACAATTTGCGATCAACGGATCACTGATGCCGGATCTTAAGCTTTTCGAAGCAATTTGCGTCTCCAAATCAGCTGGCCTTTGACGGTCACCGTCACGCCTAATATGATCTGTTTGAAGAAGTTACATTCGAGGTTCGATGGAAAAATCCCTTTGTCCATTCGTTAATTTTTAATGAAAGATCATAAAATCAAACCAAGCAAACCAGCTGTCTTATAGTGCTGGGTTAAGCAATTAACTGCAATTTCGGTGGGGATACGTGAGCGATTGCATTAATACGCTTTGTAGCGTTGTTTTCGGCCAAGTTCATGCAAAGCTTGAGAGTATCGGAAGAAAACGCAGTGATAATTTTTTGTATGTCAGAGGGGGGATATATTAGTTTATTGAAAGCTGAATTATCCCCTTCCTCGAAGCAGATGCTCTAGAACTTCGCAGTCATATTCAGCCTGAAAGTACGTCCCGGTCCGGGCATGAGTGCAGCATTCAGAGCATCCATGTAGTAACGATCCGTCAGATTGTCGATTGCAAAATCGAGTTGCTTTGTCTCGTCGAACTTGTAACTGCCGAAGACGTCAACAAGTGTATATGGTTCCCAATTGCCGGGCTGGATTTCACTTGTTGAATCTGCTTTGCTTTTCACAAAGCGATTTGAAAAATAGCTCACGCGAGTCCCCAAGGTGAGACGTTCCTCAAACATTTTGTAACTCAGCTGCATCGAAACCGTGTCTTTTGGTGGGACGTGCTGCAAAGCATAGCTATTTGCGAAACCTCCCTCTGAACACAAGTCATCGACGCGATGAAGAGTGCCGGGCCTTGCACAGAAGCGCGATTTAAGGGCGTGGTTCCAGGAGAGGCGTGCGGACAATGGGCCACGTTCATAGTCAGCGCTAACCTCAATACCCGACATGCGAGCGTTTTCCAAATTAACCATGCCGAGTGAACCGATAATGCTTGTTTGGCCGGGGATGTTGTATGGCACATTTGAACGAGTTAGATAATTATCAATGTCGTTATCATAGTAAGCAATATGGGTACGAAGGCGATCATTTTCCCCGATGATATTTTCGAACGATTTGTTTGCTCCTACTTCAAACGTCTTGGCGCGTTCTGGTTCCAGCTCGTCCGGCATCAGCCCTGTTGAAAAGCCTTTTATAGATTCAAATACTGTCGGCAGCCTTATTGCATCAGAATAACGTCCATAGAGCTGAATACTGTCAGTCGGTGTCCAACTAAGCGAAACATTTTTCGACCAACCGTGTCCCGAACGATATGTGTCCTTTCCGGGAACAAGTTGATAGGTTGCATTTGGCCAATAAGTGAGCGGTTCTAAAGAGTAGTTCTGATCTGTCGTTTTATAATCCGAATAACGTAGACCGGCCTTCAATTGCCATTGAGGATCGATTTCCCAGTTTGCATTAACGAACGCGCTTTTTTCCGTCCGTGAGCCTGTCCGGGGGGGGAATTCAAGATGATTGACGAACCATTTGTCGTTTTCATAATCGTCGGGCGCCCCTACTTTCTCATGCTTCCATGCGCCTCCATATTCGAATTTGAAGTCGCCAGGGACCGCAGCAATTTGGCTTTCATTCGAGATTGTTACGCCGTCACGTATAGTCTGCGACCAGCTATAGCTCTCCGTGGTGATGCCGCTAAAAGAAAGCAAGTTGGTTGCCCGATGATCCATATCAGTGCGGAAGACGTCAACTTTCAGGTTGATCAAGTCACTTTCCGGATCCCAACGATAGCGTGCCGTCCATGTTTTAAGTTCAAGCTTATCAAGCTCTGACTGGAAACCGCCCACTGCACTTGTGTGGGTACCAAGTCGGGTTGGCATGATTTCACCGAACGTACTGTCGTAATTCATGTAGCTCAGTTCAAGGGCGTGATCGTCTCCAAAGCGTATATTTCCCTTAAGCAACAACGATTTGTTGTCGGTCGATGTATTCAGAATTTCCTCTCCGCCCTTCCAGGGCGACAGTCCTTCGTATCCGATGGTTGTGTAGCCATATTCGGTGCCGAGATCGACAAAATGTGGCTGCCCCTTGCCATGCTCGCCGGAAAAATAATTGCCGTTTTTGCGCCGGGCATAAGCTGCAACCAAGTCAATATTTTCGGAGGTAAAGGCTCCCGCTACACTACCGTTACCACCGGTGGGATCGAGCAAACCGGGCCTATCCATGTTGCCACCATCGCGCACGTCAGGTGTCGTTCCTTCAGGAAAGCGGCCGCCCAACATTCCGCCTTGTGTGAAGACTGGCGGCACGGAGGTACTGTTGCTGTTAAAACCGCCGCGTAACCGCACACCAAACTTTTTGCCGGGTATCAGGATATCGTCAACAGTGATCGTTCGCATGCGAACGATGCCGCCGATGGCACCTGTGGCATCGGCGCCCGAGCTTGCTCCTTTTTCGATTGAAACTTCGCCAATCAGATCCGGGTCAACATAGCTGCCTGATCGCGCACCGTTATAACCACGATAAACTGTCTGTTCCTGAGAGGCGCCATCTATGATTACGGGTACGCGGCCCTGTCCCTGCATCCCGCGAATATTGACATCAAGTGCGCCCGAATTACGACTATCACCGTTGAGAACACCGGGAACACCTCCGAGAAAATCCCCTACGGAAGTGCCTCTTTTTTGTTCTATTTCCTCGCTTGAGATATACGCAACGGACCCAGCGGATGTGTAAGTGTCATCATGACTACCTAAAGCGCCATGTCCGCCAGTCACTGTAATTGTGTTCAAAACGGTCGTGCCATCGGCAGCCGGTGCACTGAGCTGTGACGATTCCTTGGTGGGGTCTGAAATGGTTACCGTCTTTGTGCTGGTGAATTTGTGTGCCAGTCCTGTTCCCGTTAACAAGGTTGCGACAGCCTGTTGTGGCGTCATCATACCTTGCACGGGGCGGCCGATGCCGGACGCTGCCGCTGTTTCGGGAAACACAACATCAATACCTGTGACACGAACAATATCGTTCATGGCCTGACGAATAGGTTTGGCTGGGACGTTAAATTGATAAGTCTGGGCTGTCGCCTGTGCAGAGGCTGTTCCACAAAGGAGACTGCTGGTTATTGCCGCCGTTAGAACTGTCGATGCAAGAAGAAAAACCATTCTCCTGCGGCTTGGCAACTTGCCCATAATCCATACCCTCTCAACAAAATAAAATTCGAGAGGCGGTCGTTTTCTAGCACTCTCACTATCATATCGCCGGAGAAGGAAGTGGACCCTCACAAAAAAGGGATTTTTTAAAAAATAATTTATGGGCTTATTACAATGACCTTCCCAACAAGATTGGTCATCCTGAAGCCAACAGACGAGTGCATTGCTTCGAGTGTGGTCATCGTCTTATCAAGGGAAATGTTGCCGCTCACCCGTCTGTTTCTCAATTCAGACGAAAGAACGACAATACGGCCGTCTTGATAGCGCTCGATCTGGGCAAGAACATCACCAAGGCGCGCATTGTCAAATATGAGACGTCCCTCATGCCACGCCAAGCGCTCGGCGATATCAACAGCATTCACCGTCCCCAAGCCAGCCCTATCATATTCGATGCTTTCACCGGGCTTAAGTATTGCTTTTTGGGTTTCATCGACGGCCGACACTTCAACGCTGCCTTCCGCCACAGTGACTGTGACGTCATCATTTCCATTTATGCCGACGTCAAATTGCGTTCCCAAAACACGCGCCTCGCCATTGCCAGCCTGTACGACAAAGGGAGCACCATTCTTCTGAACAGTGAAATATGCGTTTCCACGCAAAAGATGAATACGCCGCATTGTCGTGGAAATATCCGCATCCAATGCAGTGTCGGCATTCATGAGGATTGTTGATCCGTCTGTCAGCGTAACTAAACGTCGTTCGCCTTTGATAGTACTATAATCAGCGGTCATATTCTGAAGCAAACTTGGATCATTCACCCACACCCAGGCGCCGATAAAAAACGCCATGATACAACCAGCGATCAAAGCGCCTGACTTTGCGTTCCATTTTTTGCGACGAAAGTCCTCAATCTTCTTCATCGGAATGTCGAGTTCACTATTGGCATTTTTAGCCACGCTGTCTGCAACAGCTCCAATGTCGGACCATAAAGCGCTTACTTCCTGATAAGCAGCCTTATTCTCTGGGCTCATCTCAAGCCAAGTAGCAAAATCCCGTTTTTCGGTGCGTGTCGGGTTACCATTGATGCGCGTAAACCAGGCAATCGCGGATTTCTCTACAAGCGACTGGTCTTGGGGCTCGGTGGTTTCGCGGTTTTCCATGAAGCAGGTTGTGCCCTCAAAATTTGCGATCGCCTATGTCGAATGCTTACACGCCATTATCGCCTTGGCCATTTCGCGCTCGACCGTGCTGTAAGATATTTCCAGTCCAACGGCAATTTCATCATAGGTACAACCGCGTATCCGGTTGAGCAGAAATATTTGACGCGTTCTTAGAGGCAACGACGCAATAGCGGTTTCCAGGCGTTTAAAATCTTCACGGGCCGCAACGATCTGGTCGGGCTGGATGACGGGAGGTGTGTACTGCTCTTCAGTCAGGCCATCCAGAAATTTCTGGCGTCGATTTTCCGAGCGAAACCGACTGATAGCCGCAAACTTGGTCGCCTGTGAAAGATAGGCTGGCGAAAGGGTCACATGCGTCTTTGCCTTGGACCAGATAGCTGTAAATACATCCTGAACCACATCAGCCGCGCTAAAAGGACTCACTTGACGCATAGCTATGCGCTCAAGGCGACGATACTCATTTCGATATAAGAGCTCTAGCTGCTCAGCCTTCGCTTTTTCCATTGATGTGTCCGCAGCCGAAATGAGCCTCTTAAGCCAACTGGAGTGATATTGGCGCTGACTTCACTGCTTAAATACTAGATTACAATTGTCAAGTTTAAGATAGTGTGGCGCTGGTGTTATTTTCATTTTCCATTGTCACAATCGCACCTAAATCGAATTGCGAAAGCCAGGTTAGATCAAAAAGCCCTAAAACGGCGGGGGCAAAAGTTGGGTTGCTACTGCAAACAGATCAAGACAAGAACAAAAGGTATTATTCGTGAGCTCGATACTTATGAGATGCCTAGAGCGCGTTTCGGTCTGATTGAATCAGATCGCCGCTCTAAATCTTTATTTTATCGCGCATCATTTTCCGAAAACCGCCAAGCTTAATCTCAAAGCGGCCGTTTCGATGCCACTTGAAAAAGCTATCGAGTACGAACGCGACCTGCAAACAATCTGCTTTGCAACAGCTGATGCGCAGGAAGGGCGTGCGGCGTTCAAGGAAAAAAGAGTGCCAATTTTCAATCGGCGTTAAGGGGGGTAGCCCGTCACTTAAGAGCTAATAGAAAAAGGGCGGAATTTCCGCCCTTTTGTTTTTTAATGTGTTCCGACAGCTTTTCCATAAACCCGGATGACATTTCTGACGGCTTCGACCATCAGCGCATGCGGCGTGGCTTGAACCTTGCCTGCTGCAACAGCCGGATAAAGTGTACCGAGATACTGGCTGATCAGCGTTTCCGGGATTTTACGACCTTCAAGACGCTTTAGCAGCGAATTGACGGCTGCCACGGCTTCCGGGTGCGGCCAGTAATAGCGAATGCGGTCACTATAGGAGAAATGGCGCTGAATACGCAGCTCCTCCGCATCGCCATGATAATATTTTTCCCAGTTTTTAGGTTCATTGAGAAGGAGTTTCTCAAGCTTGCCGCGAACGGTTTCTTCTTCCGGCAGTTTGTCCAGGAAAGCTGCAATCTGATCAAGGCCGTAAAGTGCCTCACGCAGCGCGAATGTCAGGCCCGGTCCGACTTTCAGAATGGCAAAGCCATCATGCACCAGTGCCGAGAGCGCCTCAACCGGCTGATAGTCGGTCGAATGGGCCTCGAAGACAAATTGTGGGGTTTCGTTGAGAACGCCGCTAAGAGCGGTTGCTTTGTCGCTGTCGTAATAGACAACGTTTTCATTACCGAATTCCACGCCCGGCTGCACGACAACACCAATGGCGCGAGAAAACGCATCTTCAAGGCCGAGCGCTGCAAAAGCCTTGCGATGAATGGAGATGGTTTCAAGCGCTGCATCTGGCTTCGTCAGTTCCAGATCTTCGATTTCTTCCATCGCACCGCCCGGAATTGGAACTTCCGTACCGACAATATAGACAGGCAGATCAAAGCCGGATTCGGCAGCTGCCTTTTCTGCAACCTTGGCAAGACGTGCCGCGCGTTCAGCCGTTACAGCATCCGGGAGCGCCACAGGCTCACCGGCACAGCCCATGGACGTGTCGAGATGGATTTTGGTGAAGCCTGCACGCACAAAGCCATCCATCATCACTTCGGATTTGGCCATTGCTTCTTCGGCACTGAGATGCTTCCACGGATTGGGACCGAGGTGGTCGCCGCCTAAAATAAGCCGTTTTGTATCGAACCCGAGACGCGCTGCGATGTCTTCGACAAAGCGGCGGAAATCTGCTGGTGTCATGCCGGTATAGCCGCCGTCCTGGTTGACCTGATTGCAGGTGGCTTCGATCAGAACGTCAGTGTTGGTGGCAATGCCTTCAAGAAGAGCCGCTTCGATTACCAGAGGATGTGCCGAGCAGATCGAGGTGATGCCTCCACGCGCACCACTCGCGTAACGGGCGGGAAGTTTGCTTAAGCTCTGAGTGCTGCTCATAAAGGGACTCCATGGGGTAAAGATGCATATCAAAGGGAAATGCGCTGCAGATTGCTGTCAAGCGCAAGAAGTTGGGGTAGTGGTGTTCCGGCACCAAGATTTGGTGCGGCGACACCCATCACATCGGCAGGCACGACACAAGCCGCGCGAATAGCTTCTTCAAGCTTTACGCCGACATGTTGAACCAGATTAGCAAGGCAGCCGACCATATCGATATGGGCGCCTGCAAGCGAGCCGGCGGCATTGACGAGGGCACCGTCGCGCACTTGGATCCGTTCGCCATATAGCTCGAAATGATCCGGCCCGCCAATGGTGGACATGGCGTCAGATACAAGAAACATACGGTCGCGCTTTGGGCGTGCACGCCATGCGATGCCGACCATCTGCCATGTCACATGATGCCCATCGACAATGATGCCGGCGAAAGCCTCGCTGTCGATTGCAGTGCCGACCACGCCGGGCTCGCGCGAGGTCATCGGCGGCATAGCGTTGTAAAGATGGGTGAAGCAACTCACACCTGCGGCAAGTCCGGCTTGTGCCTGTTCCGTCGTGCCATTGGTGTGGCCGGCGGAAACCACGACACCCATATCGGCGATCTCGCGGATCGTGTCGCCCGGCACCATTTCCGGTGCGAGTGTCAGCATCACAGGAACATCCGCCTTGCGCAGAATTTTGAGCGCTTCAAGCGTGGATGCATCCATCGGGCGAATGAATTCAACGCGATGCGTGCCTTTGCGGGCGGGGTTGAGATGCGGGCCTTCGATGTGGAGGCCGAAGAAGCCATCCATTCCCTTGCACTCGACAGCCGCATGAGCCGCCTGAATGATACGCTCCGGTTCACAGGTAATGAGCGTTGGTAAAACCCAGCCCGTACCAAGCTTGCGCAGTGTCGAGATGATATGCGCAATGCCCTTGGCGCTCGTGTCAGAATTCAGCATGACGCCGCCTGCACCATTGACCTGAAGGTCGATACAGGCTGGCATGAGCACGTGTGGCGTCAAATCCGGCATTTCGTCTGATTTGCGCGGACGAAGGTGAACAATCCCGGCTGTACCAATCTCGGCCACCAGACCAGTCTGAAGCCGCCCGTTCAGAAACACATAATCGGGGGCGACAAGACGAGTCATTGGCTTTCTCCTGATTTATTTAATGCATACAGCGCAACGCCGCGTGCGCCCGAACTATCACCGAAACGTGCAGTTCTGATGGCGGGAATGCGTGTGGGACCAAGTTTGCGCTTTTCAAATGCTTTTGAAACGCGTTCGGAAACACCATCCATATTAGACAGGCCACCGCCCAGCACAAAGCAATCGGGATCGACAACGAGCTGCATGGTCAGAAGCGATTCCGCCATCAGATCAGCCCAGTCATCGAGGACCTGCTCCGCGCTTGTGTCGCCATTGGAAGCACGCAACGTCAGTTCCTGATTAGTGATGGTCTCACCAAGCTTGATTTTGGAAATATCGGCAAGGCCTGTTCCAGAAACATAGCGTTCCATGCAGCCTGTTTTGCCGCAGCCGCAAGGGATCAATGGAAGGTTCTGCTCACTCAGGATGCGTGCAGGCATGCCCGTATGGCCGATTTCCAGTGCAAGACCATTATAGCGTGGGGGAATTTCACCGTTGATCACCACGCCGGCGCCCATGCCGGTGCCGACAATCAGGCCAATCATCGCAAGGCTTCCTTCAGCCGCCCCGCCATGCGCTTCCGAATAGGCGAAAGCCATGCAGTCGTTCATCAACGGAAAGCTGCGTCCGAACCGTTTGACCAACGCTTCCCCCACATCGCGACCGGTGATCGGAATATTGGATGCAAAGCCATGGCCGGTGGCCGGATCAATCCAGCCGGGCAGGCTGATGCCGACGGGCAGATTTGGATTGCCCGCCGTCTCGGTCAGCCATTCAATCTGCGCGGAAAGCCCGTCGATAAAGGCTCTAAAGTCGCTGACAGGCGTTGGAATACGCCGTGTCAGAACTGTTTCCATATTTGCGTCGAACAGGCGGCCCTCAATTTTGGTGCCGCCCAGATCAATGGCGCCGCAGATCATGCTGACCTCGTGTTTCATGCCGCAAACGGGTAAATCTTAACGCCCGAAACAACGCGTGTCAGGTTGCCCTGATCAATAAACGGGTTGTCGATGTTGATTTCGAGTTCTGCCGACCAACGTGCTGACCAGATTTGCGCGAGAAGCACGTAAAGCACGGAATCCCAGCGGCTGTCACCAGTAAGATCAAGCACAAGATCACAACCTTCGTCGCCACCAACTGTCGTAACCGTCGCTGTCGCGAACTGTTGAGCAATCTCAACTGCAATGTCGCGATCATAGCGCGCGGTATACTGATCCGGATGAATGAAAACCACAACGCGGGTGTTGCCGACAACGCTGGCCTTCGGGCCATGGCGGAAGCCAAGTGTGCTGTCCCAGTTGGTCATGACCTGACCTGCGGTCAGCTCAAGAACCTTGAGTGCGCTTTCGCGGGAGACGCCGGTCAATGCGCCTGAGCCCAGGAAGATTGCGCGCTCTGGATGCGGGGCAGACATTGCGTCGAGCTTTGCAATCGCTTTTGCACCTGCAGCCGAGAGCTTGTTAAGCTTGTCCGCGACATCTACCGTGTCATCAATGCAGGCGAGCGCCGACAGGAGCATCGTCGTATAGCTCGACGTCATGGCAAAGGCGCGGTCGTGGGTCGCTTCCGGCAAAACGATCACGCGTTGTTCGCCCGGACCTTTTGCAGCACGAACGGCCAGTGCGCTCTCGCCATTGCAGGTAATGTTCAGACGGTGTGCCTTCGGGAAGTGCTCGTCCAGCAAGTCGAGGGTTGCGATGGTTTCCGAGCTGTTGCCACTACGGCCAAACTGCACGACGAGCAGTTCCGCATCATCAGACAGCGTTTCAGAAGGATTGGAAACAATGTCGGTGGTCGGAATAGCGGTCAGCGAAATCGTGCCAGCCTTCACCGATGCAAGAGCCTGCCCGATAAAGGCCGAGGTGCCCGCGCCGCTGAAAACAATACGCTTGATGCCTTTGGCGGCGATCCATTCACGGATTTCAGCCGACTGTTTGGCAAGTGGAGCAGCCCATGCCTGCCAGATGCCCGGCTGTGCATGAATTTCCTGCCAGGTATGGCTGTCTTCCAGTTTAGTCATTAACGCCGTCCTCTTGAGTACTGATAACACGCACACCGCGCTCGCGGATGCGGTTGGCTATTTCGTGATTTGGTTCAAGATCGGTTACGATCGCCGTAATCCGGTCTATTGCGCAGATACGATGCAGCCGTGGTTTGCTGAATTTGGTCTTGTCGGCCAAAACAATGATGCGGCCGGAAGCTTCAATCATTGCCCGGTTTTCGTGGGCTTCGTCTTCCAGGAAAGTGCTCACACCGGTTTCCGGGTCAATACTGTCCGCACCCATCACAAAAGTGTCGAAGCGCATTTCAGAAAGGGCAGTTTCAACTAGCCGTCCTGTGACAGACATGGTTTCGCGACGAATGCTGCCACCGGTCAGCATCACCTGATGCTGTTTGTGGCGCAGCACACTCTGTGCGACGTCGAGACTGCGGGTCATGACGATGAGCGGTGCGAGATTGCCAAGATGAGCGGCCAGACGCTCGGCGCTTGAACCGTTGTCAAACAGCACTGAAGTATCGCCTTCGAGCAAATGAACTGCCTTGCGTCCAATTGCATCCTTGGCGGCGAAATTGACAGCACGACGATCAACCGGATTTGCTTCCACACCAGCGGGCACGAGTCCGGGGCGCTGGGCAAGCGATAAAGCAAGGTCGATGCGGAAATCTGCTAGGCCAGCATAACCAAAGCGTTGGCAGAAACGGATGAGCGTTGGCTCAGATGTGCCAAGCTGATTGCACAATTCGCGTGCCGTGGAGCGAATGAAGCCTACTGGATCGTTTTCGATCAACAGGCATATGCCTCGCAGCTTTGGAGTAAGCTCCGGCACTGCTGCCTGCACAGTCTGATAGAGGTCTTCTGTCGGTTGCAACTCCGGCCCTTTCCTTGTGTTGGGATTTTCTATTGAAAAGAAAAATTTACTTCAACACAAATTTCTAATGTCTTTTGTTTATTTCAACACAAATTCCTTTGCTTCATCCGCCTGCACATCAGGAAGGCGGCTGTCTTCCGTCGGCAACGGCATCAAGCGCCGCGCGCAGCTCGGCAACTTTCGCAGCTGTGGTTCTCGTTGCACCCGGTACAGCGAAGCCGAAATTCAGCAAAACTTCATCCGCATTGATTGGCGCACTGCAGGATGCGTGAATTTCAGTGAGATCAGGTAATGCCGCAGCGATTGCCGGAAGTGTACCCACATTTACACCCGAACCCGGCATGATGGTGATTTCGTCTTTGGCAGCACTCTGCATTTCCGCAAGGCGCTCAAGGCCGGATACGGCTTTTAATGCCCCACCCGAACTCAGGATTCGGTTGATGCCAAGTGCGACCGCTATTTGCACGGCTTCTGCTGCGTCAGGCGTCAGGTCGATTGAGCGATGCAGCACAATTTCAAGGCCTTGCGCTGTTTTCACCAGTCTTTGCAGCGCGGCCTTATCCAGTCTGCCATCAGGCAGATTGGCACCAATCACAACACCTGCGAGGCCGAGGGCTCTTGTTGTTGCAATTTCGGCTTCCATGATCTGCAATTCGCCTTCGGTCCAGACGAAGCTGCCAGCGCGTGGCCTTATCATCACCATGATCGGAATTGGTGCTTTGGCTGCAAGTTGCATGAGACCAATAGAGGGCGTCAGTCCGCCGATTGCCAGTGCCGAGCAAAGCTCGATCCGGTCTGCGCCGCCTTTGATTGCGGCATCAAGACCTTGGGCGTCATCAACGCAGACTTCCAGCAGTATCCGCTTCAAGGCATCCCCCTCAGTTCTTCTTGTACTCTACCTTCGCCAGTATTGCGACACCCGACAATCCCGCTATCGCCCCGATAATCGTGACTGTTCCATAGCCGGCAATGCTTGTCCCAATCGCAAACAGGCCCGTGCCAATGCCGCCACCGACAAACATGTTGATTGCGATCAGGGAAGCCGACAGGCCGGGCCGATCGTGAATGATACCAAGCAGATAGCTTATTGGCTGGCTCACGATTGCAGCAGCGCCGATCCCCCCGATTGCTGATGCGGCGTAAATCTCCCATCGTGTGGTGAGGAATGCAAGCCAGACCAGATAGATTGCATAAAGCAGTGACGCGACAAAGAAGATACTGATCTGGCTTTTGCTGCGGCCAATGCGCGCCCAGACCAGCATCAGGATTGCTTCAAGCCCTGCGACAAAGCCCATGACCATGCCGACATCTTCAACCGAGCCGCCGCCGCGTCCTGTTATGATCAGCGGTAGCGCGATAGCATTGACGTGCAAAACGGAGGTGATCAGTGCGGTTCCGATCAACCGTACGAAGACGCTGGGTGAAATCAGGCGCTGAAGATCGGCAAGACTTGATGGCTTAGTGCTTTGCGCGTTTTTGTCCGGCTTATGATCATTGGGCATGAGCGTGATGATCGACAGCAAGCAACCGAGCGAAAGCAGTGTGGCAAATGAATAAGCGGTCAAGGGCGAGCCGGTTCCGGCAAGGGCCGCACCGACAAGTCCGGGAACGAGAATCCATGCAATCGAGATCGCCATGCGAACGATGGTGATCGAATCGCTAAGTTCAATCGGTGTCATCCCGGCGGAATGATTGCGGATATTCGCGAATAAAAGCGTGCTGACAACATTGAAAAGCGCAATCGGGCCAATGGTTGCCAGTGCAAAGACAAATGGCGAGGGAAACAGCCAGATCAGGCCGAAACCTGCAATGCCAAGGGCAGTCACAATCACCATCGGTGCGCGATAACGCCCGATACGATCAGAAACAAGTCCGATGGCAATGCTGGCTGCAAGATTAGCGACAACCGCACAAAAAGCCACGACCGAGTAAGAGAAGTCGCTTAAGCCGATGACCCGGATACCGACAATCGGCTGATAAGGTGTTGTGGCCGCTCCCGCAAAACCAAAGAACAGGATCGCGATCGTGCTGGCACGCACGATCGGATATTTTCGAACAAGATCAAGGCTTGAAGTCGCCATTGTCCGCGTCACGCTTTCCTGATTCCTGCTGTAAAACGATATCAGAACAGCGGATGGCGACGTGCCTGTACAGCAAAGCGCAGCCAGTCTTTTTCGGATGCCGGTGTCCACGCAGCTTCGGCCACAGCCAACAGGCGCGGGAAGGTGAGGTCGTTGAAATAGGCGTGGCTGGTGAAATGTTCACACCAGATACAGGCCTGAACGCCTTTGAGATGCGGCGCCAGTTCCGGCGGGAAATCGCCTGCTGCTTCGTAAGCGTAGCTTTCCTCCGGCGTGGAAGCGCCAGCCCAGCCCGCACCCGGTTCCCACCAGTTATGCGATTGCGCCATATCAAGATAATAGGCCTGACCCGGTGTCATGACGACGTCATAACCCTGCTTCGCAAGCTCAATGCCGATTTCCGGTGCCTGCCACGCCATCAGCAAAGTGCCTTCCGGCTGCACGCCGCCACCATGAGCTACCTCGTTCCAGCCAGCAAGAACACGGCCACGCTGTTCCAGCATGATCTTGAGTTTGCGCATAAACCATGATTGAAGCTCAAACGTACCTTCGAGACCTTCGCGCTCCATCAGTTCGCGTGCAAGCGGCGAGCCGATCCATGATCCGTCAGCAACTTCGTCGCCGCCAATATGGATATAACGGCCCGGAAACAGCGAAACGATATTGTCGAGAATTGTCTTCACAAACTCCCAGGTCGCGGGAATCGCTGGGTTAAGCGCGTTGTTCGTGAAGCCCTGAACGGTGGTGTAGGACTCATTTGCTTCATTGCGATCCTGTAGATAAGGCAGAGCGGTCAGTACCGCCTTGCAATGACCGGGCATATCGACTTCCGGAACCACTTCGATGCCAAGCGAGAGTGCATGTGCAACGACTGAGCGGATCTCTGCCTGCGTATAAAACCCGTGTGAAGCTTCCGTCGTGTCGCCGAGCTGAGGCAGCATTGGGCTGTTCGGAGCGCGGGTTGCTCCAATGGAAGTCAGTTCCGGCAGCTCCGGAATTTCAATGCGCCACGCTTCGTCGTCGGTCAGATGCCAATGGAAGGTGTTCAGGCGATACCATGCCATGATGTCGAGGAAGCGGGTAACTTCATCATGCGTCCAGAAATGGCGCGAAACATCGAGAAGGCAGCCGCGCCAGTCATGGCGTGGGGCATCTTCGATGCGGCCTGAAACCGGGAATTTGAAGCGGTCTGCATCCTGTTTCGCACCATCAAGGATGTGTGCCAGCGCGATAAGACCATGGCGTGTGCCATCATTATCTGAACCAGTAACCGTGATCAGATCAGCGGTGAAATCGATTGTGAAGCCGCTCTTTTTGATGCTCGCATCGGCCTTGATGGAAACAGCGCGACCGCCTTCGACAGGCCTGAGCGAAAAGACCTGACGTGCTTGCGGAAACAGCCGCGCATGGAGCTCCTCGACCAGTGAAAGTGCACGCAGACCTGCAAGATCAGTACCTTCTGCGGGATGCAGTGCAATTGGTGTGCTGCCTGCTTCGGCCTCAAATTTTACAGGCCATGGCAGCAGGGAAAACGGAAGCGTAAGACGGCCTTCCGGCAGACGGGCACCGGGCAGCGGGGGTATCTGTCCTGATAGTGCCAGTTCACCGGTCTCAATGTCGATCAAACGGCCATCGGCACATTTGAGATAAGCCGTCTTCGCTCCGTCATTAACATGGAACGGTGAGCGATTAAGTGGTGCGACGCTCACCGTCCATGTTCCACCTGGCTTCAATGTGAAGCCTTCGGGCGCAGCTATTTCGTTGAAGCTGCCATCATGCAGGACAAAGTGTCCGTTCGTGATCTGCGGTTCTCCAACGATTCGTGTAATGCTGGTGTAGCAAAGCGAGAAATCGGTCAGGGTTTCATCCGACAGATTAAACACTTCAATTGTCATGGTTCCGGCTGGTGCAGGGTTTGCGACCCACGAGTTTTCAAGTCGGAATAGGCTAGGCATGCAATTCTCCACCAGCAATACAAGCGCATGATCAAAAGTAAAAATCACGTTTGATCAAATGTGCGTTCCAGAAATGTGCAATTCCGCTGAGTCTCGGTCGCTTATGCGTCAAATCATGCGGTTTTCAGGCATGGCGCCTGTTAGTAACTATAACATCGCCTTCTTAAGATTTTGTCCATCCTAAAATTTGTGCGCTTTTGATTTAATAGTTATTAAATTCCTTTGTTGCGGATTTAACATGACTTTATGCGTCTCACGAAGGGAGAATTTGTCGTGTAATATTGTGCTTTGGCGCGTTCTTCCAGGTGGCTTATGATATAGATTTCAACTTAAATAATTGTTTTAATTAGTAAAATTTTAGAATGCATCCGTTAAGATCGCTATTTGAACATGTTGATCCGATTTTGAGCAATATGATTTCTTTTCAGGCAGTCGTCCAGAAATGCCTTTTCTGAAAGGCTTCAACTCTGTGTGAAAGCTTTTGCTTTGCTAAATTATGCGTGTTTTTTTCTTGACATTTTGCCGCTCAGATTTTCATCTTACTAAAAACCGCATGGGAGTTCATCGTGAAAGTCGGCATTGTAGGATTGGGATATCGTCTGGGTTATTTGGGTTTTGTCTTCAATGCGCTAGATCCCGATTTCCAGATTGTCGGCTATGTCGACCCTGCTCCCGCAGGCATGGCGGAACTCGATGAGCATGGCATTTCAGCTGGTAAGCAATATGCAACGCCGGAAGAGCTGATCGCCAATGAGACCTTCGATCTTCTGATGATCGGCTCGCCAAACCATATGCATCTCGATCATATTCGTGTGGGGCTTGAAGCGGGTCTTACGGTTTTCACCGAAAAGCCGATTGTGTCATCTATCGAGCAGACCTATGCGCTGGCTGAACTTCTTGCCAAGCATGGTCAGGAGCGTTTGCTGGTAGGCCTCGTCCTGCGTTACGCCCCTATGTATCGCGATCTGATGCAGGCCAAGAGCGATGGGCTGCTCGGCAATATCGTTTCGGTCGAAGCGGCTGAACATATTTATCCGTATCATGGCGCATTCTTCATGCGCGACTGGCGCCGTTATTCGAAGTGGTCAGGCAGCTTCCTGCTAGAGAAATGCTGCCACGATCTCGATCTCTACAACAGCGTGATCGGATCGCGCCCTGAGCGGGTTGCAAGTTTTGGTGGGCGTAAGACCTTTATTCCAGAAAATGATCCGCGTCGTGAAGGCATCAACGACATGTCGCTGTTTCATCGCAAGCCGACCGGCTGGCAAGGTTCTGACAAAGTTTTCGATTCCGATGGTGACATCATCGATTATCAGGTCGCGATCATTGAATATGCCAATGGCGTTGGCATGAACTTCCACACAAATCTGAATGCGCCCGACCAGTTCCGCCGCTTTGCGATTTTCGGAACGCGCGGTCAGGCCGAAGGCGATTTCATTCGCGGCTATTTCGATGTGCATGAAGTGCTGAACGAAAAGCGCACCATTCACAAGGAATATGCGACACGTACTGAACTTTCGCAGCATTATGGTGCTGACGAGAAAATGGCAGAAGAAGTGATCGCGCATGTCATGCATGGTGGACCGCTTCCTGTTTCGCCGCTTGATGCGATGGAAGCGGGCATTCTCGCCATGGCAATGGATGAAGCGCGCGAAAAGCGTACGGTCATCGATCTGCGTCCCGTGTGGGAGCGCTTTGACACAGCACTTCAGAAAGCTTGATCTGATATATGGGAATGCAACGCTCCAAAGTCATCTTTGCGTGGGTCATGCTGGCACCGGCACTCGTCTATGTGCTGGCCATCGTTGCCTATCCGCTAATCGACACCTTCATCCTGTCTTTCACCGATGCATCGCTGCGCCGCACAACCAATTGGGTTGGCTGGGCCAATTATGAAAAGATTGCCAATGCGCAGTTTTTGGCCGTCATTGGCCGTACATTCGTCTGGACGTTCTTTTCGGTGTTGATGAAAATATCGATCGGCATGTTTGGAGCAGTGCTTCTCAACATGGCTTTGCCGGGACGCGCACTGTTTCGCATCATGATCATGCCGCCATGGATCGTGCCAATGGCGATTGGTATCTTCATGTGGAGCTGGATGTATAACGGTCAGTTCGGCATGATTTCAGGTATGCTTCAGCGTTTCGGTCTGGTCGATGGTCCGGTTGCGTTTCTTGCGCATGGCTCGACGGCATTTTGGGCAACTATTGTGACCGACGTCTGGATCGGCGTGCCAATGGTGACGCTCTATTTCCTCGCCGCTCTTCAGGCGATCCCGAAGGATCTCTATGAAGCTGCGTGGACGGATGGCGCAGGCCGCATGTACCGTTTCCGCCGGGTGACGTTGCCGCTGATGCTGCCTGCCATCATCACCATGTCGATGTTATCGACCATTGCGACATTCAATTCGTTCGACATCATCTGGATTCTGACGCAGGGCGGCCCAAATGGCTCGACCACCACGATGATTATCGACACCTATCAGACCGCTATCGGTTCCAAGCGTTACGGTGAGGGTGCAGCGCGTGCTGTCACGATCTGCATATTCCTGTCGCTGTTCTGCCTTGCTTATTTCCGTGTCACGCGACGCATCAGCCCCGAAAAGCTGGCATAAGGGGACAAACAATGAGCCAAACGCAAAACACGCCGCTGATCGACCGCTACACATGGTATGAAAAAATCGGAGCCTATGTGGGAATTGCAGTATTCCTGTTTTTCCTTTTGGCGCCGTTCATCGAAGGCTTTCTGGTTTCGCTGAAACCGCTCAACCAGCTGTTTTCTTCGCCTTATACATTCTGGCCTGAAAATGGCAGTTTTGATGCCTATTTCTCGATGTGGAAGAGCGTGCCGCAGTTCGGGCGCTATATCTTCAACTCGTTCTTTATCTCAACAGTGGTCACGGTCATCGTGTTGCTTCTGGTCGTGCCTGCTGCTTACGCTTTCTCGCGCTTCGAGTTTCGCGGAGCTGGGCTGATCCTTGGCGGCTTTCTGGCCATTAACATGTTTTCAGGCGCAGTTCTGCTGATACCGCTGTTCCGCTTGATGCGCAGCTTTCAGCTGCTTAACACCTATGCGGCGATGATTGTGCCGGGTGTAGCATTTCTCATTCCGGCGGCAATCTGGCTGCTGCGCACTTACATGATGCGTATTCCGCGTGAGCTGAATGAAGCTGCCTATATGGATGGCGCAAGCCAGTTCTACACGCTGCGCCGGGTCATTCTGCCGATTGCCATGCCGGGTATCATCGTTGTGGCCATCACCACTTTCATCGGTGCCTATGCGCAGCAGTTCATCTTTGCACTGACGTTCAATTCCAAGGCTGAATACATGCCGCTGCCGGTTGGTCTCTTTGCCTTCTTTGGCAAGCAGGAAGTGGTGTGGAATGAGCTGATGGCGGCATCGTTTATCGGCATCGCACCGGCGATGATCATTATCTTCCTTTTACAGCGTTATCTGGTCGGGGGTCTGACTGCGGGCGCGGTGAAGCAATAACAATCCGTCTAAACATCTACCATGATAAGGGAGTTTCCAGAGGTGACGACGATATTAAAAATGGGGGCTGCAGCGCTTGTTCTCGCAGGCAGCACGATGCTGGGCACGCTGGGTGCATCGGCGGCAGCTCAGGAGATCTCATGGATCTATTGCGGCGACAAGCTCGACAAGACGCATGACAAATACATCAAGGCCTGGGAAGAAAAGAACCCGGATTGGAAGATCGCTGTTGAAGTGGTCGGCTGGGCACAGTGCCAGGACAAGGCAACGACACTTGCCGCTGCAGGCACACCGCCAGCAATCGCCTATGTCGGTTCGCGCACGCTCAAGGAATTTGCCGACAACGACATGATCGTTCAGGTGCCGATGAGTGATGAGGAAAAGGCAACTTATTTTCCGCACGTCGTTGAAACGGTCACCTATGACGGCACCCAGTGGGGCGTGCCGATCGCACTTTCGACCAAGGTTCTCTACTGGAACAAGGACCTGTTCAAGCAGGCTGGTCTCGATCCTGAAAAGCCACCACGGACCTGGGCGGAAGAAATCGAATTCGCCAAAATCATCAAGGAAAAGACCGGCATTCCAGGCTATGGCCTGTCGGCAAAGACTTTCGACAACACTGTGCACCAGTTCCTGCACTGGGTTTACACCAATGACGGCAAGATCCTGAACGACAAGGGTGAAGTGGTCATCGATAATCCGCAGGTTCTGGCTGCTCTCAAGGCTTATAACGATATCAAGGCTTACGCCGAAGAAGGTCCGACAGCTTATGAGCAGAACGAAGTCCGCGCGATTTTCCTCGACGGCAAAGTCGGCATGATCCAGGGCGGCTCGGGTGCCGCTGTTCGTCTTCAGGATTCAAAGTTTAACTGGGGCATCGCGACGCTCCCCGTTGGTCCTGATGCGAAGGGCCCAGGCACGCTGGTGATTACTGACAGCCTTGCCGTGTTCAAGGATTCGGGCGTTGAGGAAAAAGCTTCCGAGTTTGCCAAATACATCACGTCGCCTGCTATTCAGGAAGAATATGAACTGGCAACCGATGAAGGCTTGACGCCAATGCGGCCATCTCCTGCAGTTGATAAGGTCATGGTCGATATTCCTTATTGGCGCCCTCTGATCGAAGGCATCCAGTATGGTGGTGCAGAGCCGCTCTTCACCGATTGGCGCGGTTTCCAGAACGTCATGATTGCCATGGTTCAGTCCGTCATCACAGGCGATGCAAAGCCTGAAGATGCGCTGAAGAAGGCAGATGAAGAACTGAAGAAGCTGAACTAAATCGACAGCTTATCCGCCCTGCCGAAGCTTTTGGCAGGGCGGGTTATAAATAAGAGTTTCGGCCGCAGGAGAGCAGCGTGGGAAAATTATCCCTCAAGAATATTGTCAAGAGCTTCGGCCAGTTTGACGTCGTCAAGAACGTATCCCTTGAAGTGAATGACGGCGAGTTCATGGTCTTTGTCGGACCATCGGGCTGCGGCAAGTCCACGCTTCTGCGCATGATCGCGGGCCTTGAGGATACGACATCGGGCGATATCGTCATTGATGAAAAGCGCGTCAACGATCTGCCTCCGGTCAAGCGCGGCATCGCGATGGTGTTCCAGAGCTATGCGCTCTATCCGCATATGAGTGTTTTTGAAAATATCGCATTCCCGCTGCGCGTCGAAGGTGCCGACAATGCCACCATCAAGCGCAAGGTGGAACATGCGGCTTCGATCCTACATCTGGATCAGCGCCTTGAGCAGAAGCCCGGCATGTTGTCCGGCGGTCAGCGTCAGCGCGTGGCCATTGGCCGTGCGATTGTTCGTGAACCAAAAATCTTCCTGTTTGATGAGCCGCTTTCCAATCTTGACGCAGCGCTTCGTGCCGATATGCGGATTGAGCTGACAAAGCTGCACAAACAGCTCGGCGCAACCATGATCTATGTGACGCATGATCAGGTCGAAGCCATGACCATGGCTGATCGTATCGTTGTGCTTGAAGGTGGCAACATCTCGCAGGTTGGTACGCCGCTTGAACTCTATCATCGACCACGCAACAGCTTCGTTGCTGGCTTCATCGGCAACCCACGCATGAATATGCTGCCGGTGACGTTTTCTGGTTTTGAGAGCAATGGTTATGCCCGCGTGAAGCTTGCAGACAATGAACTGGTTTTGCCGGTTCTTTGTGAAGAAGCAGCCCGTCCACAAGCCGGCCAGACACTGACATTGGGCATTCGTCCCGAGCATGTCGCGATTAGTGACGGCCTGAACGCGATCACTGTTAACTCGTCCGTTGTCGAGCGCCTCGGACAGCAAACCATTGTTTACAGCGTACCGGAAGGCATGAGCGAAACATTTTGCATCATAACGCCGGGCACTGCACCGATTAGCGGAGACACGGCAATTAAGGTCTCTGTCGATCCGCAGTTTTGTCACCTGTTTGATCAGAACGGCATCGCCTTTACCCGCCAGGGTGAATTTTCGGATGTTTCTTCGCATTGATTGATCGAGCCGTCTTACAACAGGTATTGAAAAAGGGCGGTCAAACCGCCCTTTGTTTTGTGCACGAATGTGCCATTAAAATTTTCCTAAAGGTCAGGTTACGCTTAAGATGGGACGCCATTTTTTGCGATGAAAGCCGTAATTTCAGCCATTGTCGATGTGCCTTCCATCGGACCTTTTACACTCACAGCGCATGCTCCAGTCGCATTGGCAATATGCAATGCTTCTTGTGGAGCAAGACCGCGGAGCCAGCAGGTGACGAATGCCGCGCCAAAGCTGTCGCCGGCGCCGGTCGGGTCGATTTCATCGACTTTGAATGCCGCTGCCGAAACTTGACCGGATTGATCGTAATAGCTCGCTCCTTCGGAACCGCGCTTGATAACAATCGCCTTGATCCCGCGCGCCAGCAACTCTTCGACAGCGGCTTTTTCTTCAGTCGCTTTTGTGAAAAGGAAAATCTCTGGCCCGCTTGGCATGAACAGATCAGTGTGTTCGAGTGCATGGACAAGCGCCGCGCGCATACCCGGAAGGTCAAGCATTTCCTTGCGGATATTCGGATCGAAGGAAATGGTCCCGCCCTTGGCCTTGATGCGCAGAGTTGCTTCGTGAATTGTTTCGACAATTCCATCTGAAAACAGGGCCGAACCCATAATATGCAGATGATCGGCAGACTCGATCAGCTTTTCAGCTTCGGGTGTGAGCGCAATCGCACTGCATGCACTGTGCTTGATGTTGAAGATGAAGTCGCGATTTCCATCAGGACGATAACGCACAAAAGCGCTACCTGTGGCTGCTGTCGGATGGATGCTGATGGCTGCAACATCAACCCCATCTTTTTCCAGCCGCTCAATATTGAGTGCGCCAAAATCATCATTGCCAACCGCGCTCACGATGCCGCATGGCTGGCCCATTTTAGCGGCCTGATCAATGAAAATCGCAGGGGCACCAGAAGCAAAAGGGCCAATCAGCGGGATAGCACTTTTGAAACCATTGCCGGTTTCCACAGCCATAATCTCAACGACGATTTCGCCAATAGTGATGATCTTTTTCATGCGATTAACCAATTATGATCTGACGGATTTAGAGCGGACATCCAGCCAGACAGCGACAAGAATGACGACACCCTTGACGATGAGCTGATAGAAATAAGGGACAGACAGCATGTTCATGCCGTTATTGATCACGCCGATGATCAGTGCTCCAAGGATCGTGCCGACCATGGTGCCAACGCCACCTGCAAGTGAGGTTCCACCCAGAACGACGGCAGCAATAGCATCAAGTTCGTAACCCATGCCGGCATTGGTCTGTGCAGAGGACAAGCGCGATGAAAGCAGGATGCCGCTGATTGCAGCCATGACGCCAGACAGCATGAAGACGATGATCTTGATGCGATCAACGCGGATGCCGGAATAAATAGCCGCTTCCTTGTTCCCGCCTGCAAGATAGATACGGCGGCCAAACACGGTCTTCGAGAGAATGACATAGTTGATAAAAAACAATACACCGACGATCCAGATGATGATCGGCAGCCCGAGCCAGCTTTCCGAGCCGATAGCCAGCCATGTGTCATTTTCAATGATTTCCGGTGCACCATTTGTCGGCAGGCTGACCATACCGCGATAGATGCCCATTGTGGCAACAGTCACGATGAAAGACGGCAGCATCAGTTTTGCTGACAGAACACCGTTGATAGCCCCCATGATGGCACCAGCTGCCAGCGTGAACACAACTGTTGGAACGAAGCCAAAGCCCATGGCAAAGGCTTGGGCAGCAACCATGCCAGCAACTGCTATGATTGAACCGATAGACAGATCGATTTCGCCGAGCAGGATCACATAGGTCATGCCGTAGGCTGCGACGGCGATCACGGCCACCTGCTGCATGATATTCATGAAGTTGTTGAATGCGAGAAAGCGCGGGTTCAGCACTGCAAAAACGATACAGAGAACCGCCAGCGAAATGACGATGCCGCCATATTGACGGATCAGTGGAGAAGAAAATAGTGAGCGGCGGACTTCCGCATCCGCGGCTTTTTTCTGAATGTCTTGTGTGTTTGTCATTGGTGCATTCCTGCTGCGTAGCTCATGACGGTTTCAGGAGTCAGGCCGTCTGCATCGAGTGTTGCGGCGACATGCTTGTTGTGCATAACCACGACGCGATCACTCAGACCCAAAACCTCCGGCAACTCTGAAGAAACCATCAGGATAGCCGCGCCATGGGCGGCAAGTTCACGGATAATGCGGTAGATTTCAAATTTTGCGCCAACGTCTACACCGCGGGTTGGTTCATCAAGTATCAGTATTTTTGGCTTCATCTGAAGCCATTTTGCCAGCACGATTTTCTGTTGATTACCGCCGCTCAGCGAACCGGCAACAGTGTCGATAGATGCCGTTTTAATTGCCAGTCGCAGCACTTCGGCCTTGGCACTGGAACGCTCGGCTGAAGAGCGCATCAGGCCGAAAGGACCTGCGAGCTGGCCGAGCGCTACCATATTGATGTTGCGTTCAACACTATGGGGCAGAACGAGGCCTTCTTCCTTGCGGTTCTCTGTTACAAAGGCGATGCCGTTTGCAATAGCCTGCGCCGGTGACGCGAGATTGATGGGTTTTCCGTCCAGCAGAATGTCGCCGGTGGGATGGAGCATGCCAAAGAGAGCCTTCATCACATCTGATCGGCCAGAACCGACAAGACCGAACAACCCAAGCACTTCGCCGGGCTTCACATCAATCGATACATTGTTGAACTTACCTGGAACTGAAAGATTCCTGGTCTCCAGAATGGACGGAACGATTGCTGATGGGCGAGGGGCCTCGCGAGGCGGATAGATATCATTCATCTCACGCCCGACCATTAACGCGATGAGCTTGTCGATGCTGGTTTGGCTTTTTTCTGTTGTCGTTACATACTCGCCGTCGCGCACTACAGTGATATCGTCGGAGAGCCGCATGATTTCTTCCATGCGGTGTGAAATATAGATAACAGCCGTGCCTTGGGCTTTCAGCCGTTCGATTATGGTGAAAAGAATTTCTGCTTCGCTGTCAGATAAGGAAGAGGTCGGTTCATCAAGAATGACCACATCAGCCGGACGGCTCAGGCCTTTCGCAATCTCGACGAGCTGACGCTGCGCGATTGAAAGGTCGCCGACTTTTGCTCGTGCATCAACGGGAAGCCCTAGCTCCGCAATGAGTCGTGTTGCTTCCATATTGAGTTCCCGTTCGCGAATGAAACCGAAGCGGCTCGGTTCATTATTGGCGAGGATATTTTCGGCAACGGACAGGTTGCGGGAAAGGCTGAGCTCTTGAAAGACAATTGAAATGCCGCTTGCGCGAGCATCGCGTGGGTTTTTGGGTGTGTAAGGCTCCCCCTTGAACAGGATCGTGCCCGATGTCGGTTTGAAAAGACCGGCAAGAATCTTCATCAGTGTGGATTTGCCAGCACCGTTCTCGCCAAGCAATGTGTGGACGCGACCGCGACGGACTGTCAGATTCATACGCTTGAGCGCAACAACGGGACCAAATGATTTGGCAACATCGCTGATATCAAGAACGATATCCTGATTACTCTTTGGTGCGGAATTGATAACGGTCATCTGAAAACCTCCGCTCTCCATTATTTGCTGTCTTCATCAGGCGGGGGATGGCCGATGCGACAGTCTTTGCCGATAATGTGCGCGGCGGCATGGGCGGGTGGTGACCGCCATGCCGCCGCGCACTGAATGGAAATGACGACTGGGAGGAGTGTCATCATTTCACGCGGTGTTACTTGGTTTCGCCGTCCTTGGTGACTACGCCAGGGACGATTGGCTGCTTGGCGGGAACTTCTTCACCCTTGATTACCTTTGTTGCAGTCTGAACGGCGACTTTCCCCATTTCATCAGGGTATTGAGCAATCACACCCACCATGACAGGATCATTCTTGACTGCATTGCGCGCTTCTTCCATGCCGTCAAAACCGATAACCTTAACCTGTTTGTCAAGCTTTGCTGACTTGACAGCCGAAGCCGCTGCAAGGGCGGCGTCATCGCCGAAACCGAAAATGCCGACAATATCAGGATTGGCCTGAATGATGTTTTGTGCGGCAGCAAGCGCTTCTGAGCGGGTGATGCCGGGCTGGATTGATACAATTTTGATATCCGGGTGATTGGCGATCGCTTTCTTGAAGCCCTCGACACGGTCCACAACCGACTGAACCGTCGGATATTCAATCACTGCTACATTGCCCTTTTCACCGATGGATTTTGCCATCAGCTCACCGGCCTTTTCGCCGCCCGCAAAATTGTCGGTGCCGACAAAAGAAGTCACCTCGACATTGTTGGCTGGAACGTCAACGGTAATGACTTTGATGCCTGCCTTCTGCGCTTTGTTAATGGCAGAGCGGACGCCCTTGCTGTCAACCGGAGAAATGATGATGACATCAACACCCTTGGTGATGAAGTCTTCGACATCAGCGAGCTGCTTGCTCAGATCCTGATTGGCAATGGAAACTTCAAGTGGCACATTTTCTGCCTGCGCTTCCTTTTTCATCGCTTCAGCGAGCGAGATGTAGAAAGGATGCTGCTGGGTGAGAAGCGATGCGCCAATGCCTTCAGCGGATGCAACGCCCGCCAACATGGCAAGGGTGACACCAGAAAAAAGAATACGACCAAGCGACTTACGAAACATGATTTCCTCCGAGTAGAACCGGCACTAGCCGGGTCGTCCTTCTGATTAGGGACACATAAACATTCCCTGCTGGATCCAAGATTGCTGCCAATCCTGAAACCTCCCGGAAGGGCAGGATCCTTCCCAAGCCCCATATCGGGCCTCCACTAGAAATGATTGAGCATGCTCAATGAGTCAATAAAAAATTATCACGTGTAAAAATTAGATCGATTTAAAATTCATTGAGCGAGGCACAGAGCGCCCAAATTTATAATTTTAAATCAAGTAATCGTTGCATTTTTGGGTAAATTTGGAGTTGCTTCCAGTAAAAAATAATTTTACGCATAGAAAATAATGGGCCCGTCCGGAAATGCTCGTGACACAGGATGGGAGGAGCAGCGATGGCGGATAACAAGATCAGGACGATGGAAGAATTCGCTGCGGCTAGCGGATTGTCACGTCCGACTGTTTCGAAGTATTTCGATAATCCCGAGAGTGTAAAGCCATCGACACGTGCGCGCATTGAGAAGGCGCTCAAGGACCATAATTATCAGCCGAATATTTTTGCGGTCAGCATGAACCGCAAAAAGCCAAAGAATATCGGCGTTATTGTTCCGCATATCTCTGATCCTTTTTATGCTGAGATCATTCGTCAGATTGAAATGCGTTGTCTGGCGGAAGGATACTGGACAATCATTCTCTCCTCTCATGGTGATCGTAAACTTGAAGCGCGCGCCATGCGCACGTTGATGTCGTTGAATATATCCGGTGTCCTGATGGCGCCGCTGGGATTCGAGACTGATGCAAAGCTTCTTGCCAGCCTGTCAAATTCGATGCCAGTCGTTTTTCTGGATAGCCGTATTAGTGACGACCAGCCTTTCGTTGGGACTGATAATCGCCAGAGCATTGGCAATATTGTCGAGTATCTCTGCCGCACGGGTGAACACCCTTGTTTCATGGAAATGCCAGCAGTCAACCAGAATGCCATCGAGCGTCGGACTGCTTATACTTCCACAATGGAGCGTATTGGTATTGAGCCGATCATCTTGCCGATGAGGTCAAAGAAATGGGATTTCGAAGAACTCGGCTATGAAGAAGCGGGACGCATCCTGGATCGAGGAGGCTTTCCAACACGGACGGTTTTATGCGCCAATGACCGTATTGCTTTTGGCGTGATTTCAGCCGCTTATGAGCGGCGACGTCACGTTGGGCGGGAAGAGGGATGCGACTTTCGGGTAGCTGGCCATGACGACCATCCACTGAGCCGCTTTACTTGCCCTCCATTGACGACGGTGGCGCAGGATTATCGCACAATAGCCCAACTCGGGCTGGATATGCTGTTTTCGCGGATCAATGCTCAGAAAAGCGGTTCTGCTGTTGAAGCAGAGATCACTCACCTTGCAAGCCAGCTGATTTTGCGTTCATCGGCTTAATATTTAATTCGAGTACTTTTTCTGTTTGCGCCATTCCAGCGGGCTAAGCCCGGTCACACGGCGGAATTCACGGTTGAAGTTCGACTTCGTTGTGAAGCCTGAATCGAGCATGATCACGGTCACGGATGTGTCTGTTTCGATTAGTAACTTGCAAGCTTCAGCTATTCGATAATCATTGATGAATTGCGACACATTTTTTGTGGTCAAAGTGTTCACAGCCGTTGAAATCTGACGTGCGGGTAAGCCAATTTTTTTTGCAAGACGAACCAGCGTCAGGTTCTCATCGAGGTACAGCTTTTTTTCTGATAGAACCTCTTCGACATGCGACAAGACCGCCTGATCTTGTTCGCGGTCCGAAACGCCTTGGCTTTTGTCTTCATGGCTCGGCATTGATGGTTGCGCTTTACCGGCGACGATTGCCGTCAGGCCGAGAAAAAATAGCCCAAGTAGATTAGCATTGCTGACCATCAGAGCTGCATTTCTTCCATTCGTCCACTCGAAGTCAAAAAGGATTGCGATATCGAAAAAGGCGGACATGCAGAGAGATGCTGCTGCGATAAGAAGTGCACGATGGGCTGAAATCGCTGTTTCAAAACGTGCATCACTTAAAGAATCTGGTCCGCGCCGACCAAGATATAACAGTGCGATTGCATATCCGGTGAAAAGCAGGATCAAAGCACTATCAATCAGGATAGGTGCGATCAATAGCAGGCCTATAACCGTGATTGGGAAAATTGCTATAAACCAAAGCTTCTCGGTTTTTCGGTCCGTTTCAGAGCCGATCAAGGTTCGAAAGCTCGCATAAAGCAATGGCGGTAGAGCGCTGGCGATTATTGGAAGCAGATAGCGAACTTCGGTGAGACCATATCCCCATCGCAAGCCTACCGCCAATGACTGCGCAATGCAAAGTGCGACAAGGACTTGAAATGGCCAGTTGTGCTGCGCGGAAGTTCTGTTCCACAGCATCGTAAAAAACAGGATTGTCAAAAGCAAAGCGACGACAAAGGGTAAGGGAACGAAGATCACGCTGCAACTCTATTCAGTAAATAAGACCGTCGTTCCATGACCTATATCGCGTTTCCGTACGACCTGAATCATGATTTAGGACGCAAGATCAGGCATGTTTTACGATCCTCCAGGGACAATATTCCAATCCGGAGAGAATTATGAAACGATCTGTTCTAGCTGCAACATTTTGCACATTTGCGTTGATAACTTTACCATCTAACGTATTTGCTTTTGAAGTCGGCGTACGAGAAATAAAGGTGCCGTCGGCCGAGAGGAATAAGGAGCTGTCAGTGACGGTCTGGTATCCTGCTCAAAAGGGCGGTGCAGCTGTCTTATATGGTCAAAACAAGGTTTTCGAAGGCACTCAAGCGTATTTGGATGCGCCTTTCGCTGTAGGGACTTTTCCCGTGGTTCTGCTTTCTCATGGTTCGGGCGGGCGTGTTGAGGCGGCTGGATGGTTGGCTGCACGGCTAGCTAAAGCCGGATTTATGGTTGCCGGACCAAATCATCCGGGCACAACTTCTGGCGACTCGCTTCCTGCGGAAACACCAAAGCTATGGCAGAGAACGCACGATATCTCTGATGTCACAAGCTTTTTGACAAGCGATGCTGAATGGGCACCACATCTTAAGGCTGATCAAGTTGGTGTTGTTGGGTTCTCGTTAGGTGGTGCAACAGCACTTGAGCTGATCGGTGCCCGTGCAAATCTTGAAGCCTTTGCAACTTATTGCGATCAATACGATAAATGGGACTGTGCGTGGTATCAAGGTGGCGTGGGTTATACCGATGGTGAGACCGTTAAGGTCGGTATGGTCGATTTGCGCACTGTCGATAAAATGCTGTTTGAACAATCCAACCTTGACACGCGCATCAAATCAGCAGTGATAGTCGATCCGGGACTAGTTCATGCCTATGTTCCAGAGAGTCTGAAAGAAATCAGTGTTCCAAGTGCTTTTATCAATTTGGGGTCAGGGGATGAAATTCCCTTTGCCGTAATTGCTGATAAAGTGTCCAGTCAGGTTCCAGGCGCTCAATATGAAACAGTGAGCGGAGCTGATCATTTCAGCTTCCTGCCTGTATGCCAGCCAAGCGCTGTTGATTTTCTAGACTCAATTGGGGAAATCGATCCTATCTGCGCTGATACTGTAAAAAGTCGCTCAGACATTCACAGCGAGGTTTCTGAACTGGTATTGAAACACATGGACGAAACGCTTCGAAAATAAAAAGCACCACTTCCTTGGTTTCAGACAGCTATGATTTGAGACGGTCTCGTTGATGAAAATCAGGATACCGTCTTTCACTACCTATAAATTATTTCAGCTCTCATCTGTTCGGCGAGGAAAGGAAAGTGTAGGCGACTGCTTTATGTGCATATTATGATTGCTGCGTTCTAACGCATTGAAAGCGGCAAACCGACAGCCCAAGTCAAGAACAGAAGGCACAACGCCAGAACAGCGCTAAACACAGTTTCAGTTTTCATGGAGTTGGTCGTCCCGTGAGGTTGGACGCGTTTATGATGCTTAATCTATTCCCAGATAATGAACAATAAATCATATCTGGCATGTGTGACGTGATTTAAAATCAGATCACATCTCAATTGTTTTTGCGCAAACGAACGATCTTGATCCAGCTGCTATTGAACATGATTGCGCCGACTAAGAGGGCGATCAACCCGATCATTATCATTCCGTATGCGATGCCTTGATCGCCAAACTGTTGATATAGCCAGCCAGATTTTTCAACGGCCTGTGCCGGTTTTCCAACGCGCATAAACCCTTGCAACAACGCGCCGAAACCGATGATCAATAAAAGCACACTGCGAATCATAGGGTACGCCTGAACGCAAAATAGTCGTTACCGAGAGGAAAGAGCTATTATCTCGATTGTTAAAGCTTGTCGGAAAGCCACCGGAAAACTGGAGCGGGCGAAGGGATTCGAACCCTCGACCCCAACCTTGGCAAGGTTGTGCTCTACCCCTGAGCTACACCCGCTCGCGCCAGTCTTCTCTGAGAGAGAAGTCGTTTCCGTTAGGCAGGCGGTATATGGACTAACGGATTCCGGATTGCAACAGGGAAAATCATGAAAAGTGCAATTTGCTTCAGATTATTGCGCAAATGTGGCATAAGACATTGAAAAATATAATTATAATTTCTCGCGTTGTGTCGCTTAACAACGTTGACCTGGTGTCAGGGGTGCAATCTATGATTTAATTATTGCAACAAAAACTACCGATAATATCAGAGGGGCTTTTTTCAATGATTGCCGTTGGTGATTCACGCTTAATCTTCAATCTTTGCATTCTTCTTTGCTGAGCTTGCGTGTTTGAGTTTGCTTATTAAGAGTATGCAAAGCACGTATTGAAGTGGATGATTGTGTTATTTTAGGGAATGGGGACCAATATGCCTATGACATCGGCCGAGCTGCATGAATATCTGAAAAACCTCGGTATCGAGGTGAAGACGGTGGAGCATCCACCTTTGTTCACGGTTGCCGATTCACAAAGCCTGCGTGGCGAAATCGCGGGAGGTCACACCAAGAATCTATTCCTGAAGGACAAGAAAGACAATTTCTTTCTGGTGACTGTGGATGAGGAAGCGGTCGTTGATCTCAAGTCGATCCATCAGATTATTGGTGCTTCCAGCCGTGTCTCTTTCGGAAAGCCAGAGAAGCTGATGGAATATCTTGGCGTGGTACCAGGCGGCGTAACAGTGTTTGGCGCGGTAAACGATACCGGGCACAATGTTCAGATTGTGCTCGACGCAAGTTTAATGGAAAATGACATCATAAACGGGCATCCACTAACGAACGAAGCCACGACATCAATCAAACGGGATGATCTGATGCGCTTTCTCGCCGCGACAGGACATGAAGTGCGCATTCTTGCTGTTTCAGAGGATGCGAAGGCGTCTTCAGAGGTATAGACTGGCAATTGACGATTGTCGTGCGATGGCAGCTTGAAATTGGTTGCTGCAGATACGAACTGAGATATCGAAACCGGCCTGCCGCTGCCCTATATGCAAGCTGGAAGACATAAGGAATATCCGATGACGAGCCAGAACAATCCCTATTCGAACTCAGGCGCACAAATGACCGGCAATGTGTCTTTTGGCACATCGGATCCGAGTGTTGGTGGCGCTCCTCAGGGCAGCAATGATCTTATCAAGGACACGACGACCGCAGCCTTTCAGGCGGATGTTATCGCGGAATCACGAAATCAGCCGGTACTTGTGGATTTCTGGGCGCCATGGTGCGGCCCTTGCAAACAGCTTACGCCCATTATCGAAAATGCAGTTCGTGAAGCAGGCGGCGCAGTCAAGCTCGTTAAGATGAACATTGATGATCATCCATCAATCGCTGGCCAGCTTGGTATCCAGTCCATCCCGGCTGTCATTGCCTTTGTTAACGGTCAGCCAGCCGACGGTTTTATGGGTGCGTTGCCTGAATCCAAGGTGAAGGAATTCATAGCGAAAATCGGAGGCCCCAGCGATCAGGAGGCGGCAATTTCTGAAGCAGTGACAGCCGCAAAGGAATTGGTTGAAGCTGGCGACTTTGTGCAATCGGCGCAGATTTTCTCGTCCATCCTGCAGGTTGCGCCTGATAATGTTGACGCCGTTGTCGGTCTGGCGACTTGTTTGCTTGAATCGGGCGATGCCGATAAGGCGCGCGAAATTCTGGCAAGCCTGCCTGCTGACAAGCAGGGAGCAGCGCCGGTTCGGGCGCTTGAAACCCGGATCGCCCTTGCCGATCAGGTCAAGCTTATTGGTGATCCTATAGAATTGGAGCGCCGTGTGCAGGCTGATCCAAATGATTTTCAGGCGCGTTACGATCTTGCTCAGGTGCGCAACGCACAGGGGCGACGAGTGGAAGCGGCTGACGAGCTGTTGGCGGTCATGAAGGCAGATCGCAGCTGGAATGATGATGGTGCGCGCAAGCAGCTCCTTCAGTTCTTTGAGGCATGGGGTAATGCGGATCCAGCGACATTGGGTGCGCGCCGCAAGCTTTCGTCGCTGCTGTTTTCTTAAGCGGCTTCATAATACCAAACCATTGAAGCCACTTTATCACTTTGCTTTTATGAATTTCCGCATGCAAAACCGCTTCGGAATTTTGCTGGAAATGCTCAGAAGGAGAAAGTCATGCAAGTGGGCAATGCCCGATATCGTACAGCTTCGGATATTCCAGAGCTTGTCCCGGTATTTCCGCTCAAGGGAGCCCTTCTTTTGCCCGGTGGCCAGCTACCTCTGAATATTTTTGAGCCACGCTATCTCGAAATGGTCGAAGATGCGCTCGCGGGTAAGCGAATTATCGCAATGATCCAGCCTCGCATTGAAGATGCAAATGAAGATGACGAAGCCGAGACATTCGACGAAACGGCTCGACCGCAACTGAGCCAGGTCGGGTGTCTCGGAAGGATTACCACTTATGCTGAGACTGGTGACGGTCGTGTGCTGATTACATTGCAGGGCATTTGCCGTTTCCGGCTTCTGGAAGAAGTGCATTCCCGCAGGCCTTATCGCCAATGCAGGATTGCGCCATTTCTAACCGATCTTGAAGATCCAAGTGATCTCGGCGATGTGGACCGCGAAGCACTGTTGCGTGCTTTCAAGGAATATTTGGAAGTACACAATCTGGAAGCGGACTGGGATAGCATTTCGCGGGCGGCCAATGACACGCTGGTCAATGCACTTTCGATGATGTCGCCATTTGGTCCAGCGGAAAAACAGGTGCTTCTGGAGGCTGCGGATTTGAAAACACGCGCTGCGACCCTGATCGCGATTACCGAAATGGTTTTGGCGAAGAACAAGGACGATTATGGTTCGCGTCTGCAATGACCGCTGGGGAAATAAATAATGGCAATAGATGAAAATACCGGCAATCTCGACGTGAAACTGCTGGAGTTGCTTGTTTGCCCCCTGACCAAGGGGCCGCTTCAATATGATGCGGAAAACAGCGAGCTGATCTCGCAAAAAGCCAAGCTTGCCTATCCGGTTCGCGGTGGTATTCCGATCATGCTTCCATCGGAAGCACGTCCTCTGGAATAGAGGATATCCAGCTTCGGAAAGATTTGAAGTATGGATGGATATGCCTGATAACGCCGTTATATAATTTCTGCATGTCCTCTGTTCTTTTTCATAAATTTCGTGTCGCTGGTTGTTGCTTGCCGCGCGAGGGGGTTCTATAACCCTCGCGGAACTTGAAAGCGCGATATCGGAAATTGATTTCACTGCCGCTATTGTGTGAGAAAAAACAGAGGCTTGGCATTATGGCATCCAGAAAACTTCTTCTCCTGCCCGGCGATGGCATCGGTCCCGAAGCAATGGCTGAGGTCCGCAAAATTATCGCTTTCCTCAATTCGGGTCTGAATCTCGGTTTTGAAACCGACGAAGGCCTGGTTGGCGGATCGGCATATGATGCGCACGGTCAGGCGATTTCCGATGCGGATATGGAAAAGGCGCTCGCTGCTGATGCCGTGCTTTTCGGCGCGGTTGGCGGTCCCAAGTGGGACAGCGTACCTTATGAAGTGCGTCCAGAAGCAGGCCTGTTGCGTCTGCGCAAGGACTTAGCACTCTATGCCAATCTGCGCCCGGCGATCTGCTATCCGGCACTCGCACATTCATCGTCTCTGAAGCCCGAAGTTATCGAGGGGCTCGACATCCTGATCCTGCGCGAGCTGACCGGTGGCGTTTACTTCGGTGAACCGAAGGAAATCATCGATCTGGGCAACGGCCAGAAGCGCGGTATCGATACGCAGGTGTATGACACTTACGAAATCGAACGTATTGCCGATGTGGCTTTTGAACTTGCGCGCGCACGCCGCAACAAAGTCACCTCGATGGAAAAACGCAACGTAATGAAGTCGGGCGTTTTGTGGAACCAGGTCGTCACGGCTCGCCACAAGGAAAAGCATTCGGATGTTGAACTTGAGCATATGCTGGCTGATGCTGGCGGTATGCAGCTCGTGCGCTGGCCGAAGCAGTTCGACGTGATCGTCACCGACAACCTGTTTGGCGATATGCTTTCCGACGTTGCGGCGATGCTGACCGGTTCGCTCGGGATGTTGCCATCGGCTTCGCTCGGTGCTGCTGATGGTGTGACTGGCAAGCGCAAGGCACTTTACGAGCCAGTACATGGTTCGGCACCGGACATTGCTGGCCAGGGAATTGCCAATCCGATCGCGATGATCGCTTCGCTTGCCATGTGCCTGCGCTACTCGTTCAACCTGATCGATGAAGCTGATCGTCTGGAAGCTGCGATTGCCGGTGTTCTCGATGATGGTCTGCGCACTGCCGACATCTGGTCGGAAGGCACCAACAAGGTTGGCACGACCGAAATGGGCGATGCAATCCTTGCCAAGTTCAAGGCGCTTTCGGCTTAATCGCTGATATTATCTATTACGAAACGGCCGCTGTGCAGAGATCGCGCAGCGGCGTTTTTGTTATTTTCAGTCGAGCTGTATTGTGAAGTTTGCGAACACCGCAGCTATCAACAGAGCGATAAAGAAATATTGAAATCCCTTTCTTTTGATCCGCATTGCAAACAATATCACGGCCGTTTCAATCGCAAAGAAAATGAAATCCCCGAGGGGAGATTCTTCATTATTGATGGAAATACTGGGGCCAGCACTGCGCATCAGTTCCATCAGATTGAGCAGTATCAAGAGTGACAAAAGCCATGTTTTCGGGACATGAAATAGCGTTCATAGTCGCCATATTCCTTGATGTCGTCCGGTGTTAAAGTAACACACATGAAAAACAGGCCGAAAACATAGAGAAGATCTGAAACATAGGTGTAGACATTGTATGTCTTTGTGCTGCTTTCAAAAAGATAGTCCTACCAGAACTGGATGATCCAGAGGAAGACTACAATCACCCATCCGATATGCATATAAGATATTTTATGCTTGTTGGGATGCTGGACGAAACGTGAAGCAAAGATCAGTAGCCGTGACAGGCACAGACTGATACCCATGCCATTGATAATTCTCATGTGAGAGAAAGCGTCAGCAGCACTGATTGCTGTTTCAACTCCTGAAGGCAATTGTTCACCTGCTTGTTCAGCTTTTTACGGGATATATCGCTACTCTGATGTTCAGAATAAATAGCGCGCGTTTGAACCGCAATGAATAGAATCGTTTTGATATGGTAAAGTTGTTTCGCAGCTTTGCAGAAAGCGGATCGTTGAATAATAAACGCCCGATTTCCGGCTTTAATTTATCGCCAGGACGCTAAAAATAGTGGTCATGTTGAACACGCTTCCCGATATCGACACTTTGTATAATGCCTTGCTGGCGCGTGACACCGCTTATGAAGGTAAAGCCTATGTTGGCGTGCTTTCAACCGGCATTTTCTGTCGGCTGACCTGTCCTGCAAGAAAGCCGTTAAAAGAGAATTGCCGGTTTTTTGCTTCCATATCTGAATGCATTGCCGACGGTTTTCGTGCTTGCAAAAGATGTCATCCGTTGCAGCCCGCAGCGGAAGCTGATGCTTCTGTCGGTTCTCTGTTGAAGGCGTTGGATGCACAGCCGCAACGGCGCTGGAGCGAGGGCGATGTTGCTGGCATGGGCTTTGATCCATCGACCGTACGGCGTAGTTTCAGACGGCATTTTGGCATTACCTTCCTTGAAATGGCACGGCAGGAACGGTTGCGACAGGGTTTCCAGACGCTTGCACAAGGCGAACGCGTCATCGATGCGCAAGTGGATGCGGGCTTTGAATCGCCCGACGCATTCCGCAATGCTTTCGCACGCATCCTTGGCCTGCCCCCGGCGCAGTTGCAAAAGGGCGGCTTGCTGCGCGCAGACTGGATCAAGACGCCGCTTGGCACGATGATCGCCGTGTGTGATCACTCATCCCTGCATTTGCTGGAATTTGCTGATCGCAAGGCGTTGCCACAAGAGCTGAAAAAGCTGCACAAGGCCTGTCATGGTTCAATCGGTATCGGACGATACCCGTCGCATGACGTACTGGAACAGGAACTCGATGCGTTTTTTGCAGGTCGATCGGCGAATTTCAATATTCCGCTGGTGCTGCACGGCAGCGCTTTCACACGTGACGTCTGGCGAGAGTTGCAGAATATTGAGGCAGGCCAGACACGAAGCTATAGCGAGATTGCAAGGGCAGTAGAAAAGCCGCTTGCGGTTCGTGCCGTGGCGCGGGCCAACGGTGCAAACCAGATTGCTATCATCATTCCATGTCATCGGGTGATTGGTGCCGATGGCTCATTGACCGGTTATGGTGGAGGTCTTTGGCGCAAGCAGAAGCTGATTGAGATTGAGGCGAAATACCGCAAATGAAAACGCCGCCCCAAGGGGCGGCGTCATCATTTCTGTTGGCAAAGGTATAATTACTCGACCTTGTTGAGATCGACGTCCTTGGTTTCCTTGACGAACAGGATGCCAATGACGAGCGTGATCGTCGCAATGATGATCGGGTACCAAAGGCCGTAATAAATATCGCCCTTGGCAGCACTCATCGCGAAGACGGTTGCGGGCAGAAGACCACCGAACCAGCCGTTGCCAATGTGGTAAGGCAACGACATGCCTGTATAGCGGATGCGCGTCGGGAACATTTCAACAAGGATAGCAGCAATTGGTCCATAGACCATCGTGACGTAGATCACGAGAACGGTCAGGATGGCAATTGTCATAACCCAGTTGATCTGCGATGGATCGGCGACCATCTTAAACGTTCCTGCATTCGGGATCGTGTAGACAGCCTGACTTGGTTCACCAGCTGCGTCCGCTTCAATTTGCGTGACGATATTTGCTTTCACCAGTTCCGCATTGGTCATGGTGGTGCTTTCGCCCGCACGAACTGCTTCCGCACTCAGAGCAAGCTCTGGGTTTGCAGCAATGAAAGCTTCAAGCTTTGAATCTGCCACCTTTGCAGGGTTACGTACCAGCGGCCAACCGGCTTTCTGCAGAGCGAGATTGATGTCGTGTGTCAGGGCTGCCTGCTTGGCCTTTGCTTCAGCACCGGCTGCAGTGGCATCAAAAGATGCGACAGTGATATCACCGATCTTGACTGTTGCTGGCTGACCAGCAGGACCAGTGACCACGTCGTAGGGCACTGCACTGCGGGACAGGAAGCTCGTCGCAATATCGCATGAGCTTGTGAATTTCGACGTTCCGGTCGCGTTGAACTGGAAGTTACAATCACCGGGTGCCGCAGTCACTGTTGCACGAATTGTCTGTTCAGCATGTGCGAGTGCCGGATTGGCAGCTTGCGTGAGAGCTTTAAACAGCGGGAAATAGGTTACTGCAGCGAGCAAAAGACCAGCCATGATGATCGGCTTACGGCCAATTTTATCGGACAACCAGCCGAACACAACGAAGAAGCCGGTGCCTATGACCAATGCAGTCGCGACCATGATATTGGCGGACTGGTTTTCAACCTTCAGAACGTTCTGCAGGAAGAATAGTGCGTAGAACTGGCCACTATACCAAACAACCGCCTGACCCATGGTAAGGCCGAAAAGAGCGATCAATGCGATCTTGGCGTTTTTCCACTGGCCGAAAGCTTCGGAAAGCGGGGCTTTTGATGTTTTGCCTTCTTCCTTCATCTTTTTGAAAGCAGGCGATTCGCTCATCTGCAGACGAATCCAGACCGAGATGCCCAAGAGAACAATCGAAACGAGGAATGGTATGCGCCAGCCCCACGATGCGAAGGATTCCGTGGTCATGACATTCTGAATGCTCAGAATAACCATTAGCGAAAGGAACAGACCGAGCGTTGCGGTAGTCTGAATCCATGACGTGTAAAAACCGCGACGGCCGTTTGGTGCGTGTTCAGCGACGTAGGTTGCCGCGCCGCCATATTCGCCGCCCAGTGCCAGACCCTGCAACATGCGCAGGATGATCAGAATTGCAGGCGCTATGATGCCAATCGTTGCCGAACCAGGCAGAATGCCGACGAGAAACGTCGAAGCGCCCATGATGACGATTGTCACAAGGAATGTATATTTACGTCCGACAAGGTCGCCGATACGTCCGAAGACGAGCGCACCAAACGGGCGTACAAGAAAGCCTGCTGCGAAAGCGAGCAGAACGAAAATATTACGGGTTGTTTCCGGATATTCATTGAAGAACGCGGCACCGATAAATGCAGCCAGTGTTCCGTAAAGATAAAAGTCGTACCATTCAAAAACTGTACCGAGTGAAGAGGCGAAAATAACTTTCTTCTCTTCGCGCGTCATTTTAGGTGCGCCGGCCTTGGCGCCCGATTGAACTGACATAGGGTTCCTCCCAACAGCATCTTGCTGATATGCGCGGATGTTCTCCTCCAACGTCCGCACACTTTTCCACGCGATTATGATGAACTGAATCGTTTCGTATGGTTATTATCTTTTAGTATGAGAACCTGTTCTTATCCCTATGTGTGAAGGAGAGGGAGGCATGAGAAAGCTTACAGGTGGATGCTTATGCGGACGCGTCAGGATTGAAGCTTCAGGTGATCCCGACCGTGTAGGGATTTGCCACTGTCTCGACTGCCGCAAACATCACGGCGCCTTGTTTCATGCTTCAGCGATTTTTCCGCAAAATGCCGTCACGATTGAAGGTGAAACAAACAGCTATGCCGGTCGATATTTCTGCCCGCATTGTGGCTCTTCCATTTTTTCAAGAACGGATGATGAGATTGAGATCAATCTTGGTTCGCTGGACGTCCCGGATCGGCTGAAGCCAACTTATGAACTTTGGACGATACGTCGAGAAAGGTGGTTGCCAGAGTTTCCGCTAACAGAGCGCTATGAGCGTGATCGACTGGCGACGACTCGCGATGAGGATTGAACATAAGAATTGGGTCGATCAGCGAAAAAAGACGCAAGTTTTGAACTATTTTTCGACAAGAATGCAAATGTTTCGGGTGTTCTGCGGCGGAGTGGCCTCCGAGATTGAAATGATTATCCAAATACGACGCGAAACCGCAGCTTTCCGTCGAATTTGGTTTTTTTCTGAGCCATTGGGTGCTAAGTCGCTCTCGCGATCAATACCGACCCAGAATATCGCAATGACGACATTTGCTGATTGATTTATGTCGCTGAGCGAATATCGAGCCCAGAGCCTGAAAGCACCAAACATGACTGCACGTCTTTCATTCGCGCGTGAGCGTATCAACGTTCTTCTTCTCGAAGGCATTAACCAGTCTGCTGTCGATTATTTCAAGTCGTCCGGCTACACGAACGTCGTTCATTTGCCCAAGGCACTCGACAAGGCTGAGTTGATCGAGGCGATTGCTTCCGCGCATATTGTTGGCATCCGTTCGCGCACACAGCTTACCGATGAAGTATTTGAAGCAGCGCAGCGTCTGATCGCAGTCGGTTGTTTCTCGGTCGGCACCAATCAGGTGGACCTGAAGGCCGCCCGCAAGCGTGGTATTCCGGTATTCAATGCACCTTTCTCCAATACCCGTTCGGTTGCGGAACTGGTGATTGGCGAAATCATCATGCTGATGCGCCGTATTTTCCCTCGCTCCAATGCAGCCCATGTCGGCGGCTGGGACAAGAGTGCGACCGGTAGCCGTGAAGTCCGCGGCAAGACGCTGGGCATCGTTGGCTACGGCAATATCGGTTCGCAGGTCGGCAATCTGGCTGAAAGCCTCGGCATGACGGTCCGATACTTCGACATGACCGACAAGCTGCAATATGGCAATGTCATCCCGACCGAAACGCTCGACGAATTGCTCAAAATTTCTGACGTGGTTAGCCTTCATGTGCCATCGAACAAGTCGACGGCCAAGATGATTACCGAAGCCAAGCTGCGCAAGATGAAGAAGGGCGCCTTCCTCATCAACAATGCGCGCGGAAATGTGGTCGATCTTGAGGCATTGGCAACGGTGCTCAAAGAAGGTCACCTTGCGGGTGCGGCAATTGACGTGTTCCCGGTTGAGCCGGCTTCGAACAAAGATCCGTTTGTTTCGCCATTGCAGGGACTGGAAAATGTCATCCTGACCCCGCATATCGGTGGTTCCACCGAAGAAGCGCAGGAGCGCATCGGTATGGAAGTCAGCCGCAAGCTGGTTGAATATTCCGATGTTGGTTCAACGCTGGGTGCGGTCAATTTCCCACAGGTTCAGCTGCCTGCACGTCCAAGCGGCACGCGCTTCATGCATGTGCACGAGAACCGCCCGGGCATCCTCAACAGTCTCGTCAACATCTTCTCATCGCACAACATCAATATTGTCAGTCAGTTTCTGCAGACCGATGGTGAAGTCGGCTATGTGGTGATCGAAGGTGATGCGATGGAAGAACACGCCGAAGATGTACTTCAGGCAATGCGCGAAATTCCGGGCACTATTCGCACGCGTCTGCTTTACTAACAGAGCATCAGTGTTCAAAGACCCGCGCTGTATCTTCCGCGCGGGTCTTTGTCATTTCGCGGTCCCGGCGTAATAAGCGGTATCGCTCCCACACATTTGAGCAGTTTTGTTGCGTTCATCACTGCAAATACATTGACTCTTTTTTCAAACGGCTTAAAAGCGCAATCGGAAAAGGAGACAATCCCGTGAACGCTTCTCGCGCATCACATAGCCTGTGTGGACTGAATGGCCTCATCGCCATTGCCAGCCCTATGGCGTTCGTTTCCAAAACTACCACGGCCACTTGCATTAAAACGACCACCAAAACGGTCTGACCCCTTGGCCTGCTCGCCCACTCTCCCCGGGTCCGGCCCTGGGAAAAGGCCCGCTGGTCGCGGGTTTTATGGAAGCGGAGAGGACAGGAGACAGGTAAATGGGTTTTAAAGTTGCAGTCGTCGGCGCCACCGGAAATGTCGGTCGCGAAATGCTCAATATCCTCGAAGAACGCGGTTTTCCAGCTGATGAGGTCGTAGCGCTCGCTTCGCGCCGTAGCCAGGGCACGGAAGTGTCCTATGGCGATAAGACGCTGAAGGTAAAGGCGCTCGACCAGTATGATTTCTCGGATACTGACATCTGCCTTATGTCTGCTGGCGGCAACATTTCCAAGGAATGGTCGCCAAAGATCGGTGCGCAGGGCTGTGTCGTTATCGATAATTCGTCTGCATGGCGCTACGATTCCAATGTTCCGCTGATCGTTCCTGAAGTGAATCCGGACGCGATTGAAGGCTTCCGCAAGAAGAACATCATTGCCAACCCGAACTGCTCGACTGCGCAGCTCGTCGTGGCGCTGAAGCCTCTGCATGATGCGGCCAAGATCAAGCGTGTTGTTGTTTCGACCTATCAGTCCGTTTCCGGTGCCGGCAAGGAAGGCATGGACGAGCTGTTCCAGCAATCGCGTGCCGTTTTTGTTGCTGATCCTGTCACCGCTCAGAAATTCACCAAGCGCATTGCGTTCAATGTTATCCCGCATATCGATGTCTTCATGGAAGACGGCTACACCAAGGAAGAATGGAAGATGGTGGCCGAAACCAAGAAGATGCTTGATCCAAAGATCAAGCTCACCGCAACGGCTGTTCGTGTCCCTGTGTTCATCGGTCACTCGGAAGCAGTCAACATCGAGTTCGAAAACCCGATTTCGGCGGAAGAAGCCCGCGAAATTCTGCGCGAAGCGCCCGGCTGTCAGGTTGTCGATAAGCACGAGGACGGTGGCTACATCACGCCATATGAATCGGCCGGCGAAGATGCGACCTATATCAGCCGTATTCGCGAGGACATCACGGTTGAAAATGGTCTGGCAATGTGGGTCGTTTCCGACAATCTTCGCAAGGGTGCTGCTCTTAACACGATCCAGATCGCGGAACTGCTTGTCGCTCGTGGCCTGATTACGCCAAAGGCACTCGCCGCTTAATCGAGATTGCAGATAGCAAAATAAAGGCGCCGGTTTTCCGGCGCTTTTTCAATTTGAGAGACTGTCTTTAAGATTGCTGCGGACATCAAGCAGCTGCGCCCGAAGTTTTTGCAAGTCGCCTATGGGTTGACCGAGTGCGCAGAAGACCTGCTCCGGAATAGCTTCGGCCTCAGTGCGCAAAGCACGGCCTTGATCGGTCAGCGTAATACGAACCTGCCGCTCATCCTGTGGGTCACGGCGGCGCGCAATATGCCCTGCCGATTCCAGCCTTTTCAAAAGCGGGGTGAGGGTGCCGGAATCAAGACTAAGTTTCGCGCCGATTTCCGAAACAGTGCGGTTATCCTGTTCCCACAATACAATCATGACCAGAAACTGCGGATAGGTGAGTTCCAGTTTACTGAGGATCGGTTGATAAGCGCGGGTCAGCGCATTCGCGGTCGAATAGATCGCGAAACAGACCATATCTGACAGATTAAGATAAGATTCTCTTGGGTCTTCTTTCATAGCGCTCACTCCATGACAGAACTTTACATGAGGTGCAATTGAATTGCGCATCACATATTTGTGATAATGTATTTTGCAAAATTAGATTGTGCACAATATAATAATCTGCAATTTTGATGGTGGAGATAAATCAATACGTATCAACGGAGATTTTCATATGCCTATCCTTTACACGACACAGTCCACAGCAACCGGTGGACGCACAGGCAGCGCCAAGACCGCTGATGGACGTCTCAGCGTTGTTCTTGACACACCAAAGGAACTTGGCGGCTCGGGTGGCGAAGGCACCAATCCTGAGCAACTGTTTGCATCCGGTTATGCGGCATGCTTTCTCGGCGCACTGAAATTTGTCGCAGCCAAGGAAAAGGTTTCCATCTCCGCTGACAGTACAGTGACGGCGACAGTAGGGATCGGTCCGCGCGAAGATGGCACTGGTTTTGGTCTGGATGTGGCTCTTGAGGTCGTTTTGCCGGGCGTTGATAAGGCAAGGGCAGAAGAGCTGGTTAATGCCGCGCACATTGTTTGCCCTTATTCACATGCAACACGCGGCAACATAGATGTCCGCCTGAGCGTGGCATAGAACGTATCCCGAAAAGCAGGAACCGCTTTTCGGAAAATGATGAGTGGCAAAAAAATCGCAAAAGGCGCCCAGACGGGCGCCTTTGTTTTATTCAGTGAGGCAGATCGTTCAACGCTTTTAGGGCTGCCTCAACCTGTCCTCGTATTTCTTCGCCCAATGGCAGAATGGGCCGTGGTGGCTCGATCTTTGCAAGATCAAGCAAATCGGCAATCACATACATCACGCGGAAACTGCCATGGGCTTTGAACAGGCTCCAGAGCGGTTCAAATGCCTTATTGATGCGCTCGGCTTCTGTCTTATCCCCGCTTTGTGCGACGCGCATGAGTACCGCAAACTGCTTCGGTAGAAGTCCTGCAGCCACGCTATAGAAAGTATCGGCGCCTGCGAGCAGAGCATCCTTCGCACCCCAATCACCGCTGTATCCGATGGTGAAGTCATCGGGTGTTACAGCGCGAAGTTTCGCGATCTCAGCCGCATGTTTATTATCGGCAGGTAGCGGCATTTTAATCGACTTGATATTTTTAATATCTGCCAACCGCTCAATCAGCTCGATGGTGAAAATGAAATGGGTAGTGCTGGGGTTGTTATAGATACACAGAGGCAGATCGGTCGCTTGCGCAACAGCCTTAAAGTGCTGAAAGCCTTCTTCCTGCGTAAGCGGTGTATAGGATACAGGCGCGAGCAAGAGCGCATCAGCACCGGCATCCGCCGCATCGCGGGCAAGCGTCTGCGCTTCATCGGTTCGCAATGCGCCGGCGCCTACAATGAGCGGTGTCTTGCCACCGATGCATTTCACGGCGGTACTGACTGTATGTCGGCGTTGTTCTCGTGTGAGGAAAGCATAACCACCGGTGCTTCCCAATAGGCCGATTGAATCCGCGCCTGCGTCATGGATGCGGGTGAGAAAAGCGCTGAGCGCATCCTCTATGAGATTGCCTGCCGCATCGATTGGCGTGAGGGGGAAAGCGGAAAGGCCTTTGAAAAATTTCAACGCAATACTCATTTCTTAGACAGGTTCAGCGCGACAGAAGCAGGCGAATACCAGCGAAGGCGAAGACGGCGGAAAGAACGCCTTCGATCCAGCGGCGAGCGCGACGATATAAACGCACCATCGGCGCGGTTGAAAAGATGATGGCGTAGCCACAGAAAATCGAGATGCTTAACGCAATGCAGCCGCCGAGGAATGCAGCGACCTGAGGCCATGACGAGTTTGTGCCAATGCCAAGCGTTACCAGCGCTATCCATGACAGGATCGACTTGGGATTGGAGAGATGCAGCAGCAAGCCGCGCCGATAAAGCTCTTTGCCTGAAAGCAAAGCGTCACCGCTTGTGCTGCGGGCGGCGATCTTCTCATCCGACATCATGGCAGCGCGCCCCGCTTTGAAGGCCAGATAAAGGAGGTAAAAGCCGCCGAAAATCTTGAGAATAATCAGCGCCTCGGCAAAACGTGTAAGGATTGCCGAAACACCCGTCGCCGCCATCAGACCCCAAAAGATCGAGCCCGTCACAACGCCGGCGGCAAACATCAGTCCCGCTTTTCGACCCTGGTTCATGGCGACGCCCATGATGCGCATATTGCTGGGGCCAGGGCTTCCGGCAGCAATAACATAGGTCGTGTAAACGAGCAGAAGCTGGTAGGCCGCCGGAGAAAGGTTCATGATCGTCACTCAGTTTGAACTGAGCTAATCAATAGCATTCTCCGCGTGTAATATCTGTATTGAGATTGTGTCGAAATCTGCCAAAATTGTCATAGTTCTGGTCAGAAATGACGACCTGGCGTCATGATACCAGCAATACGCAGTTTCACTCTGCCTGAGCTTCCAGAGCTTCCATATCGTCATCAGACAGACCAAAATGGTGGCCGATTTCATGGATGAGAACATGGGCAATTATATCGCCGAGTGTCTCTTCGTGCTCGGACCAATAATCCAGAATTGCGCGGCGAAAGAGCGTGATGCGATTGGGGCCTTCACCGGTTTGCAGGCTAAAGCGTTCACCAATACCGGTGCCCTCGAACAGGCCTAACAGGTCGAAAGGCGTTTCCAGTCCCATGTCTTCGACAATCTGTTCTTCAGGAAAGTCAGAGATCTGGATAATGATATCGCCGCACAGCGTCCTGAACTCTTGCGGCAGATGTGCAAGAGCTTCAATCGCGATGGATTCGATTTCGTCAAGCGAGGGCGACAAACGTGCCGCCCAATCACCGCTTTGATCTTCTCGGGCCATTTCAGCCAATCGTGTCCTATTCACTTGTTCAGGCCACCACGCATCGACCGGAGGCGTTTAATGCAATGACCATTATGCCCAAGGACGCTGTTGGGCGTTCTTTGCTTCAAACGTGTCGATGTTCGTTACCTTTTCCATGGTGAGTCCGATGTCATCAAGACCATTGAGCAGGCAATGACGCTTGAAATCGTCGAGATCGAAGGAAATTGAACCACCATCGGGACCATGGATTTCCTTGGCTTCCAGATCAACGGTGAGCGTTGCATTCGCACCGCGCGATGCGTCGTCCATCAGCTTGTCGAGGTCTTCCTGAGAAACCTTGATCGGCAGAATGCCGTTCTTGAAGCAGTTGTTATAGAAGATATCGGCAAACGAGGTCGAGATCACGCAGCGAATGCCGAAATCAAGCAGAGCCCAAGGCGCATGTTCACGCGAGGAGCCACAACCGAAATTGTCGCCAGCAACAAGAATCTGTGCGTTGCGATAGCCGGGCTTGTTGAGCACGAAATCCGGATTTTCGGTTCCGTCTTCATTAAAGCGCATTTCGGCAAAAAGCCCCTTGCTCAGACCCGTGCGCTTGATCGTCTTCAGATAATCCTTCGGGATAATCATGTCCGTATCGATATTGACGATCGGCAGGGGGGCCGCGACGCCCGTGAGCTTGGTGAACTTGTCCATGTTCCTGACCTGTCGGTTGGGTATTTTAATTTGCAGTCTGCTTTACATCAGCGTTGCACAGAGTCAATGTTTCAGGCCGCAACTGCCCAATAGGTCGCAACCCTAAGCCAGATTTACAACGCCTCCGGCCTGTTTTGAGACAAGCCGGAAGCGATTAACATGCCCGACGCATGAATATGTCTGAAAATGGTTTTAAAAATTCAGAATCATGCGCTGAAGGAAAGTCTGGCGAAATTATTGCATGTTAAGTGCTATGCCGCCCGCCTCGCTGCCGGTCAACCTGCGAGATTTCCCGTCTGCACCGACAACAAATGTGAAGCGTCTGCGCAGCGTCGACAGGTTCGGCGAAACCGTGACGTCAATTGCAGGGTCGAATTGCAGGGTGATCCGCCAGAGATCGGGCTTGATCGTTTCTTCAACACCGATAATACGAGCGTTAAAGGCGGTTGAATGAAACATGCCTGAGACGCGCTGGCTGACCCGGTAAGGGGTCGCACTCTCTTCGATGCGAGTGGCTTCGGCTTTTATGCCATTGGCTGCAAGGGTATTCCAATCGCGCGTGCCGGACTGGCGGGCAACAAGGTCAAGTGCCTTTCCGTGGCTGATGTGAATACCTTCTTCATTCAATGCCTGCCGCAAGCGGCGAGCCTGATGCTTGAAATCAGTTGTATTGTGCCCAGCAAGGATAGCTGTGGTCATGGTTTCGCTCCTGAAGTGAGCAGCATTTTCGTAAACGGGCGCTCGCATTGCCGTTTCTGCCGTCACCGGAACAGGAACGTGAATTCAGAATGCTTTACCGAGGCCGTCAGGCTGCGAGCGGCGGGTGCATTCCAACCGAAGGCCGGAAAATAAGCAGAGTTAAGGCGGATTTCAAGTCTTCTGAATGGGAGGTGCGCTCACACCGCACTTCTAGCTGCATTCGCTTCCGAGCGATCATTATGCTGACAGTACAGGAATATTATATTTGCTTGACCGGATAGCTTAAATAATCAAAGTCTTATCTACGATTTTTGTCTTATGATTAGCAGCGATAGGTGGAATATGCTTCGAATTTTTCTCTTGGGATTGACAGTTACAGTGATGAGTTTGCCAGCGTCTGCGGCAAACAAACCTGGCTTCAATCCGCATGAAGGACTATTTAAAAGCAATCGAGGCATGGAGCTTCAGGCTGATGTGACGCACAAAAGTGGCGATCAATATGCCGTATCTCTGTCTACGAGCGTCCCAATGGTCGATAATCAGCCTGGCTGCGGTGGCGGTGTCTCCGGGGATGTCACCATTAAAGACAAAAAGGCGACATTCAAAATCCAGAACGAAGGTTTTGATCCGAAAGAAGCCGAGTCCGTCAGGAACCCGCGCTATTGCGAGATAAAGATGAATTTCGTTGGTGAGTATAAACTCGAGATCGAAGAAGTCGGCGGATGCACCTATTACCACGGTGCATCCTGTGAGTTCACCGGAACGCTTGAACACGAAGCCAGCGGAATTTAAAAACTTTGTAGGCGAGCGCTTGTTTGCTGATGCAGATCGGTGCACAAATTGCGCATGAAAACAATTGCTCGCCCACGTCGTTCCGTTTTGTTCGTACCCGCATCCAATAGCCGTGCGCTTGAAAAGTCGCTGACGCTTGCAGCGGATTGTGTGATTTACGATCTGGAGGATTCGGTAGCGCCCGAGACAAAAATTTCAGCGCGAGACGCGTTGTCAGCACACTTTTCCCAGCATCCCAAGGTTGGATTTGAGCGGGTCGTGCGGGTAAACACTGCCGATACCGAGTGGGGCAAGGGCGATGTTGACGCTGCAGCCAGAATAGGTGCAGACGCCGTGTTGTTACCCAAGGTCGAACGCCCGCAGGATGTGATAGACGCTGCCAACCGGCTTGACCACCACGATGCGGACCCAGATATGCGCGTCTGGGCGATGATCGAAACGCCACGTGGCATCCTCAATGCGGATGAAATTGCTGTACTTGGTCATCGTTCGGCGGCAAGGCTTGGGTGTTTTGTGGTCGGGCCGAACGATATCGCGCGTGCCACTGGCGTTCGTCCGCAAACCGGACGGCCTTATCTGATCCCATGGTTGATGCAAATCATTCTGGCTGCGCGTGCTGGCGGCATTGTTGTGCTGGACGGTGTTTTTAATGACTTTCGGGATGGTGTGGGCTTTGAAGCGGAATGCTTGCAGGCTGCATCAATGGGCTTTGACGGCAAGACGCTTATTCACCCCTCGCAGATTGAGGTGGCCAATCGCGCCTTCTCCCCTTCGGATGAAGATGTGGCCCATGCACGCGCGGTGATTTCAGTGTTTGCGCAGCCCGAAAATGCTGAGAAGGGTGTGGTTTCACTTGATGGCCAGATGGTCGAACGTCTGCATCTCGAAATGGCCGAGCGCGTTCTCGCAAAATCAAATTCGTCATCATAACCAAGGAAAATGACTATGAAGCTTTATCGTTTCATCACCGGCCCGGATGATTCTGCTTTCTGCCACCGTGTTACCGCAGCGCTCAATAAAGGGTGGCAGTTGTATGGCTCGCCGACCTATGCTTTCAACGCTGCAACTGGCGTTCTGCATTGTGGTCAGCCGGTCATCAAAGAAGTTGAGGGTGTAGACTATACGCCCGACACCAAGCTCGGCGAATATTGAGAATGAAAAAGCCCGGCTCTAAGCCGGGCTTTTGTCTTTCTTGGGCATGTTTTTGTCCCAAAACCGGACACCACTTTTGCAAGACACGCTTTTAATTGAGGCCACGCTTTTCAATCATCGCATCCGGCGTCGGCATCTTGCCGCGGAAGGCTTTGTAAAGCTCTTCCGGGTCGCGGCTGCCACCGGCAGAATAGATATATTGCTTGAGCTTCGCGGCCAGTTCAGGGTGGAACGCGTCGCCGGTCTCTTCAAAGGCCGAGAAAGCATCGGCATCCAGCACTTCTGACCACATGTAAGAATAGTAACCGGCAGAATAGCCATCGCCGGAGAAGACATGGGTGAAATGCGGCGTGCGGTGACGCATGATAATCGCGTCTGGCATCGACAGCTTTTTCAGCGTTGCTGCCTCGAAGGCCAAAGGATCTGCGATCTTCTCCTTGCCGGTATGAAAAGCCATGTCGACAAGCGCGGAGGAGGTGAATTCCACCGTGTTGAAGCCCGCATTGAACGAACGTGCTGCAAGCACCTTGTCGAGAAGCGCTTTTGGCATTGCTTCTCCGGTGCGATAGTGCACGGCATATTTTTCAAGCACGGCGGGGACTGTCAGCCAATGCTCATAAAGCTGCGAGGGCAGCTCGACGAAATCACGCGAAACAGCGGTGCCGGAAACAGCTGGCCATGTCACATCCGACAAAAGTCCATGCAACGCATGACCAAATTCGTGGAACAAGGTGCGGGCGTCATCAAGCGACAGAAGTGCTGGCTCCCCTGCCTTAGGCTTTGCAAAATTCATCACATTGTAGATGAATGGTTTTTGTCCGGCATCGAGCTTGTGGCTTGATTGCAGCGAACTCATCCATGCGCCAGAGCGCTTGGAGGTACGTGCGAAATAGTCGCCCAGGAACAGGCCGCGTTCACTGCCGTCAGCGTTCAATACCCGAAACACCCTTACATCCGGGTGCCATGTGGGAATCCCTTTTTTCTCTTCAAAGCGAATGCCGAAAAGGCGGGTTGCAACATCAAAACTCGCTTCGATGATCTTTTCGAGTTGCAGATAAGGCTTCAATTCCGCCTCATCAAAAGCAAAACGTTCGGCACGAAGCTTTTCGGCGTAAAAGCGCCAGTCCCACGGTGCGACCTTGTGGTTATTGCCGTCGGCCGCGATCAAACGTTCCAGTTCTGCTTCTTCTTCGCGCGCTTTTGCACGCGCCTTGTCCCAGACTGGCTCCAGAAGGTCCATGACAGCCTTCGGCGTCTTGGCCATGGTGTCGTCGAGTTTGTATGCGGCAAAATTGGCATAGCCGAGCAGGCGGGCCTTGCGTTCGCGCAGTTCCACCATTTCGCGCACGATCTCGCGGTTGTCCGTCTCACCACCGTTTTCGCCGCGCTTAGCCCAGGCGTTGAAAGCTTGCTCACGCAGTTCGCGATTTTCTGAGAAGGTCAGGAATGGTTCAACAATCGAGCGTGACAGCGTGACCGCCCATGCATCGGGCTGCCCGCGCTCGGCTGCAGCACTCTGCATGGCGTTTTTGAGAAAATCCGGAAGCCCCGCAAGATCCGCCTCTTTGGTGATGAACAAAGCCCAACTTGATTCATCTTTGAGAACATTCTGGCCGAAGCGTGCACCTAGGCCTGCGAGCTTTTCATTGATGCCAGCGAGCTCTTTTTTGCCTGCATCGTCAAGCTTGGCGCCAGAGCGGACAAAGCCTTTCCAGGTCTTTTCCAGAACGCGTTTGGTTTCGACGTCCAGATCAAGATAATCACGTTTCTCATAAAGTGCATCAATGCGCGCAAACAGTTTAGGGTCCATCATGATGCGCGAATAATGACGCGACATTTTGGGTGCGATTTCTCGCTCCAGCGTCTGAATGGTCTCGTTTGTGTGAGCACCGGCTCGCAGCCAGAAAATCGAGGAAACGCGATCAAGTGACTTGCCCGTCAGCTGCAAGGCCTTCAGCGTGTTTTCAATCGTCGCCTCAGTGGTATCGTTTGCAATTGCCTCGACCTCCGCAAGGTCATCAGCCAGAGCCGCATCAAAGGTGGCAGCGAAATCGACATCCTTGAATGCGTTGAAATCCGGCAGGCCAAGCGGTCCGTTCCATTGCGTCAATGCGTGATTATAAGCTTGTCTTTCGGACATCATAAAACTCCGGATAAAATCAATTCGATATGAATGAGACTTAGGATTTTGCGGTGGATGAGACAAGGGTGCTATCGGATTATGAAAAAGCCTTCATGATGGGGAGGCAGGGGTTGACTTTCGGGGCAACCAAGCGCAAATCAGCCACGCAGCCGCATTTTTTGGGCTGCATTTCAACCGGAGTCTTATTCTCTTATGCCAAGCGACAGTCACAGTCGATTGTTTCAGCCGTCAAGGCAGTTCGTGATCTGATCGTTTGCGGTCAGCTTGCACGGTCTGTCTTCGACGGCGGATCGACAGAAAGGCAAGCCCATGACCGACAACAACTTCATCTCTGAAGTGCTCAATGTTGCCGACCTCCCTGCTGCAGCAATCGCTAGCCGCATCGCCGATATTCGTACGGGCGACGCGGTAGAGATCGTCAATGAACTCGACGCAGATGACGCAGTTGCCGTTATCGCCCAGCTTTCGCAAGAAGATGCGATCCGCCTGCTTGATCAGCCGGAACTGGAACGTGCCACGGAAATTCTGGCCATTCTTCCGCCAAACATTTCAAGTCAGTTGCTGGATGGTATGTCCGCTGACCGGGCGACCGACGTCTTTCAGGAACTCGAAGATGCCGATCGCGCACGGCTGTTCCCCATTCTCGCACCCGAAACGAAAGCTGCACTCAAGAAGCTGATGGGCTACCCGCCGAACACGGCTGGTAGTCTGATGACCATTGAGTTCATCACCGTGCCTTCCAATTGGAATGTCGGGCAAACGCTTGACCATATTCGTCAGGTCGAACGTACACGTGAAACGGTGTACGCGATCTATGTGATTGATCCGCAAACTCGCGTTTTGCTTGGTGTGGTCAGCCTGCGCCGGCTGATTATCCGCGAGCTGGATGAGCCGATCCTTTCGCTTGCACGCGACGATGATCCTATTACCATTTCACCAAACGCAGATCGTGAAGACGTTGCGCGCCTTTTCCGCAAGCACGACCTTCTGGCAGTGCCTGTCGTTGATGACAGCCGCCATATTATCGGCATCGTGACTGTTGACGATGTGCTCGATGCTATGACCGAGGATGCGAGCGAAGACGCCTATCGTTTCGGTGGTATGGAGGCGCTCGACAAGCCTTATATGCGTATCGGCTTCGGCGAGATGCTGAAAAAACGCGCAGGCTGGCTGGGCATTCTGTTTTTGGGCGAAATGCTCACGGCAAGTGCGATGCAGCATTTTGAAATGGAACTGGAAAAGGCACTGGTGCTGAGCCTGTTCATTCCGCTCATCATGTCTTCGGGTGGTAATTCCGGTTCGCAGGCAACATCGCTGATCATTCGCGCGCTGGCCTTGCAGGAAATTAAGTTGAAGGATTGGTGGCGGGTCGCATTCCGTGAGTTGCCGACTGGGGTGGCGCTAGGTAGCTTCCTTGGCTTTATCGGCATAGTCCGTATCACTATCTGGCAGATGCTCGGTATTTATGATTACGGCGAACACTGGATATTGGTCGCTATCACCATTGGCATGGCACTGGTCTGTATTGTGACATTCGGCTCTGTAACGGGTTCAATGCTACCTTTTATTCTCAAAAGGTTAGGCTTTGATCCGGCAAGCGCTTCTGCACCTTTTGTAGCAACGCTCGTCGACGTGACAGGGCTTGTGATCTATTTCAGCGTTGCGCTGGTCATTTTGTCAGGCACTTTGTTATAGAATTCACGGCAAAACTGTCACAATCAACGTGTAAATAAACGCGCAATTCCGGGTTTTTCGGGTTAATTGAGGGGCAGTTTAGCGCTGCCCCTTTCTAAAACGCAAAAAAACCTGTAAGAGCGCCCCATTGATTTTCCGTGCATCCATCTTGGCGCGGCTCCCAACTCATACAAGAAGTGATCTCCATATGGAATTGCGTAATATCGCTATTATCGCACACGTCGATCATGGCAAGACAACATTGGTCGATGAACTGCTGAAGCAGTCGGGCTCGTTCCGCGACAATCAGCGCGTTGCAGAACGCATGATGGATTCGAACGACATCGAAAAAGAACGCGGGATTACCATTCTCGCGAAGGCGACTTCGGTTGTCTGGAAAAACACACGCATCAACATCGTCGATACGCCAGGCCACGCCGACTTCGGTGGTGAAGTGGAGCGTATCCTTTCGATGGTGGACGGAGCGATCGTTCTCGTCGATGCTGCTGAAGGCCCGATGCCGCAGACGAAATTCGTTGTTGGCAAGGCACTCAAGGTTGGTCTGAAGCCAATCGTTGCGATCAATAAGATCGACCGTCCAGATGGCCGTCATGAAGAAGTTATCAATGAAGTATTTGATCTCTTTGCCAATCTTGACGCAACCGACGAACAGCTCGACTTCCCGGTCCTTTACGGTTCGGGCCGTAACGGCTGGATGGCTTTGAACCCGGAAGGCCCGCAGGACGAAGGTCTGGCACCGCTGTTTGATCTTGTTCTCAAGCATGTTCCGGCGCCGAAAGTTGCTGAAGGCCCGTTCCGTATGATCGGTACGATTCTTGAAGCTGATCCGTTCCTTGGCCGCATTATCACCGGACGCATCCATTCCGGTTCGATCAAGCCGAACCAGAGTGTTAAGGTCCTTGATCAGGAAGGCAAACTTCTTGAAAACGGTCGTATTTCGAAGATTCTCGCTTTCCGCGGTATCGAACGTCAGCCAATTGAAGAAGCACAGGCAGGCGACATCGTTGCTATTGCCGGTCTTTCCAAGGGCACAGTTGCAGACACGTTCTGCGATCCTTCCGTGACCACACCACTTGAAGCACAGCCGATTGATCCACCGACTGTGACCATGTCCTTCATCGTCAATGACAGTCCGCTGGCCGGAACGGAAGGTGATAAGGTTACCAGCCGCGTGATCCGTGACCGCCTGATGAAAGAAGCTGAAGGCAGTGTTGCTCTCAAGATTGAAGAATCCGGCGAGAAGGATTCGTTCTTCGTTTCCGGTCGTGGCGAATTGCAGCTGGCTGTTCTCATTGAAAACATGCGCCGTGAAGGCTTTGAGCTGGGCGTTTCGCGTCCACGCGTCGTCATGAAAGACGGCGAGAATGGCGAAAAGCTTGAGCCAATTGAAGAAGTCGTCATCGACGTCGATGAAGAATATTCTGGCACCGTTGTTCAGAAAATGTCTGAACGCAAGGCTGAAATGGTAGAACTGCGTCCTTCGGGCGGCAATCGCGTTCGTATGGTGTTCTATGCACCGACCCGTGGTTTGATTGGATATCAGTCGGAACTTCTGACCGACACACGCGGTACAGCGATCATGAACCGTCTGTTCCATGATTATCAGCCATACAAGGGCGAAATTGCTGGCCGTAACAACGGCGTTCTGATTTCCAACGATCAGGGTGAAGCTGTTGCTTATGCGCTCTTCAACCTCGAAGATCGTGGTCCGATGATCATCGACGCTGGCGTCAAGGTTTATCAGGGCATGCTGATCGGTATTCATAGCCGCGATAATGATTTGGAAGTCAACGTGCTCAAGGGCAAGAAGCTCACCAATATCCGCGCTGCCGGCAAGGACGAAGCGGTGAAGCTTACGCCTCCGATCCGTATGACGCTGGAACGCGCTCTGTCCTGGATTCAGGATGATGAGCTGGTCGAAGTGACGCCAAAGTCGATCCGCCTGCGCAAGCTCTACCTCGATCCGAATGAGCGCAAGCGCTTTGAAAAGAGCAAGTCGAGCGCAGCTTGATTTCTCTGACGATATAAAAACGGCGCCGTAAGGCGCCGTTTTTTGTTGCATTTTATTTCTACCGCTCGCCGCGGCGATAGGGCTGCATCAGTGCCTGTGGTACGCGTGCGCGGCGCGCCATGACCACAAGAGCTACAATCGACATGATGTATGGGATCATCAGGAAAAGCTGATAAGGAACGACCTTCCCGTAAACCGTTTGCAGACGCAACTGGAACGCGTCAAACAGTGCAAAGAGCAGTGCACCGAGAAGCGCACGCGCGGGCTTCCAAGAGGCAAATACGACGAGGGCGATGCACACCCAGCCGCGTCCTTGCATCATCGTCGGAAAGAATGAATTGAAGGCAGAGAGCGTCAGAAACGAGCCGCCGACAGCCATCAAAGCACTGCCAAACATGATCGTGAAAATACGAACACGGATCGGGTTGATGCCTTGCGCTTCGGCTGCATGGGGATTTTCACCCGTCATGCGTATGGCAAGGCCCAATGGCGTACGGAAAAGCACATAACCGAGCAGCAATGCCAGTGGAATGGCGATCCATGTGAGCGCGGTCTGGGTGCCTAAAACCTGTCCGATAAATGGAATATCCGAAAGCCATGTCGGATTGACCGGCTGAAATGGCGTGATCGTCGGCGGTGTCGAAGACAATGGCACCAACAGACGGAACAGGAAGTAGCTGAGGCTTGACGCGAACAGCGTGATCCCAAGGCCCACGACATGCTGCGACAGGCCGAGCGGCACGGTCAGGGCTGCGTGCAGCAGACCGAATACAGCACCCGACGCTGCGGCTGCAAGCACGCCTACCCAAAGGTCGGCCCCGTTGAAGACCGTCAGCCAGCCGATCATCGCGCCAAAGGTCATGATACCTTCGATGCCCAGATTAAGAACGCCCGCGCGTTCGCAATAAAGCGCGCCAAGCGTGCCGAAAATCAGTGGTGTTGCGATACGCAGGACCGAGACCCAAAGGCCGGCGGAAAGCAGGATATCCATCAGCTCGTTCATCGGGCGATCCTGTATTGGGTGAAGAAGAGAGCAACCAGCATGGCGAGTAGCGAAAGTGCCACGGTGACATCGGCAATGAAGCTCGGAATGCCAATGGCACGGCTCATGCCGTCAGCTCCAACGAACATGGCGGCTGCAAAAAGTGCAGAGAAAATAGCACCGATGGGGTTCAGATTGGCGAGCATGGCAACGATGATGCCGGAATAGCCAAAGCCCGGCGACAAATCGGTGGTGACATAGCCTTTGACACCCATGACCTGTATCGCACCGGCAAGACCTGCAAGGCCGCCTGAAATACAGGCGACTTTCACCAACGTTTTGCCAAGGGGCACGCCTGCAAAACGTGCCGCTTTCGGATTAAGCCCCGCAGCTTTGGTTTCAAGACCAAAAACAGTGCGCTTCTGCACATATGCGATGATCAGCGCAAGGGCGATGGCTATCAGAATACCGATATGGAGGCGCATACCCGACATGATTTTGGGTAGCATGGCTGCATCTGGCACGGGTTCCGACTGCGGCCAGCCAAAAGCCAGCGGGTCTTTCATAGGACCTTCGATCATCATCGAAACAAATAGAACAGCGATGAAATTGAGCAGCAGCGTGGTCACGACTTCATCGACGCCAAAGCGCAGGCGTAATCCAAGCGGTATCAGTAGAAATATCATGCCAGCAATCCCACCCACGATCAGCAGCAATGGGATAAGCACGGGGGCGGGGAGCGCCAGTTGTGTGCCAAGTGCAACAACGGCCAGTGCACCCATATAGAACTGGCCTTCGGCACCGATATTCCAGAGTTTTGAGCGGAAAGCGACAGCCGCAGCAAGGCCGGTCAGCATCAGCGGGGCTGCGCGGGTTAGTGTTTCGGTGATGGAAAGCCTTGTGCCGAATGCGCCGATTGCAATCTGGCGGAAGGATTCAAGCACTGGCGCGCCTGCGGCTGCGATCAGCAGGCCAGCCAGCACAAACGCAGCGAGTACAGCAATAACCGGAGCCGTTGCCACCAGAAGCATGGGGCGGTGTTCGCGTCGTTCAATACGCATCAGTTGAGCCCCTTCGTCGTATTATTCTGCCATTCGCCGGCCATCATCAGGCCCAGTCTTTGCGCATTGGCCTCGGCTGCATCTATGGGTGGAGAAAGCTCTCCTTTGACGATAGCTTGCACGCGATCGGCAAGGCCGATGATTTCGTCAAGGTCTTCCGAGATGAGCAGCACGCTAGCACCTTTGGCGCGGGCTTCCAGAATGCGGGAATGAATGGCTGCGACTGCACCTTCATCAAGGCCGCGTGTTGGCTGGGCTGCAATCAGAATACGTGGAGCCGTTTCAAGATTGCGGCCAAGAATAAGCTTCTGCATGTTGCCGCCAGATAACAGGCGAATGCGACTGTCGGGTGTTCCGCCGCGCACATCAAAATCCTTGATGATGCGATCCGTAAATTCGCGCGCCGCCGTTCGATTGACCAGAATTCCATTCGAGAATTGCGGATCGCGGACGCGCTCAAGTACGGCGTTTTCCCAAAGTGTCAGATCGCCGATTGCACCTTCTGCATTGCGATCTTCCGGGATACGTCCAACTCCCATCCCCACGAACTGGCGCGGATCAAACTGTGTGACCGCTTCGCCGAACATAACGAGTGAACCATTGGCAGGCTGGCTAAGCCCCGAAACAAGACGCCCCAGCGCTGCCTGACCATTACCGGAAACGCCGATGATGCCAAGGGTTTCGCCAGCGCGCAGATGAAAATCGAGGTCTTTAAGGCGTGTTGCTCCATCTTCAACCACGGTTATATTCTTTGCTTCAAGCAAAGTCTCGCCGGGGGTGGCGGCTGCGCGCGAAGGGCGCGAAACACGGCGGCCAACCATAAGTTCGGCCAATTCTTCCTTGGATGTTTCGGACGCTTTACGTTCAGCCACAAGCTTGCCGCCGCGCAAGACCACAACGCGGTCAGCCGCCGACATGACTTCATGCAGTTTATGCGAAATGAAGATGAGCGACAGTCCCTGACGCGCCATTTCTTTTAATGTCGCAAACAGGCTTTCGGCTTCCTGTGTGGTCAAAACGGCGGTCGGCTCGTCAAGAATCAGAATGTCCGCGTCGTTATACAGCGCTTTGAGAATTTCCACGCGCTGCTGTTCACCAACCGAAAGATCACCAAGCCGCGCATCTGGATCGACTTGCAAGCCAAAGCGCTTGGCGATTTCCGCGATCTTGGCTCGCGCTGCGCTATCCGCTGATTTCAGCTTCCAGAGGCTTTCGGTGCCGGTGATGATGTTTTCCAGAACCGTAAGATTTGGAGCCAGCGTAAAATGCTGATGCACCATGCCAACGCCAGCCTCGATAGCGGCGCGTGGCTTGCCCTGCGGTATTTCTACACCTTTGACGAAAACGCGACCCTCATCGGGCACGTAATGGCCGAAGAGAATATTCATCAGCGTGGTTTTGCCAGCACCGTTTTCGCCCAGGAAAGCGAGGATTTCGCCGCGTTCAAGCTGTAACGAAATATCGTCATTGGCGGTCAGCGTGCCAAAGCGTTTGGTTATATTTTGCAGTTCGAGAACTGTGGTGGTCATGCGTTCAACCCCGCAACGCCAAATTTGTGCTGAAAGCGATGGTCCTCTTCCATCAACTCGCCAAGGTTTAAGAGAAGATTGTCCGCTCCCATTCGTCCAATCAACTGAATTGCAAGCGGCATGCCGTTTGCGTCCTCGCCAAATGGCATGGAAAGTGCCGGAAAGCCGGAAATATTGGCCAATGCGGCATAAGGCGCGAATGCATTCATCGTATGCCAATGTGTATCCACATCGTCGTGATCCATCGGGTAAGAGCCGATGGGCAGAGGACCACGCGCCAGCATCGGCGTAATCAGTACATCAATATCGTGAAAAATTTGCCAGAGTTTATGGGCGGTCATAACGCCACCATTCATGGCGTCGTAGAGTTCGATCGCGCTCATCTTGCGCCCGCGCAAGGCTACGGCTTGCGTCAGTCTCTCAAGCTTATCTTCGTCAATGGAGAAAGCATCAATAGCAGATGCCAGATTGGCCGAGATGATCCGGTCAAAAGCTGTCGCACTTGTATCAATGAGCGGCGCAAGCTTTCCCGCGTCGATTGTGCGGATTGTATGGCCCTGCGCTTCGAGAAAGCGGGCCGCATTGTCAACCACTTGATGGCGCTGTTCCGTTACCGGATATTTGGTCAAATCTCCCGAAACAATACCGATGCGCAATTTTGAGAGGTTCGTGTGTGGTACGAATGCCAAATCGGGCAGGAAGCTTTCGGTGTTCCCTGCAACGAGCGGGAATAATGTTTTTGCATCGCGGACTGAGCGGCAAAGCGCAAATTCACTTGCAATACCCGCGAGATAATTACCGAAATGCGGACCGGCTGGCATAGCGCCACGGCTTGCCTTGAGGCCGATCAGCCCGCAGGTTGCAGCCGGAACGCGGATCGAGCCACCAGCATCGGTTGCATGGGCTATAGAGACGATGCCTGCTGCCACGGCTGTAGCCGCACCGCCGGATGAGCCGGCAGGCGAGAGTGTGTTAACGAAAGGATGGCGAGCGACAGGGCCGTCTATCGGCTCACTTGCAAGCGCCATGCCGAATTCGGGGACAGTTGTCGTGCCGAAGAAATTAAGGCCCGCTTTGCGTAAACGTGCGGCGAGTTCTGAATCAAGGTCTCGTGGCGCATCTGCGCAAGCGCGGGAACCAAGGCGTATCGGAAGCCCCGCGCATGGACCTCCAAGGTCCTTGAACAGGGACGGCACTCCGGCGAATGGAGCTGTCTGATCGAAGGCAGTCGAATTTTTGCGTCCAAGTTCTTCATCGAGATATGCAATGGCGCCCAGAGGGCGCCATTTTTCTGCGGCTTCAATCGCGGCATCCATGGCCTCTCGTGCGGACAAAATGCCCTTCGCAATCGCGAGTGCGAGCGCCGTTGCATCCTGTTGCTTCATATCGAGTGCCACGTTGCTGTCCTGAAATTTCTTACTTAGGCTCTGCCGGATTTGGCTCGACCTTGAAAGTACCAGCCTTGATCTCCGCGCGGCGTGCTTCCATCTTGGCTTCGACTTCTGCCGGGGCAACGCCCTTGACGTAAACGATGTCGTTGCCGCCTTCCTTCATCAGGCTGAATGGTGTGTAGTCCTTGCCGGTTGGATTGCCAGCCTTGACGTCTGCAACGGCTGCATCAAGGATTGGGCGGAAGTTCCACATTGCATTGGCAAAAACCGTGTCCGGGTAGCGTGGCGTGTAATCGATCAGCGAACCAATTGCCTTGATACCACGTTCCTTAGCGGCGTCTGCCGTGCCAATACGTTCGCCAAACAGGATGTCTGCACCAGCATCGATCTGCGCGAGGCCAGCTTCACGTGCCTTTGGCGGATCAAAGAATGTGCCAATGAATGAAGCGTTGAACTTCGCATCCGGGCGGGTTTCCTTCACGCCCTCCTGAAATGCATTGATGAGCATGTTGACTTCAGGAATTGGGATAGCGCCAACCGAACCGAAAGTGCCGGTCTTGCTCATGCCGCCAGCAAGCATGCCGGCAAGATAGGCAGCTTCAAAATTCCAGGTGCCGAATACGCCGAAATTGTCACCCTGTTCCTTGCCGGACGACCCCATGATGAACGTGGTCTGCGGGTAGTCAGCCGCAACTTGACGCGCTTCGCGCTCAACAGCATAGGATTCGCCGACGATCAGTTTGATGCCCTGTTCTGCATATTCACGCATGGCGCGCGGATAGTCGCTGGCCGAAACGCCTTCCGAGAAGACATATTCGATAACACCGTCGTCATTGGCCTGCTTGAGCGCTTCGTGAAGACGCGAATTCCATGCATTTTCAACGGGCGAAGCGTGAATCCCCGCAACTTTCAGCTTTTCTTCGGCTGCAAACGCGCCGCTGGACAGGGCAGTTACGCCAAGTGCCGCAGACATTACGAGAACGCTGCGGCGTGTGAATTTGGTTGTTGTGGTCATAGGAACCCCTCTTGGGTGATGTGTAGACGTGCAATTATGCGCGACTGATTGCTCCGCCTCTTTTTGTGAGGCTTATGAGCAACGTCACGAATTTCAGACGAATCTGCCGTTAATTCAAGCGCTTTTATCAGACGATTGAAAAACAGGCACTCATTTTTCGTCGTATATTTGTGGGAATATCATCCCAGGGGTGCATAATCCGCACCATCAACCGAAGAAGGGCGCCCTTCAAGGTTGAGCACGCTGACGCGTTGTGGTGTTTCGGCGATGATCTTGCCACGCTTCACGACTGTCAGACGGTTGGCCTTGAGACGTAAAGCTTCCAGTGGGTCTCGCGCCTGAAGCACCACAAAATCTGCATTGCAGCCTTTTTCAAGGCCATAACCTTCAAGGCCAAGTGCCTTAGCGGAATTGACGGTGAGCGAATTGAAGACCTGTTTCTTACCTTCGATCGACGTCATCTGCGCCACATGTACAGCCATATGGCCGACTTCGAGCATGTCACCTGAACCCATCGAATACCAGGGGTCCATCACGCAGTCATGACCAAAGGCCACATTGACGCCAGCAGTCATCAGTTCTGGCACGCGGGTCATGCCGCGACGTTTTGGATAGGTGTCGGCACGCCCCTGCAAGGTGATGTTGATGAGCGGGTTTGGAATAGCGTTCATCTGCGCTTCCGCAATCAGCGGAATGAGCTTGGAAACGTAGTAATTATCCATGGAGTGCATGGATGTGAGATGCGAGCCGGATACGCGGCCCTGAAGACCAAAACGCATCGTTTGTGCAGCCAATGTTTCAACATGGCGAGACATTGGATCGTCGGTTTCATCGCAATGAATATCAACCGGCAGGCCGCGTTCTGCGGCAATGCGGCAGAGTTCTTCAAGCGAGGCTGCACCATCAGCCATGGTGCGTTCGAAATGCGGAATGCCGCCGACAACATCAAGACCCATATCGAGCGAACGGTTGACGAGATCGACAGCGCCCGGCGAACGATAATAACCATCCTGCGGAAAGGCCACGAGTTGCAGATCGATATATGGCTTCACCTTTTCACGCACTTCGATCATCGCTTCGGCAGTGAGCAGGCGCGGATCGCTGACATCGACATGGCTGCGAATGGCAAGCAGGCCCTGACTTACGGCCAGATCGCAATAACGCAAGGCGCGCTCGACCATGGCTTCAACGGTCAGCATTGGCTTTAATTCGCCCCAAAGTGCGATGCCTTCCAGGAGCGTGCCCGAGCGGTTGAGGCGCGGCAGGCCCAGTGACAGAGTTGCGTCCATATGGAAATGCGGATCGACAAAGGGCGGAGTGACCAGCCGATTGGAAGCATCGATTACCCTTCCGGCTTGATGTTCACCCCTTGATGGAACGATATCGGCAATCTTGCCGTCTTTGACCAGAATGTCCTGCTTTTCACGTCCGTCGGGAAGATTGGCGTTTCTCACAATCAAATCGAACATCGGCGGACCTTTCATCTTGGGGCAGGGCGAGCGGCAAGCAGGATGCACAGCTCGTTTTCATTGCCTTATACCCAACTTTCTAAGCACGCAATGCTAACGGAGGCATAAGGGGTCGTCATCCGCAACGTAAAATGCTAGGCCCGCCAAATACCGTTTGCAGGATAGTCATGTTCACCATCAGCCGCATTGAATCCATCACACAGGAGATAAAGAAAAGTCGGTTTCTGGCTATTGCCGCCCCTGTCGTCAATGAACAGGCTGCAAAGGACTTTCTCGCTGAATATTCAGATCTTGCTGCGACCCATAATTGCTGGGCATGGCGCATTGGGCAGAACTATCGTTTCAGTGACGATGGTGAGCCAAGCGGCACGGCAGGCAAGCCAATTCTACAGGCAATAGACGGGCAGCAGCTCGATAATATCGTGGTTGTGGTCACGCGCTGGTTTGGAGGCATCTTGCTGGGCAGTGGCGGATTGATGCGTGCATATGGCGGTACGGCGGCCATGTGTCTGCGTCAGGCGGAAAAGACCGAAGTGATCCCGGTGATAGGCTTTTCATTTGCCTGTGATTTTTCCGATCATGCGCTTCTGAAGGCGCGGCTTACGGCCGTCGAGCATGTGACGATTGCCAATGAAAACTTCACGGCAACCGGTGTTGAAATTGCTGGTGCAATGCCTCTCGCTGCACAAGACGATCTTGCACGTCTTGTGAGCGATATTACGCGCGGCAAGACGACCATCACGTTTGACGAGTGATCAGGAAAGTTGCGACTTCCGTAGCGCTTCCGCTGAATAATGCTTGCGTTTGTCTTCATACATCAGAAGGTCGGCGCGTTTGGCGACTGTTTCCAGTTTTTCGCCGGGCATGCATGTTGCCGCACCCATCGAAAGCTCGATTTTCAGCTGCGAATAATATTGGTTGTTGATGTCAACCAATCGGCGAATATCTTCCATCACCGATTCCGCACCGCGTTCATCCACATAAGGCAGTACAACTGCAAATTCGTCACCGCCGATACGTGCGGCGTGTCCGGGAAGCTTTACCGCTTCATTCAGCACTTCGCCGATACGGCGCAACAAGCCGTCACCGCTGGCATGCCCCAGCTGATCATTGGCTGCTTTCAAACCGTTGAGATCGATAATGATGATCGAAACGGGTGTATGGCCCTTGCGTTCAAGCCGGTTCAACTCATCAACGTAGAAAGCACGGTTGTGCAGCTTTGTCAGCACATCATGCTTGCCGAGATATTCAAGATAGGCTTCGGCCTTTTTGCGCGCCGTAATGTCGGCAAGGGCAACCTGAACCAAAGACCAGTCGTCTTCGTGTCCAGGCAGCACGGAGAACTGCAACAGCAGGTGTCGTTCTGAGCCATCCAGTGCGTAGTTTATGACCTCGCGGCGCTGAAACAGCACACCGTTCCAGAGGTCAATCAACTGCTCACGAAAATTCGCTTCCATGTCGCCTTTGAAGACATTTTGCAGGTTTTGCAAAAGTGTTGCTTTGTCAGGTGCAAGGAACAGATCAAGAGTTTCCCGATTAATGTCGAGAACGCGAATCTCGTTCATGCACTGGCGCACAAATTCTGGATGCACATCAGTGAAAACGCGAAAATCGACTATTCCACGTTCACGAATGTCATCCATTAATTGTTTGATGCGGCTGAAATCTTCCACCCAGAGCGAAACGGGTGAATGTTCGAACAGGCCTTCGGCATGCTGTTTATGCTTGTTCTGCTCACGACGGGCTTCTTCGCGGGCGGTTACGTCTTCGATGGATAGAAGAACGCGATCCCAGCTTTCTTCATGGCCTGGTAGAACCACTCCCTTGAGCTGAATGTCGAGACGCTTACCAGTAAGGGAATAATTTACGGTGTCGCTGGCGAAAGCGTTATCACCATTCCAGAGCTGGACCATTTCTTCGATATGCGGGTCAATCATA
>NZ_JACJUO010000001.1:577500-787500 GCF_014397025.1 Ochrobactrum sp. Marseille-Q0166 | reverse complement strand
ACTGTCAACGAACTTTCACAAAAAAATACAAAGTTTCTTTCAACAGAAAATAACAGCAAACTTTACCAAACATTAAGCACCCAAACCAGATCGATTCCAACCAAAAACGCAAAGGGCGCTCAACGCGCCCTCACCCAGCTCAACTCTCTATATAATACCAATCAGCACGAAGGCGCGCTCAACCACCCCATCCGCTCCGCAACATTATCCGCCAATGCACGCACCCGTGCACCCATCGTCTCGAGTATCTCCGGCCGCGCCTCCGCTGCCATCATCGATAACGCAATCCCAGCCGTAGGATGATTTGATCGATCACAGATCGATGCTCCAATACAAAACATCCCCTCTCGCAACTGGCCGTCATCAATCGAATAGCCCCTCTTCTTTACGTCCGCTATTTCAGATCCAAGCTGCTCAAAAGATAAAACGCTTGAAGGCGTAATAGGCTTCGGCCACTCAGAAGGAAGGTGTCGAGCCAGTTCCTGCTCAGACATGGCCGCTAACATCGCCTTGCCCGTCGCAGTAAAGACAGCTGGTACGCGCATACCAATACGGAACGTTATACCAAGTGGTGCCGACGAGTTGCGGCAGGACAGATAGATGACTTCTGGACCTTCAAGGTGGGAAAGCGTCAATGTATAAGCGCCAAGCTCTTCCGCTTCTGCCACCGCCTCATGAAATGCATCCACAATATCGCTGCTTGCCAGAAAGACATTGGCCCAGCGAACTGACTGCGGCCCCATTGTAAAGCTTCCATCGCTATTAAGCTTCAATAACTTTAAGTGTGTGAGAGTCTGACAAAGACCGTGAACACTGCTTTTAGGCAGGCTGGTCTGGCGAACGAGATCAGAAAGTTTGATCCCTTGCCGGCTCTGCGCGACGCAATCAAGAATCTGCGTCGCCCTGACCACCGCCGGAACCAGCTTCAAGGAACTTTCTTCATCGAGTACGGTTTTGTCCATATGCCCTCTTTGACCAATCGACAGACGAATTGACTTTAGCGCCGCCGGCTGATTTATTCAGTATATCGTATGTCGTTCAATATAATGAACGACCGTCTGACGCAACATCGGGATGGAATATCAGATATGCTCGCTTTAAAAGACCCCTCATTGCTTAAATCGCAATGCCTTGTGGATGGAAACTGGATAGACGCTGCAGACGGCAAGACCATTGACGTAACCAATCCGGCAGATGGTTCTGTCATTGGCACCGTTCCTTCCCTCTCTGTTGATACTATTAAAGAGGCAATCAACGCTTCGAACAAGGCATTTCCGGCATGGGCTGCGAAGACCGCCAAAGAACGCGCCGGAATTCTGCGCAAATGGTTTGATCTGATCGTCGCCAATGCAGACGACATTGCCCTTATCATGACATCGGAACAGGGCAAACCACTCACCGAGGCGCGCGGTGAAGTTCTTTATGCTGCATCTTTCATTGAATGGTTCGCAGAAGAAGCCAAGCGAGTCTATGGAGACACCATTCCGGCAACACAGCCCGGCCAGCGTTTGACCGTCATCCGACAGCCCGTCGGTGTGACCGCTGCAATCACGCCATGGAACTTCCCGGCGGCAATGATCACGCGAAAGGCAGCGCCAGCACTGGCTGCTGGCTGCACGATGATTGTCCGCCCTGCCGATCTCACCCCGCTCACCGCGCTTGCGCTCGGTGTTCTGGCTGAAAAGGCTGGCATTCCTGCAGGCGTTCTGCAGATTGTGACCGGCAAAGCCCGCGAGATCGGCGCCGAGCTCACCAGCAATGACATTGTCCGCAAGCTTTCCTTCACCGGCTCGACCGAAGTTGGTCGCCTGCTGATGGCGCAGTGCGCCCCGACCATCAAGCGTATCTCGCTTGAGCTTGGCGGCAATGCACCTTTCATCGTGTTCGACGATGCAGACATTGATGCCGCTGTGGACGGCGCTATGCTTTCCAAATATCGCAATGCCGGTCAGACCTGTGTTTGCGCCAACCGCATCTATGTTCAGCGCGGCGTTTACGACAAGTTTGCAGAAAAGCTGGCACTGAAAGTGAAAGAACTGAAAGTCGGCAACGGCACCGAGCCGGGCGTCGTCATCGGCCCGATGATCGAAGAAAAAGCCATCACCAAGGTCAAAGCGCATATTGAAGATGCGGTTTCAAAAGGTGCCAAGCTCATCTCTGGCGGCAAGGAACTGGGTGGCCTGTTCTTTGAACCGGGCATTCTGACCGGCGTTACCTCGGATATGCTTGTTGCCAAGGAAGAAACCTTTGGCCCGCTTGCTCCACTCTTTGCCTTCGACACCGAAGAAGAAGTGATCGCTGCTGCCAACGACACGATCTTCGGTCTGGCTGCTTACTTCTATACGGAGAACTTCAGCCGCGCGATCCGCGTCAGCGAAGGCCTGGAATACGGCATGGTCGGACACAATACCGGCCTGATCTCCAACGAAGTTGCACCCTTCGGTGGCGTGAAGCAGTCTGGCCTCGGTCGCGAAGGCTCGAAATATGGCATCGAGGAATATCTGGAAACCAAGTACATCTGCAGCGCCTATAAGCGCTGAAATTACGCTTAGCGACTTTAAAAGGTGGCACGCATTGTTCGTGCCACTTTTTTTATTTATAGACGACGCCGACAACCCTTGGGTGTTTGCCCACAAAAAATTCGGAAAACTTCATGCTGCGCCGACTCTATGATTGGACGATATCGCTTGCTGCCCGAAAGTCCGCCGAATATTGGCTCGCTTTCATCGCTTTTGTAGAAAGCTCAGTGTTTCTCGTACCAGCTGATGTGCTCTTTCTTCCAATGGCACTGGCCCGCCCGGAACGGGCCTACCGCTATGCACTCGTTGCAACCATCTTTTCGGTTCTTGGCGGCATAGCTGGCTGGTTTCTCGGCTATCATGCCTATGAGCAGGTCGCAAAACCAGTACTCGAAATGTATGGCAAACTCGACACATTCGAGCAAATGCGCGGAACGACCAGCGCCGACATGATTCTGCTGATGCTTATCACATCGGGCCTCGCACATCTGCCACCGATCAAGATTGTCACTATTTTGTCTGGTGCTGCGGGCATCAATATCTGGCTGTTCATCGCGTCGGCCATTTTTGCGCGCGGCGCACGCTTCTTCTTCCTTGCATGGCTATTGAAGCGCTATGGAGAACCGATACGCCACTTTATTGAAAAACGTCTCGGCATGCTGGCTGGCCTTGTCGCCGTAGCACTCATTGCACTGTTTTTTGCAGTTAAGTATCTTCACGCCTGATTTTGCCTCAAGCCGGTCAAATTTAATTGCTTGGAGACGAAGCAATATTTTCGACTATGAATAACGCCAATAAGGCTCAGGAAATTTCAGATGGCATTCGCACTTAACAAACCGGTCGGCAAAAAACAGGCCTGGACCGCAGGCATCATGACGGTTGGGCTTGCCGCAACTGTTGGAACGGCTCTAGGCTTTGAGCATCTGGCTGGATTTATGCCTTGCAAACTTTGCCTTGAGGAGCGCACGCCTTATTATTTTGGCGTTCCGGTTTTGGCTGTGGCCTGGGTTTCCTACGGATTGAAATGGCCTCCGGTTCTCACACGAGGTCTCATCCTGATCGGCGCACTGCTGATGACCTTTGGACTTGCGCTTGCCATCTATCATACCGGTGTCGAACTCAAATACTGGCCGGGTCCGGCTGATTGCAGTGCGGCCACCATGAAGATCACACTCGATGCAGGCAATCTGCTCAGCGATCTCAACGCGACCCGCCCGCCCGCATGTGACAGCGCTCCGGGCTTCTTCCTCGGCCTGTCATTTGCCGGATGGAACGTCGTCGCAAGCCTGCTCTTTGCAGCGATTGGCTACTACGGCGCTTTTGCAAAAGGTGGGAAGTAACAGCGAATTCTGAGAAGTTAAGGCTCCAGTTCGACATCCCAGTACAGAAAATCGAGCCAACTTTCATGAAGATGGTTGGGGGGAAAGAGGCGGCCATTTTTGTGTAGATCCTGCACCGTTGGCTGCGCTGGCTTCTGACGCGGCCACATATGCGCGCTTGCCGGCATCAAGCCGCCTTTGCGCAGATTGCAAGGGGAGCACGCGGCAACCACATTTTCCCACGTCGTCTCGCCGCCATGACAACGCGGGGTGACGTGATCAAAGGTCAGATCATGTGGTGAACCGCAATACTGACATTCAAAACGATCACGCAGAAACAGATTGAAGCGCGTAAATGCCGGATAGCGTGGTGGCTTCACATAATCCTTCAGACAGATCACGCTTGGCAAACGCATGGAAAAGGATGGCGAGGATACGACCTGATCGTATTCGGCCACGATATGCACACGTTCGAGAAAGACTGCCTTGATCGCATCCTGCCAGGACCAGAGCGACAAAGGATAATAGCTGAGCGGTCGATAATCCGCATTGAGAACCAGAGCAGGCAAACCACTGCTCGAAACAGTTCGGGGAGAGACGGCTACATTCAAGGGCACACCTCCTTCAGAGCAACTCCAAAAGGAAAAGTGCGAATGGCTTTCCATGCGGAATTGCGCTTTTCATCGAAGCGCCCTGCGCCCGTTATGGGCACAACCTACAACGCTCCAACTTTGTGAAAGCGGCATCGCAATAGGCAGGAGATCAAGTTTCTGCGAATCGAAATACCGTCATTCACCTGATGCAAATAATGTAATCCCGACGTGACAGCATTGTGAAGCAGAAACGCATGTATGTCCCCGGAAACACGCAAGATTTACAGAAGGGGGGCAGCCTCCCTTCCCTTGATGGCAGCATAATATGCCCAGAACAACCGCGCCGCCACGCCGCGCCATGGCGCCCAGCCTTCGGCAAGCAATCGAAGAGCGGCGGCATCGGGTCTCGTTTCATGCGCAAAAGCATGACCAACAGCCGTTTGCAGCGCCACATCCCCAGCCGGAAACACATCAGGATGACCAGCGGCGAACAGCAGATAGACTTCAGCCGTCCATGGGCCGATGCCCTTGATAGCGGTCAGCGTCTTGATCGCTTCTTCGGCCGGCAGATCGCATAGCCCATGCAGGTCGATTGCCTCTTCTGCCAAAGCTTCACTCAAAGCAAACAGCGTTCTCTGTTTTGGTCGTGAAAGCCCCGCAAAACGCCATGCCTCTTCCCCGCCTGCAATATAAGCCTCCGGTGTCATCGGATCGATCACCTGCTTGAACCGCGCCCATATTGCGTTCGCACTGGCCGTCGAAACCTGTTGTGCAACGATAATCGAGGCTAGACTTTCAAAGCCCGGCTCAGACCTGCGAAGTGGCACAGCATGAGAACGGCTGCGGATATCGAGCAACCGTGCGTCGGCGAAACCCAACGCTTCAAGCCCGGCTTCAATATCGTCCAATGTATCGATCCGCCGCATCGTCAGGCCTTTCTTTTCACACGCGCGCAAAGTACCAATACCGTCAAATGACAATCAACTGACATAAACATGACAAAATCTGTTTTCCGCTTCGCTCCAAGCCCCAATGGACAATTGCATCTTGGCCACGCCTATTCAGCACTTCTCAATGCAAGCATGGCACGGACAAGCGACGGACGCTTTCTGCTTCGCATGGAAGACATCGATACCGCCCGATGCACGCCTCAACTCGAACAGGGCATCTATGATGATCTCCACTGGCTCGGCCTTGAATGGGAACAGCCGGTACGCCGCCAGTCAGAGCATTTCGGCGAATATCGCAATGCACTGACCAAGCTTGCCGACCAGAGGCTCGTCTATCCCGCCTTTCTCAGCCGCACCGAGGTGCGCGAGATCATCGGCGAAGCACATGCCAAAGGCCGGGAATGGCATGCCGATCCTGACGGTACACCGCTTTATCCGCAGGGCGAACGAAACTTGAGCGAAAAAGAGCAGATGGAGCGCATCGTCTCCGGTGCGCCCTATGCGTGGCGGCTCAATATGGAGAGGGCGCTGGAAGTGGCTGGCGAAGCGCTTTTCTGGAACGAAAGCGGCCACGGCCCGAATGGCGAAACCGGTCGCGTGAACGCCGATCCCGCGCAATGGGGCGACGTGGTGATCGCCCGCAAGGACACCCCCACCAGCTATCATCTTTCCGTCGTGGTGGATGATGCGCTGCAAGGCATCACCCATATTGTCCGCGGACGCGATCTTTTTCATGCAACATCCGTGCATCGGCTTCTGCAAAAGCTTCTGGGCCTGCCGGAACCGCTTTATCATCATCACGATCTGGTGCTGGGCGACGATGGTTTGAAACTATCCAAAAGCCGCAAGGATACAGCACTCAGCAGCTTGCGCGAACAGGGCTTTACGCCGGACGATATCCGCGCAAGATTATCGCTATAAAAACCATTTTCGCCGCAGCGTCACAGATGATGTGCCCGTGCGCTGATTGACGAAAGCGCACTAAAGCGGTTCAAAGACAGCATGATAGCTGGCACTGGAGAGTGCTGGCGGTGATTTTGTTTATTTTGAAGGAGGCAGAGCCATGGTTTCTCAGAAAGCCGGTAACTACGTTGAGATAGAAGGCTTGCGCGTTGCCCCTGAACTGTTGGAGTTTCTGGAAAGCGAAGCCGCACCCGGCACTGGCATTGAACCAGAAGCCTTCTGGAAGGGCTTCGCTGCCATCATCCGCGATCTCGCTCCGAAGAATCGCGCCCTCCTCAAAAAGCGCGACGACCTGCAGGCCAAGATTGATGCCTGGTACAAGGACAATCGCGACAAAGGCTATTCGCAGGCTGATTATCAGCAATTCCTGAAAGATATCGGCTATCTCCTGCCTGAAGGCGGAGAGTTCAAGGTCTCAACCGCCAATGTCGATCCGGAAATCATGCATATTGCAGGACCGCAGCTTGTCGTTCCGGTCATGAATGCCCGCTATGCGCTCAATGCTGCCAATGCACGCTGGGGTTCGCTCTATGATGCGCTTTACGGCACCGATGCTATTTCTGAAGATGGTGGCGCTGAAAAAGGCAAAGGCTACAACCCGAAGCGCGGCGAAAAAGTCATCGCATGGGCCAAGAATTTCCTCGATGAAAGCGCACCGCTCAATGCCGGCAAGTGGGCCGACGTCACAGGCCTTTCCGTTACCGACGGCAAACTCGCTGTAACTCTTGCCAATGGTTCGAGCACCGCCTTGAAGGACGGCAGCCAGTTCAAGGGCTATAATGGCGATGCGGCGGCACCGACCAATGTGCTGCTGGCCAAGAACAACATGCATGTCGATATCGTGATCAATGCGAACAGCCCGATCGGCAAGACTGACCCGGCGCATATCGCAGACATGGTTCTGGAATCAGCTATCAGCACCATTCAGGATTGCGAAGATTCGATTGCAGCCGTCGATGCGGAAGACAAGGTTGCGGTTTATCGCAACTGGCTCGGCCTGATGAATGGCAAGCTTGAAGACACGTTCGAAAAGAACGGCAAGCAGATGACGCGCCGCCTCAATGGTGACCGCAGCTATAAAACGCCTGAAGGTTCCGACCTTACCCTCAAGGGCCGTTCGCTGATGCTGGTGCGCAATGTCGGCCATCTGATGACCAATCCGGCAATCATTGATGCCGACGGCCATGAAGTGCCGGAAGGCATCATGGATGCCGCCTTCACCAGCCTGATTGCACTGCATGATATTGGCCCGAACGGTCGCCATCTGAATTCACGCGAAGGCTCGGTCTATATCGTCAAGCCAAAGATGCACGGGCCGGAAGAAGTGGCATTCGCCAATGAAATCTTCACCCGCACCGAAGAACTGCTTGGCATGAAGCCGAACACGCTGAAAATCGGTATCATGGATGAGGAACGCCGCACCACGGTTAACCTCAAGGAAGCGATCCGCGCCGCAAAGGAACGCGTCGTTTTCATCAATACCGGCTTCCTTGACCGCACTGGCGATGAAATCCATACCTCGATGGAAGCTGGACCGATGATCCGCAAGGGCGACATGAAGCAAGCCGCCTGGATCGGCGCTTATGAACAGTGGAATGTCGATATCGGTCTTGAATGCGGCCTTTCCGGCCACGCGCAGATCGGCAAGGGCATGTGGGCCATGCCGGACCTGATGGCTGCGATGCTGGAACAGAAAATCGCCCATCCGAAGGCTGGTGCGAACACCGCCTGGGTGCCATCGCCAACCGCCGCAACGCTCCACGCAACGCATTATCATCAGATTGATGTGGCAGCCGTTCAGGAAAAGCTGAAGAGCCGCCCGCGCGCCAAGCTCGACGATATTCTATCTGTGCCGGTCGCCACCCGTCCAAACTGGACGCCGGAAGACATCCAGCACGAAATCGACAACAATGCGCAAGGGATTCTGGGCTATGTCGTGCGCTGGGTTGATCAGGGCGTTGGCTGCTCGAAAGTGCCGGACATCAACAATGTCGGCCTGATGGAAGATCGTGCCACGCTGCGTATCTCGGCCCAGCACATCGCCAACTGGCTCTATCATGGCGTGGTATCAGAAACGCAGGTAATGGAAACCCTGAAGCGTATGGCAGCCGTCGTGGACAAGCAGAATGAAGGCGATCCGCTTTATCGACCCATGGCCCCGGACTTCGACAAGTCGATTGCCTTCCAAGCCGCTTGCGATCTGGTTTTCAAGGGTCGCGAACAGCCGAATGGCTACACCGAGCCAGTTCTGCATCGCCGCAGACTTGAACTTAAAGCTCAAGGCTAATCTGGATTACGCGACAGACGCAAAGCGGCGGGAGAAATCCCGCCGTTTTTGTTTTCGAAATCACTTGACTCCATTATAATAGATATTAATTCTAACATAATGGAAAATGATAATAAGCAGCTCGACAACGCCATTGGCGAAAATTTGCGCCGCCTGCGCCTTGCGCAAGGCATGACGCTGGATGCGCTTGGTGACACGTCAGGTGTCAGCCGCGCCATGATCTCGCGGATCGAGCGCGGCGAAACCAGCCCGACCGCTCAGCTTCTGGCGCGCATTTGTGCAGCGCTCGGCACATCGCTCTCAGCCTTCTTTGCCGATGCTGAAGCCCCAGCCTCTCCCTTGCTCACGCATGATCGCCAACCAGTTTGGCGTGATCCGGATACGGGCTATATCCGGCGGTCTGTTTCACCACCAGCTACGGGGTCAAATATCGACATGATCGAAGTCGAATTTCCCGCAGGCGCCAGAGTGACCTTCGCACCGCAAGCGGCCAATGCAGGCATCACACAGCATTTGTGGCTCCTGAGTGGGCAGATGGAAATCACCGTTGGAGCAATCCCCTATCATCTTCATACCGGCGACTGTCTTTATATGCCGCTTGCTGAAGGCATCACCTTTCATAATCCCGGCAACTCGAACGCACGTTATATAATCGTGCTCGAACGCCGCAGCAGCCTTTGAAAGCAACACACATGATCAGCCTTCTCAATTTCGAAGAAGCCAAAGCTGCCGTCCCGGCACTTGCCGAAATCCTGACAGACTGCGTCAATAGCGGCGCATCGGTTGGTTTTATGGCACCATCCAAAGCGCATGATTTCATCCCCTACTGGAATCGTATCACCAACGAAGTCGAAAGCGGAGACACGGCCCTTCTGGTTGCCGAACATAACGGCGAAATCGTCGGTACGGTTCAGCTTGGTCTCGCACAGATGCCCAATCAGCCGCATCGCGCCGATCTTAAAAAACTGCTGATCCATCGTAAGGCGCGGGGCCTTGGCCTTGCGCGCAAGCTGATGGAAGCCGTTGAAGAAGAAGCACGTAACCGACACAAGACACTTCTCTGTCTGGACACCGCAACCGGCAGTCCGGCAGAAGCAATTTACACCCATCTCGGATGGGAGCGGGTGGGCGTTATCCCAAATTATGCGCTTTATCCCGACGGAAGCCCCTGCGCGACTACACTTTTCTATAAAGGCCTCTGAAATGTCCCTCACCATTCGCTTTGCCAACGAAGCTGACCTCCCTGCTCTGCTTGCCATCTACAATGATGCAGTCGAAAACACGCTTGCCATCTGGAACGAAACACTCGTCGATCTGGAAAACCGTCGCGAATGGCTTAAATCCCGCAACCGAGACGGCTTTCCGGTTCTGGTGGCCGAACGCGAGGAACAGGTCGTCGGCTATGCGAGTTATGGCCCGTTCCGCCCGTTTGAAGGTTTCCGCCACTCATCGGAACTCTCTGTCTATGTGGCAAGCGACGCGCGCGGTGGCGGTATCGGACGCGCACTTCTGGCGGAACTTGTGGAAGAAGCACGCGAACGTAAAGTCCATGTGCTGGTTGCAGCTATTGAAGCAGGCAATGCCGCATCCATCGCGCTACACAAATCACAGGGTTTTGCAGATTGCGGCACCTTGAAACAAGTTGGCCAGAAATTCGGACGCTGGCTCGACCTGACTTTCATGCAGAAGATACTCTGATCAAGAAAAAGGCCGCTTTCGCGGCCCTTTTTATTAGTTTGCCTGTGGAACAGCAGCCCCATCTGACAGATCAGTGAGACCAATCTCGCCTTCGACCTGATCGCTGCGGGCGATAAGGTAGAGACCAAGCACAGAGGTCAGAACCGCGATAAATACCAGATACCAGGCATGCGCCATAGGGTTGACCGCCAAAAGCGACGTTACGATCACCGGCGTAAGGCCGCCAAAGACCGCATAGGAAACATTGTAGGAAAACGATAGGCCCGAGAAGCGAACGGGTGCCGGGAATGCGCGCACCATCACATAAGGGACTGCACCAACCATGCCCACCGAAAGGCCCATCACCGCATAGAGTCCAAACAGAACAGGCAGGGAAACCGACGCATAGGTGTAGAAAACGAAAGTCGCAACACCGAAGAAAATACCTGCAACTGCGAAGAAGCGCCCACTGCCAATGCGATCGACAATCGCGCCTGCGCTCACCGTGCCGAACATCAGAAACAGCGTGCCGAAGCTTGTGGCGGCAAGCGACTGCAAAGGCGTGTAGTGATAAAGCTTCTGCAGGAATGTTGCTGTCATCAATGTGGTAACAACAATGCCAGCTGACAGAATCCAGGTCAGCAGCACGGAAATGATAACACCATGCATGTGGTTGCGCAGTACTGTACCGAGCGGCAGCTTGTCCTTAAGAAGATGGCTGTTCTTCATCTCGGTGAAGATCGGCGTCTCAGCCAGCCAGCGACGCAGATAAACGGCCAACAGCCCGAAAATACCACCAATGAAAAATGGTATGCGCCATGCGTAAGCAGCAAGTTCTTCCGGCGTGAAAATCCAGTTGATGGCGGTCGCGATCAACGAGCCGATCATAATACCGAGAGTGAGGCCCGAGCAGAGGAAACCACATGCCATGCCAACACGATTGGCGGGAACATGCTCCGCCACAAAGGTCCATGCCCCCGGAACTTCACCTCCGATGGCTGCGCCCTGCAGCATGCGGAAGATGATCAGCAGGATCGGCGCACCAACACCAAGCGTTGCGTAGGTGGGCAGGCAGGCCATGGCTAATGTCGAGATGGACATCAGAAACACCGAGAAAGCGAAGACGCGCTTGCGGCCAAACTTGTCGCCAAAATGCGCAAGCACGATGCCGCCAATAGGACGCACCAGATAACCGGCTGCAAAAATCCCAAAAGTCTGGATCAGCACCAGCCAGTCCGGCATGTCAGGCGGAAAAAAAAGATGCCCGATAACACTCGCAAAAAATACGAAGATGATGAAATCATAAAACTCCAGTGCGCCGCCCAATGCCGAAAGGCCAAGGGTTCGGAAATCCTGCCGGTTTAGCGGCCGGGGATTGGTGCTTGTGGGGGAGTTTGTCGATGCCATCGATTCGTTCTCTTCTGATCGGGTATCCCAAAGCATGTCGCAGCTAAATGGCTTCATCCAGCATCCGCGAACATGCGGCAATTAAAAAACTTAGAGCGAGCGTTATGGTGCGATTAAGCGCGACACGCTCAGATGTGAAGCCCTGTTATTGAGCTTCGGTTTAATGCTCCAATTGTGACTTCGCTGCAAGGCTTGACTTTCAGCCAGCAAAAATTATTTTAGAACTATTCTAAAATTGGATTTAAGAAATGCTCAGCCGGTTCTTCAACAATGGTCGTCGCCCCTTTGATTCACTCTCCGAACAGGAGATTTTAGCGCTCGCAATTTCGTCCGAGGAAGACGATGCCCGCATCTATCTCGCCTATGCGGATGGACTGCGAGACGAGTTTCCACAATCGGCGAAAATCTTTGAGCAAATGGCGGCGGAAGAGCATGAACACCGCGATGCGTTGATTGAGCGGCACCGTGCGCGCTTCGGTGACCGCATTCCGCTTATTCGTCGCGAACATGTCAGCGGCTATTTTGAGCGCAAGCCGGACTGGCTGGTACGCCCGCTTGGCATTGACAAGGTGCGTGATGCGGCAGCGCAAATGGAAGAGCAGGCTTATCGCTTTTACATTGAGGCCGCGAAACGCGTAACAGATGCACAGACCCGCAAACTTCTGGGTGATCTCGCACAACAGGAAAAGAAGCACGAGGCAAAAGCAGAGTCGCTGGAAAATGAATTAACGCCCAACACCGTACAGGACGAGGAACGTGCGCTGGAGCGCAAACAGTTTATCCTAACCTATGTGCAACCGGGGTTGGCCGGATTGATGGATGGTTCTGTTTCCACCCTCGCGCCAATCTTCGCAGCAGCTTTTGCTACCCAAGATACATGGCAGACATTCCTCGTCGGCCTTTCAGCCTCGGTCGGTGCAGGTATTTCAATGGGTTTCACGGAAGCCGTCCATGATGATGGCAAGCTTTCCGGCCGCGGTTCACCGATCAAGCGCGGCATTTCCTGTGGCGTGATGACGACGCTCGGTGGCCTTGGCCACACCTTGCCCTATCTTATCAAGGATTTCTGGACAGCGACAAGCATCGCAGCGATTCTGGTTTTCTTCGAACTATGGGCCATCGCCTTCATCCAGAATCGCTATATGGAAACGCCGTTCTTCCGCGCAGCCCTTCAGGTTGTCTTCGGCGGCGCACTTGTTCTGGCCGCAGGCATATTGATTGGTAGCGCTTAAAGCGCATCCCGAAACGGGTGAAACGGTTTTCGGCTGAGATAGGCGTTAAAACAACTGGTTAGAGCGCAACCATATCCCGAGGCAGGGAAACCGGGCCTGAAAACTCATCAATGGCAATGCGGCCCTGCCGGGAAACAGTGACAAAACTGTTTGCCGGCACAGCCATCCAGTTGGCAGCCTCGCCGTCAAGCGGCTCGGATACAACACAGATACCGGAAGCACTGCCGAGCGTCGCCGTATAAAGCGTCGGTGCAAAGGCATCGGTGGCATAACGGATTGCATAAAGTTGATTGCCATCGGAGAAAGCTGCCGTCAGCCGCAGGAATGGTGGCACCCCGGCGCGCACAGCCTCTTCCACGATTGTCCCTACCATGCGCTTCATGGCGAGAACCGGATCGCTTTCGAGGCCAAATTCCAGCAATAGCAGGAAGATCAGCTCGGAATCTGTTGCGCCATGCTTCTGAACATAGATCTCATCGCTTAAGTGGCTTTCAAGTCTGCGCCGCAGGCGATCAAAATCACCTATCTGTCCATTATGCATGAAACTCCAGCGCCCAGAAACAAACGGATGGCAGTTGGAGCGGCTTGTCAGCCCGCCGGTAGAGGCGCGGACATGCGCAAGAAAAAGGCGCGACCGGATCTGCCGCGCAAGACTGTGTAGATTCTGATCTGACCAGGCGGGCAGAATATCCCGATAAAGCCCCGGCTCTCTTCGATTGCCATACCAGGCAACGCCAAAGCCATCGCCATTGGTACGTGTTTTCGCCTCATGCGCATCGTGGCTTTGCGCCACAAGCGAATGGCAGGGAGACGATATGATGTCTTCCAGATAGGTTTCAGGTCCGAGATAGGCGGCCCAACGACACATTTTCGATCCGGTGTTTACCGGCCCCGGTTATGAGTCCGCTCATAAAGCTGGCGAACAATTGTGCTCGCAGTCTTCTCGAACAAAAATGGCAAAATTGCATGGATGAGTGCTGCAAAGGCTGCACAAAAAAGCTTGAATGAAAAACGACCGGCAAAGGCCATGTGTTGAAAATAAGTTTCGTCAACTGACTCTGGATGTTCGGTAAACAGACGCGTAATCCGTGTGGTCATTGGAAATACTCCCGTCAATGAGTAGTTTGTTCCCGTTTTACGGTGCAAATTGCACCTTTCTAGAAAATCATTTTAGCAAAAGCAGACGAGATGAAATCTCAATTTATCCTTGATAAATACGATTTTTTGGGACAATCATCCCATCATGAAACCATCTATCGATGAAATTGATCGAAAAATCTTGGATGAACTGCAAATTGACGGCACTCTGTCCGTTGATTCTCTCTCTGAGCGCGTGCATCTTTCCCGCAATGCCTGCTGGCGACGGGTCAAGCGCATGGAAGACGAAGGGATTATCAAGGCGCGCGTCGCTCTGATTGACGCCGAAATGGCCGGCTGCGGTCTATCCGTCTTCATTCTGGTACGCACATCAAGCCACGACCCTGATTGGCTTGGCAAATTCCGCAGCGCCATGGAGCGTTTTCCCGAAATCGTTAGCGTCTATCGCATGACGGGCGATCTTGACTATGTGCTCAAAGCGCGTGTTTCTGACGTCAAGGCCTATGACAGGCTCTATCAGCGCCTGATTGCCAGCGTTCCCTTGTCCGATGTTTCGGCTTCCTTCGTCATGGAAGAGATCAAGGAAACCACTTCCGTGCCGCTTGAACGGAATTAAAACGCCTGTGCAGGGGGCTCATCGTGGAAAAGCATGATCCTGTGCCGCACTATCATTGCAAAACTGAAAATAGGCGGTACACCTTTTATGTGTTTTCACGTATGAGCGTCGCCAATTTAACTTCACGTAGGAAAGGCCCCCTCATGACAGCACCAACGCTCGGCATCATTCGCCTTGAACATGCGGAAGGCCTCGAACTCCCCGCTTATGAAACATCCGGTTCTGCCGGCATGGATCTTCGCGCTGCCGTTGCCGAAGACCGCCAGATCGTGCTTCTGCCGGGTCGCCGCACTCTGGTTCCAACTGGTCTTATCTTTGAAATCCCGGAAGGCTATGAAGTGCAGATTCGCCCCCGTTCGGGCCTCGCCTTCAAAAACGGCATCACCTGCCTCAACACACCTGGTACAATCGATTCCGATTATCGAGGCGAAGTGAAAGTGCTTCTGGTCAATCTCGGTGATGAAGATTTCCGTATAGAACGCGGTATGCGCATTGCGCAGGCCGTCTTCGCGCCGGTTATCCAGCCGAAGATCGAAGAGCGCTCACAGGTCAGCGAAACAGCGCGCGGCGCTGGCGGCTTCGGTTCGACCGGAACAGCCTGATTAGAGCGCATCTTGAAAAGTGTGGAGCAATTTTCGGGATAAGCGTTAAAACAAATTATTTGGAGCGCCATCTGACCCGATCGAAACGCGCTTTAATTGATCTCACTTCATACAGAAAGCCGGGCCCAGCCCGGCTTTTCTTTCGCACTTATATATTAGATAAAATATATAAAGGTTGCATAAAACAACGACTTAACGGTCTCCATAGTTGGACTATTGGGCGCATGACAAATAATTTAGATGAATTCCTGACTGCGGACGCATAGATATCCGCCTAACACTATTTTTTGTAAAAATGATTTCTCAGGGGTTATCGGGTGCTTAAGTCCACTGGTTCACTTGCCGCAAATCGGAAGAATACTCTCACGCGTAAACGCAATCGTTTGTGGATCGGCCTGGCTGTTGTTGCTGTCGCTTTGGGTGCGGGATGGTATCTTCTGAACAACAAGGACGCTGGTAGCCAGAAAAACACCTACCTCGCTGAAACAGTTCAGCGCGGCAACATTGAAGATTCAATAACAGCAGTCGGCACATTGAGTGCACTACGCAGTATTAATGTTGGTGCACAGGTTTCAGGGCAGCTGAAAAGCGTCAAGGTGGAGATCGGCGATGAGGTCAAGCAGGGCGACCTGATTGCAGAAATTGATCCCTCTCCTTTTGAGAAAAAGTTAGAAATTGCCAGCGCACAGCTTGATAATCTGAGAGCGCAGCTTTTAAACAAGCAAGCACAATTAAATCTCAAGAAATCGAATGCCACGCGCCAGCGCTCGCTGCTCGCAACTCGTGCCGTATCGCAATCAACGATAGATCAGGCGGATGCTGATCTCGCAATGGCCGAAGCCGATGTAAAAGCGTTAAGCGCACAAGTTCGCCAGCAGGAAGCCCAGCTTGCCAGCGACAAAGTTGATCTTGGCTATACCAAAATATATAGCCCGATGGTCGGCACAGTGGTGGACCAAACTACCAAAGAAGGCGAAACGCTCAACGCGGTTCAGAGCGCACCAACGGTGGTCACGGTTGCTGATCTCAAAGTTATGACTGTCGAAGCGCAGGTTTCGGAAGCCGACATCAGCAAGCTGAAGCCCGGCATGCCGGTTTATTTCACGCTTCTTGGTCAACCAGACAAGCGCTTCGCTGGTACGCTGCGCCAGATCAAGCCGACACCGCAGACTGACAACAACGTCGTGCTCTATTACGCACTATTCGACGTTCCTAACCCAACTGGCGAACTCATGATCAACATGAGTGCACAGGTCTATTTCGTTCTCGCGAATGCCGAGAATGTCCTCACCGTTCCGGTAGCAGCGTTGAATACAAAAACGGACAATAGCGGCAAACCGCAGACGACAGTGCAGGTCGTGGATAAAAACGGAGCAACCACAGAACGCGTCGTCGATGTTGGCGTTCGCAACCGCGTCCAGGCAGAGGTGAAAAGCGGTCTCGAAGAAGGCGACAAGGTGGTTGTCACGTCTGCATCGGCTACCGCAGGATCCAGCCAACGCGGCCGCAGACCCGGCGGCATGTTTTTCTGATGAGCCAAGCTATGAACGAAGCCCCCCTCATCCGATTGCAGGATATTCGCAAGACTTATCACAACGGCGATCTCGCGGTTGAAGTTCTGCACGGGATAACGCTCGATATCCATGCCGGTGAATTTGTTGCGATCAAAGGAGCATCCGGGTCGGGTAAATCGACGTTGATGAACATATTGGGCTGCCTCGATAGCCCCAGCGGTGGTGAATATCTCCTGGATGGCGAAGATGTATCGGCACTTGATGCTGATGAGCTTGCAGCGCTACGCCGACGCACGTTCGGGTTCGTCTTCCAGAGCTACAATCTAATTGCTACATCGACCGCGCTTGAGAATGTGGAAGTCCCCGCCATCTATGCAGGCATGCCGGCCACTGAGCGTCATGAACGGGCAGCAGCGCTTCTCGATACGCTCAAACTGGGCGATCGTCTTGACCATCGTCCCAACCAGCTTTCCGGCGGCCAGCAGCAGCGCGTGTCCATCGCCCGCGCACTGATGAATGGCGGACGTATCATCTTGGCAGACGAACCAACCGGCGCTCTCGACAGCCAAAGCGGCGAAGACGTCATGGCACTGCTGCGCTCCATGCATGAGCAAGGCCATACGATCATTGTCATTACCCACGCACGCGAAGTGGCGGAACGCGCCGATCGGCTGATCGAAATTCGCGATGGCCAGATACTGTCGGATACGACAAAGCGCGAAATACCAGACCAGGACGCACCCAAAAACCTTCAGCAAATCACCCAGAGTGGCGGTGCACATATCGCCGATATTTCTGAAGCCGTTAAAATGGCTATGCGCGCGTTGCGTGCCAATATTTTCCGTACAATCCTGACCTTGCTCGGTATCATCATCGGCGTAAGTTCAGTTGTGACAATGCTGGCGATTGGCACAGGCGCACAGAACTCTATTCTGGACCGTATCAACGCAATGGGTACCGACTTGGTGCTGATTCGACCTTCTATGCCCGGCTTTCGCGGTTCTGGTTCAATAGCGACACTGGTTCCTGAGGATGCAGATGCCATTCTTCAATTGCCCAACATACGAACTGCCGTTCCGGAAGTGACCGGCAGTGTTACGTTGAGACGCGGCAATGTTGATTATCAATCACAAGCCAATGGCACGGTGCCAGCTTTCACCACTGCTAAATCATGGAAGATTGATAGCGGCGATTTTATTACCCAGCACGATATAGATAGCTATGCCCCTGTAGCGGTAATCGGGCAAACGGTCGCAAAAACCCTGTTCCCGGATGGCAGCAATCCAATAGGGCAATATATTCTCATCCAGAAAATACCGTTTCAGGTTATCGGCACCTTGGAATCAAAGGGTGCGGGTTTCGGCGGTTCCGATCAGGATGACGTCGTGATTGTTCCACTCTCAACGGGGAATCTGCGGCTTTTTGGTCAAAAATATGTTCGCACGATCACCGTCCAGGTCAAGGATGCTGATCTGATCGATACTACACAGGACCAGATTCAAGAGCTCCTTGATCACCGCCATAAGCAACGCGACACGATGATCACCAATATGTCGTCTATTCGTGATGACGCAGCAGCCATGGGTTCAACCCTGACGCTGTTTCTGGGATCGGTTGCGGCTATTTCGCTGCTGGTCGGCGGAATCGGTGTGATGAACATCATGCTCGTCAGCGTAACCGAGCGTACACGCGAGATCGGTGTCCGCATGGCGACAGGCGCACGCCGACGCGACATTCTCCTCCAATTCATCACCGAAGCTCTGACCGTTTCCGCGATTGGCGGCGCATTCGGTGTCATATTGGGCATTGGTGCAGCAATGCTCATATCGCTTGCGGGAATATCGGTTGCCTTCAGTGCCGGTCCCGTAATGCTTGCATTCACCTGCGCCTTCGCAACCGGGCTTGTGTTTGGTTTCCTGCCAGCCCGCAAGGCTTCACGGCTATTACCGGCCGTGGCACTTTCGTCAGAGTAGTATTCTCTAATAAATACCCACTAAGTGCCTATAAATAATTAGGAATTTCATAACATAAAAAAAGATATAGCCTCACTAATTGTCACGCACGACAATTAGTGAGGGAATTTATAGTGAAGTTAGCTACGATATTATCTGCAGCGGTTGCGACAGTCCTCAGCACACTTCCATCGCAGGCTGGCAAGTCTTTGCGCTCATGCAGCCCGAACGAGCAGCAGGCATATTGGCTTGCTTATAAAGCTTCAACAAATTCAGACCCCGAGATTGCTGAAGCAGCACGGCAACAAATGCAAACGATAACTTCTCAATGCAGCCTATTTAGCACCGCAGCTCTACAACAGCAGCAGCGCGACAGGAATTATTAATATTTCAGTCTACGCATTAATCCAGATGGAATATTTAGCAGAAACCGCTGAATGGAATTGGTAAACTATCCTTCTGTGATGTGTTTTCATTCGATTATGAGGAGAAAATTGTAATGAAATTATTTACGATATTATCCGCTGCGGCAGTTACTTTTTTATCCACGTTCGCATGCCAAGCGGAAGGACAATTACGCGGATGTACTGCATCAGAACATGCAGCTTATTGGGCAGCTCATAATGATGCTTATCACAAAAACCCTGAAATAAGGGCCGGAGCACATCAAACGATGCAAATGATTTCATCACGATGCAATGTGTTCGATTTGCTGTTGGATTAAATACTCGCAAATCCTGCATTTTTGGACCGCCAACCAACTTCATTGAGACACCATTTAGGTGTTAATCGGTACTCTAAAGAGCATCCAGAAGTGTTTGGCGGTCCAAATAAGCGATAATAATACTATCAAACCCTTCCCGAAGTGATAGGTAAAAGCGATCTACTTACTTAAACTGGATTGGCACCGTAATGGGCATGCGTGGCTTGGCAATTGCTGCAGGCGGCGCTGGCACCGGTGATGAATTACGCGTGGCTTGTACTGCAAGTTCATCAACCACCGGATTGCCCGATGAGCTTGCCAGCCTCACAGACAGAATATTACCGGATGGATCAACCACGAACGCAACCTGTGCAGTCCCCTTAACACCTCGTCCAGCCTGACGCTGCAAAGATCGTGTGCGACGCAGTAAATGAGCGTAAAGCTTCGACTGCCACTTGTTCGAGCTGACACCAGCTGAGGCATTGTTGTCGCCACGGCGGTTGGCAACGGGCTTGGCACCTGAATCAACATCCATGCGCGGTGCGCTGGCTTCACGGGTTTCCACAGCCTTTTCAGCCTTCTTAGGCTTCGGCTTTTCAACCTTCTTCACCGGCTTCGGCTTCTCGACCTTGGGTTTTTCAACCTTTGGCTTCTCGATCTTTGGTTCCGGCTTTTTGACGGGAAGCGGCACGGCAACTTCAGGCTTTGGTGCTTCAACGACATCCGGGATCACTTCTTCCGGCACCTCGGCAGGTTCTGGCTCAGGCTCCGGTTCGGGTTCCTTGATTTCTTCAGGAACCGGCTCAGGCTCAACCTGCTCTTCAGGCTCTACAGCAGTCTCTTGCTGCGGTGCTTCCGATACCTGCTCTTCCATCGGCGCTTCTGGCTCAGGTGCAAGCTCAATCACCATCGCGGCGACTTGCGCACCATCCGGCTGATCATCGTCCTGGCTCACACTCACAGCATAAGCACCTGCGGCATGGACAGTCAAAACGATCACGCCCGCACCGATCCATCGCCCTGCATCACGCCAAAAGGAATGATGATGGCTATCAGATGATGCCACGTTCTTAATAGGAGGATGTTCGGGCGGAAGCCTGTCCATTACTGGGCTCCCTGTGCAGCGGGCTGAGTGGCCGGTGACGGATCGCCGGCAGGAGCAGCGCCATCGGTTGCGCCAATGGTTTCAAGCCCAACCAACGCGATCTTGAGATAGCCTGCTTCACGCAACAAATTCATCACGCGCATCAATTCGCCATAGCCGACAGCTTTGTCGGCACGAAGAAAGACCCGTGCTTCCTTGTTGTTTTCAGACACACCATCAAGCTTCGCACCGAGAGCCTCACGCATAATCGTATCGTTGCCGACACTGATCGTCAGATCGTCCTTAAGCGTCACATAGATTGGCTTGTCTGGTCGTGGCGCGGGTGTTGCAGTCGATGCAGGAAGATCAACATTGATATCAACTGTGGCCAAGGGTGCCGCAACCATGAAGATAATCAGCAGAACCAGCATAACGTCAATGAATGGCGTCACGTTGATTTCGTGATTGAGCTCGAGATCGTCGCCACCGCCGTCGCGAATTTTGCCAGCCATTTTGCTTACTCCGCAGCGTGCAGCTTGCCTTCAGACACACCAGCGGTCCTGAAGTCGAAATCACGGCTTACGAGACGCTCAACGCCTGCACTCGCATCAGCGAGGAGCGAACGGTAGCCAGTGATCGAGCGTGCGAATACGTTATAGATAACAACAGCCGGGATAGCAGCAACAAGGCCGATAGCTGTTGCGAGCAGTGCTTCAGCAATACCCGGAGCGACAACTGCAAGATTGGTCGTCTGTGCCTGACTGATGCCGATAAACGAATTCATAATCCCCCAAACGGTACCAAAAAGGCCCACGAACGGCGCAACGGAGCCGATTGTTGCCAGGATGCCCGTTCCCTTGGACAGACGACGTCCCGCTTTCGCTTCAATACGTGACAGACGCGAAGACACGCGCTCTTTAAGACCATCACCACCAGCACGTGACAATGCAGGACCGGAAAGGCGCACTTCATCGTCAGCCGCGCGCACAAGAATTGTAGCCGGACCTTTCACACCATCAAGCGAACGAACAGCTTCAGAAAGTGTTGCGGAATGACCGATAACTTTCAAAGCGCGCTTTGCACGGCTGCGTGCGCCAGCAAGTTCAAGCGATTTCGCAACCCAGATTGTCCATGTTAAAATTGATGCAACAGCCAGTCCGATCATAACCGACTTGACCACCCAGTCGGCAGCCATGAACATGCCCCAAGGCGAAAGATCGTGTGGCAGGACAAAAGCTGGCTGCGCTGTTGCGGCTTCTTCGGCAGTCGTGACAGGCTGTGCAGACTGAGGTGCAACTTGTGGAGCCTCAGCTTCACCTGCCGGTGCTGTTGCCGCTGGCTGATCAGCATTAGGAGCAACGGGAGCCGGTGCCACCGGATTCTGGCTTTCAGGCGCGACTGTCGCAGGATTGCCTGCTGGAGGTGTAGCAGGTTCACTTGCGGCCGGCGCGACAGGTGCCGGAGCGGCTGGCGCAGGGGTTGGGCTTGTGGCGGCCGGGTTGGTTGTGGCAGGTTCAGTCGCTGTTTGCGCAGCCGCAGAACCAACAAATGCCAACAGCCCCACACCCATCGCCGCAACAGTGAAGCTCTTTCGCCAAAAACCCGTCATTTTGATCGCCTTTTGATTGTTCAGGTTCAAACGCACTTAACAGATCATCCATGCAGACCATCGAGGCGCTTGATCGGCCTTTTCTTAACTCCCATTAACATGATGATGCAAGTCATGTTTCATGAAATGCCGCATTTTCCCAATTTTTGGATATCTCCAAAGTAAAACCGGGTACAAATAGCTATTGCACAAGGCGTTCAAATCAGCCCTGATGAGAACACAACAGACAAACCGGCAGTGCGTTGAATTGCACGGATTTGCAGAAGGCTTGTGGAGGGCACAACAATGATGTTGAAAGATATCCAGACGCTCGAAAACGCAGCTCGAACCGCTATGGCAGGCAATGATGATCCCCTGCCCGCACCGCAACGAGTGTTAAAGCCTTCACATTATGGGTTGGCCCTCGTGGCGATAATCGGCGCGGCCTACCTGCTCTTGGCTTGAGATCGAACTGCTCTCAGGGAGCAGTTCGCCCGCACGCATTTACCATGCCAGACGGTTCATAACACATTCAGTTGCCGATTAGCTGCTTTGCATGCAACCATTGGGCATCAATAAACGTTATATCGGTCAAACAATCCAATCGAAGAAAAGCAATCGAACAGGAGGCCTGACATGGCGCGCGGAACAACCAGCACGCGGAAGATCGAAGAAAAAATCGAAGATGCTCTGACAGATTCGACGACAGAAGACCTTCAAACTCAAGTTGAGCAGCTCAAGGAAGATATTGCTGCGATTGCAGCTACCCTCTCCAATCTTGGCTCACAGACCCTTCGCGATGCCAAACGCACCGCAAAAGAAACGTATAATAGCGCATATATTCAGGGCGAAGATGTCGTTGGCGATCTGAAAAACAAAGCACAGGATGTTGAAGCCCAGCTGACAGAGACTGTGCGCGCACGACCGATTGCATCGCTTGCAACGGCGGTGGGCGTTGGATATTTGCTCGCCCTGCTCTCACGTCGCTGAATGATGTCATGCTGAAGCTTTTAGCACCAGTTGTCGCAACGCTTGCCGGGGATGAGTTGAAACTCCTCACCGGACGGGCGAAACGGGCGGCTCTTTTCGGAGCTGTCATTGCAGTCTTTGGCCTGATCGCCGTGGTGTTCCTGTGCGTTGCGGCTTTTCTGGCTCTCGCCGAGAATTATGGTGGACCGATTGCAGCACTTATTCTTGCAGGCCTTTCACTGATTATCGCTCTGCTCATCTTGGCTGTTATGAAGATTCAGGCAGCTGCGGAAGAAAAAAAGCGTAAACAGCGTATCGAGGCTGACAAGTCTGCCTTGGTGGCAACCGCAGCAATTGCGACGGTGCCGTCCATTCTCAAGCGACCCATTTTGGCTGCCGCCTTGCCGCTGGCAGGTATAGCGCTGGTTAGCCTGCTGTCAGACAAAAAGAAGCGGTGAAAAACAAAAGCTCCCGCTGAACAATGGCGGGAGCTTATTTATTTCGATGTATCGACGCCATCGTCTTCATCATGTGCTGTAAGCCTCGAAAGGCGCACGGTAACTTTTGTACCCGATCCATTTTCACAAACAGAATAATCGGGCTTTTCACCAAACTGCATACAAAGCTGTTCAACCACCAGAGTTCCCAAGCCGCCCTGCTCTTTGACGCTTGCGGCATCGTCATGCTGTAGGCCTATTCCGTTATCCTCAACGACCAGCACGGGAATGCCGATATCCGCATCTTGCTTGAAGCTGACGGATATTATGCCTTCGGCCTGTCCTTTAAACGCGTGCTTGATTGCATTTGTGACCAGCTCACCAAGAATGATACCTATTGTGGTCACGTCCCGCGCTTTCAAATCAAGCGGCTCCAGATCCGTCTCAAAACTGATCTTACGGTCTTCACCTATTGAATGACGAATATCTTCAATCACTGTTTCCAAAAATTCATCAACCCGGGTCGTTTCCATGTCTTCGCCAAGACGCAATCTACGATGCGCGGTCGAGACCGTCTGAACACGGTCGCGTGCCGCGGAAAGTGCCGCACGCGCTTCTTCGCTCCGTGTTTGTCGCAATTGTAACCCAAGCAATGAAGAAACAGTCGCAAGGGAGTTCCCGATGCGATGATTAGAATCCTGCAACAATATTTCGACACGCTTGCGTTCGCGTTCAGCGATAGCGCGTTCATGTTCCAATTCCGCTGTACGCTCCCGGACATGCTCCTCAAGCAGTTCATTTTGAGACAAAAGAACTGAGTGTCCTTCAAAGAGCATACGAACAGTCCTTTGAAAGCGGGAAAAGAGCAAGAATGCCAGAATTGCACCGGAAATGAGCGCCACCACCGATGCTGCTGTCATCCAATAGCGCATCGCGTCTATATGTGCGTTACGCGCAGTGAGTTCCTGTTCTTCGGTGTGTATGAATTGCGCTACAGTGTCAGCAAGCTGATTCATGAGGATTTTCCCCTCATCGCTGCGCATTTTTTTTATCGCTTCTTGGACATTTCCTGCCTTGGCAAGTTCAATAGTCTGCCGCACGTCCTCATGCGCATGTTCGGTAAGTGCTTTTATTGTCTTCAGCCGTCCGTCCTGCTGTGGATTGTCTTTCGTTAAAACAGCGAGATCAGACAGCGTCCGGTCGATATTGACAATCGAGTCCTGATAAAGATCAAGATAGCTGTCATCTAAGGTCAGCAAATAGCCCCGACGGCTCAATTCAATATTATATGCAATACGCGTCACTTTACCGACCTGCTCTCGCAGCTCGAAATTCTTGGAAATATCAACAATCTGGCTATTCACGCCCGCAGACAGGAACAGGGTGATCAAAGCGGACAGCAATACAAGGCTCAGCGACACAATCACTGCGATCGGACGTATCGAGGGCTTTAAGAGTCCACTGGAAAAAGATGAAGGCAAAGGTCAATCCATGGTCAAAATACTATGCGTAACGCTATGCTCAGAACCTGCAAACCAGCATCGAAAACCATTCTAGTGGTCTGATTCCAACATTTGCATCCCTCGGTGCACGCGCCAAGCAAATGTTGGAATCAAAAAACCACTAGCAACTATATGTGTCTAGTGGTTTTTTCGAATTTGACGTTTGAAGCAGCATATGTGTCAGCGGGGATTCAAACATCAAATTCAATCCATTAGGTTTCTGACGCTAGATTAATAAGCAAACACGAATGGAACGGTTTGTTCAAGTTACAAGGCCTGATGATCAGGCAAAACTTCTCAAAGTCGCGCGGGAAGAGTTCGCATCAGGGCCATAATCAGCCTCGCCATCAATTTGCAATAATTCCTGTAAGCGCGTACGAGCACGACTGACACGACTCTTGATTGTGCCGACGGCACAACCGCAAATCTCGGCGGCCTCTTCGTAGGCGAAGCCGGAAGCACCGATCAGGATGATAGCTTCACGCTGATCATCGGGCAGTTTATCGAGTGCAACCTTGAAGTCCTGCAAATCGAGCGTACCATATTGCGACGGATGGACCGCCAACTGCTCGCTAAAGACTCCGTCTGTATCTTGAACTTCCCGACCACGTTTACGCATCTGCGTGTAAAATTCATTTCTTAGAATTGTAAAAAGCCAGGCTTTGATATTCGTGCCCAACTCAAACGATTCTTGTTTAGCCCAGGCTTTCATAATCGTATCCTGGACGAGATCATCCGCTCGATCATGTTGACCGATCAATGATACCGCAAATGCGCGCAGGCTGGGCAAAGACGCGAGAAGCTCGCGCTTGAACTGCGCCATCTCCTCAGCCGACAGAACCCGTTCTGTGCTCACGCGTACTCTCCTGTTCAGCCTGATCAAGTTTTTCCAGCAGGTCGAGAAAACGATCCGGAATGGTCTCGTCCTGTATTGAGGTGTAAAGCGCTTTCAACTTAAGACCGACTTCACAATTCGGCCCTAAAATGTCCTTCTGGACGCGCCCATTGAGCCGGACACCGGCTCCGTTCGCTTGAAGGTTTTTCTTATCCATCATCTCTTAATCAATCCCGGCATGACGCCAAGTTTAGTAATGACCCGGCCCTTACTCGAATTGGTAAATGCGGGACCTTTCAAAAAGTTCCACAAAATAAACCTCTTTCATGGAACTTTTTTCACCGACTGTAGTTTTTTATAGCATAATGCCGCGCTCTCTAACATTCTTCTAAAGGGATCAGCCCGGACGATTTTTGTAGGAAGAACGAAAACAGCGGCAATGAGGAGCTTAAGAATCATGACGTTATCGACGCGTATTGCGCCGCATCTTCCATATCTTCGCCGCTTTTCCCGCGCTTTGACTGGAACGCAAGCCTCGGGCGATGCCTATGTTGCAGCAACGCTGGAAGCATTGATTGCAGATGTTAGCATCTTCCCGCAGTCATCCGGAGACAGAATTGCGGTTTATCGCCTGTTCTGCAATCTGTACAAGACTGCATCGGTGCACGTTCCCGAACCAGCATCCCAATTCGCATGGGAAAAACAGGCAGCGCGCAATCTGTCGCATATTGCTCCATTGCCACGACAGGCTTTTCTGTTGGTTGCAGTGGAAGGATTTAATGAGCGCGAAGCTGCCGAGATTCTCGAACTAAGCGAAAAAGAATTCAGTGCTATTCTTGCGTCGGCTTCGACCGAGATTTCCAGACAGGTCGCAACCCGCATCATGATCATCGAAGATGAACCGTTGATCGCGATGGATATCGAACAGATGGTGGAAAGTCTGGGCCATGAAGTCGTCGGCATTGCCCGTACGAAAGATGAAGCTGTCGCGCTATACAACAAAGAAAGACCGCGCATGGTTCTGGCAGATATCCAGCTTGCGGATGGCAGTTCCGGCATTGATGCGGTTAATGAAATTCTCACCGATGCGACGGTTCCAGTCATTTTCATAACCGCTTTCCCAGAACGCCTTTTGACGGGTGAGCGTCCCGAACCTACCTTCCTTGTGACCAAGCCTTTCAATCCAGACATGGTCAAGGCTTTGATCAGTCAGGCTTTGTTTTTTGAGGAAGCCGCCGAAGCAGCTGCATAAAGAACAATAATGTTCGTATGCATGTCCCTCTGCGAAGAGTTATCTTCAAAGAGGGACCTACTTTAAACAAAAATCACCTGCTCCAGAATTGTGATTTTTTGAGGTTTGGACCTTCAAATTGTCTATTTCAAGGAACCAAAAGTATAGTTGGGACGTTTCTCTATCACTGAAAAAAGAGGAGACCCAAAATGCTTTATTACGCTCTGGTATTTCTTGTCGTAGCTCTTGTAGCAGGCGCGCTCGGCTTTGGCGGCATTGCTGGCGCTTCCGCCGGTATAGCGCAGATACTGTTTTTCGTATTTCTTGCTTTGTTGGTTATTTCCCTCATCGCTTCGGTGGTGCGAAAGGCCTAAGTCATCATAACGGGAGGCGCTTTCGCCTCTTGCAGATTTTAAATATTTCGCGCCGTCTCGTCTCATACGAGGACGGCGCGAATCACAAAATTGCAGAGCGCACCAGTTCATTCAAAAAATTTTTGAGTGCTTGCTCTTCAATCCGAACGTCTGAACGAAACGTAATCCAAAAATCGATATTTTCATCTTTTCTTCAATCAATTTTACTCGATAGCAGGCGGAAGTTGAGGCTTTCATGACGACACCAGATACTCCCCTCAAAGATATCGAGCCAGATACATCACGCTTGCGCGCACTCTTGCGAGCAGTCAGAAACAGTAATATTTGTGTTCTCTATCAGGCACCTGATCTCCGCTATATCTGGGGCGAAAACATACCGCCTTACTGGAAGGAAAAGTGGAAAGCTGGAGGACGGGATTGCGATTTCATTTTTTCCACGTCGGCTCCGCGACTGGAGCACGCAAAACGCACTGCCTTGGAAACAGGAACGGCGCAAAATGTTGAACTTGCCATTAACGATGGTGACAAGCTCCGCTGGATTGAATTCCATATCGATTGCGATCGCAATTCGGATGGGACTATAATCGGACTGGTAACGACAGCGCTTGAAATCAGTGAACTCAAACGTCGTGAACAGGTTTTAAAGACCCTGCTACGAGAGGTCAGTCACCGTTCAAAAAATCTGCTTGCCATAGTTCAAAGCATTGCGAGCCAAACGGCTCGATTTACCGATACGGTTGACGACTTTCTATTAAAGTTCCGTGGACGCATCCAGTCGCTTTCTTACTCACAGGATTTGGTGACGGATTCCAATTGGCATGGCGCGCTTTTTCTTGATCTCGTGCATTCGCAGATTGAAAAATATATCGATATCACCGATGAACGCCTGACAATAGAAAGTGATAACAACCCTTATCTGTTTCCGGGTGCCGCACTCCATATCGGCCTCGCACTACACGAACTGATTATAAACGCGACATCCTTTGGCGGCCTATCCATTCCCTATGGATGCGTGGTCATCTCGGCCAAGATTCACCGCAATGATGAAGGTGATGAAGAACTGACTTTCCATTGGGACGAAACAAATCCGGCCATGCCTGATGTCAAACATGATCCGCGTTTTGGCAGTGCTGTTCTCCAGCGCATCGTGCCAGCAGCCGTCGGCGGCCACGCGGATTATCGCGTTGACGGCAATGGTGCAGTTTATTCTCTCACCGTCCCTGCCGAACAATTCGATTCATAACCATATTGTTATTAAAAAAAGAAAAGCCGTTGTGTTCAATAAACACAACGGCTTTTCTTTGATTATGCGGAACGCCGACGGCATAACGGGGGCGTCTGCGCGGCATTCTCGCTGTTCACTTCATACGGGGAGGTTGAAGTGAACTTGAAGGCCGCGTGCGGGGCGGGTTGCGACCTTCTTTTTAAAAAACGCCGCTCACGCCGATTGGTTCCATCAGGATTTAGTTTTTTTGCAATAAAGTTCGAGACGGTGATGCACAATCTCGTAGCCCAGTTCGCGGGCTATCTCTTCCTGAAGCTTTTCAATTTTATCTGAGCGAAACTCGACCACATCACCCGAGTCCATATCGATAATATGATCGTGATGTGCGCCGCTTGCCTGCTCAAAACGAGATGGTCCACCGGCAAATGCATGGCGATGGATGGCGCCCAGTTCTTCAAGCAACTTCATCGTACGATAGACGGTCGACAAAGAAATACTGCTATCAATCACAACAGCACGCCTGAAAATCTCCAGCGCATCTGGATGATCCTCAGTCTCTGTCAAAATGTTCAGGATAATCCGGCGAGGTCGCGTAATCCTTACGCCTGCCTGCCGCAGTTCCTGTTCATAATCGGGTTTCTTGTGTGATTCATTCATGCATTGATTATGCACCCAGGACACGCCAGTTGCAAATTTTCGCAACTGAAATGACAAACATCTCCCCAAGCCTTTTATCGAAGCCTGCGACCTTAGTTTTGTACAACCCGCAAAGACACGTTCCTATGTAGACCGCGTCACAAATAAACCAATGGAGATAAAGCAAGGCATATTCCAACAACGGCTGGCAAGCTTCGCCAATAAAACAGCCCCCACAAGCCCGATACGAGTGCGACAGGTGCTGTGTAAACGCAAAATATCATCAGGTATCCATCATTCCCCACACCAAAGAACACCAGGTAAAAGAAGAGAAACGCGGTAAAACATCCAAAAATCAGCGATATAATCGCCGAGATGCACCAATCCTTCCTTATCGTGTTCTCCATGAGCGAATTATGCCACGCAAACGCCCACTATGCGCCAACGCGAAAATACGTGCCGGCTGCTGATCCATAGCCCCCCGAGGTGGATGCATCACAAAAAGGAGTGGGAACTTTGAGCACAGCACCATCAAGTTTCAGGGTCAGTGGTCCGCCCTCTCCTTGATACACCGCTTCACCCGCGCTCTTTAGCTGAACCGTTCCTTCAAAGCTGCAGACCCAGCTACCATTGGCCTGATCTGCAACATCAATATTCACAGCGAGCTGAGTGGGCGATTTCTTCTCAACCTTGATGCTGCCCCACGCATTTTGCCAGTTGCCTTCAAGAGAGGAGCCGTTGGTGACCGAAATCCAATTGAATAGTTCCGCGCGTTGCTCGGTGCGATAATGCAAACCTTCAAGCCGCATTTCAGGGTTAGATAAATGGCTTTCGAATGCCTCTGAACGTTGCTTTAGAAAAGCTGTCTGATCTTCACGGAGCGCTTCTTTCAGGCCGGAATCTGACCGATCAATCAGGGCAGCATAAGCTATCGACATTGCGCGATCAGCTTCTGCAATCTCGCTGTGTGAACAAATCGCTTTCTCTGTTTTTGTAGAAGCTTTACCACAATCAAACCCAGCCTGAGCAAACGCAGTCATGGGTGCCAATGCAGAGATCCCCAACGCCAAACTTAAAACGGCAGAATATTTCACAGCATCAACCCTTTCACCGTTTGTCTGGACCAAGCTATTCCGCGGCCTGGAAAACAAAAGGTTTTTCTTCCACAAATGCATCGGAGGTTTCTCCGACAAGCACACGGCTCATATCAACGCCGACATCCAGCTTACGAACTTTTGCGCCCTCCGAAAAATCGAGCTTCTTGAGATCGACCCAGAACACATTCGGTGATGTCGCAGACTCCGCGTGGAAGGTCAAACTCTTGTGGTCTGCAACGACACGCCAGCGAGTCGTCGAAAGATTAGGCGCATCAGGCAGGCTAATGCCATAAGGCACCGATGCATTCCGGATCACACTAAAGACAGCAGAAGCCGCAATTCTTGGATCTTCAGTCTGCGTCACAGCGTTGACGTAGAAACCGGCACGAACAAACCGGTCTTCAGAGCGACCGCTACCTGGAAGAAAATTCAAGGAATCCACAGCGCTCCAATATTTCTGATTGGAAAGCTGGAAATCAAAAGGCGGATCATTTGTAACCACCTGATACGAGCGGTCATGATAGATTTTCAATTCCCCGCCAATCCATTCCAAAACAGCGCTGTCGCCAGAAGCGTCAGAAAGTGTGAGATGGAGGGGAGCAAGACTGCCCGGACGACCAGGAACTTCGCCGCTCACGACCTGGAACGGATGGCTGCGTGTATATTCTATTGCCTCAGCAACAGTTGGAAACTGATCGAGATAGAATTGCGCCCATATTGCCAGCGACATTCGCGGCGTCGCATCATCGTCTTTCGGAAACTGCGTTGCATTCAGCCATAACAGGCTTGCATTGAGGCCGGCTTCATTCAAGCCATCGACCGTCGAGATATCATAACCCGACACGGCAAGGCTGCCGTATTTCGAAGTCCACTCCATCGAGCGGGAGCCTGCTTCGCCATTACGCTTCATTCCGCGCGGGAAAACCCAGAAATTACTTACCATTGGATCTTTGAAATCCATATTGCGGCCAGTAAGAATGCGCCCGGCCTCCCCATGATAGACAATCCGCGTGCAGGCCTGGACTTCTGCCGTCATTAGCGCAGTCGCTGCGGTGAGCACGGCAAGGATACGTGTGAAGCGTGACATCTTGGACACCTATTCATCGATTAACGGGATATCGTATCGGCAGGGCTTTGTTACAGGCACATGAGCTAAGCGAAATATGTCGCTATACTCTATTGATGCGCCCAATCCGGATCAATGCCGTTCTTTCCCATAATACCGTAATCACCGCCGGTTTGGATAAACCAGATCGTAAAGACCGCACATAACAAAAAGAAGATACTTAGAGGGATCCTTACGCGTATCTTTGGCGATTTGCGTCTCAACGAGAAATAAACACCTGCACTCAACAAAGCAGATCCAATATAAGCTGCGATCATTCTCCGACCCCATTTCGGCAATATGCCATCTACGCTTAATCGCATTCAATCACTCCTGAAAGGGATAACTGCGAAGCAAAGCGACTTGTTGGAACGAGCACTCTGGAATCAATCAGCAAAAACTGGGCTTGAATTGGAGCGCATCCCGAAAAGGGTGAGGCGCCCTTGCAGAGAAACCAGGCCACCGAACTGTTCTCTGTCCGCGCTTCGATCAGAAAACGATGCGCGATAAATAAAAACTTAGGTCGCCGATCTAGGTCCGTCAGATCGAAACGCGTTCTAAAAGCGTCTGAGCCAAGCCGCAAACAGGGCAACTGGGCATCCGGTAATCAATGTGGATACCATTATTGGGACAGGTAATGGATCAAATATTCGCCCCGAGCCTACCATCCGTCGGCATTGCGATGACAGATAGGTCGCCTGTGCGCTCAGCCATAAGCCAGCTTTTGTGGATAAAACCCGTCTATTCAAGATGTTGGTACGCCCAAGGGGAATCGAACCCCTGTTTGCGCCGTGAGAGGGCGCCGTCCTGACCGCTAGACGATGGGCGCATGAAGCGCTTTTAATATAAAGTGCCATTCCCCAAATGAAAAGGGCAGCTTTTCTGCCGCCCACATTCAAATCTATTCAACATTACCAAGCTTGATGCGCCCGAGAATGCGCGATTCACGGTAATCATAAATAATAAGTTCCGTGCCGCCATCCGGCAAAAGCGTTTCAAGCGAAAGCTGATCACCAGACAGACTCTGCGATAACAGGCGCGTGCCTGGCGTCAGATCAATCTGTGATTCAATCAGTTTTGGAGGCTCAGGCTTAACAGGTGCAACAACCTGTCCCGGAATGTCTGATCGTGCCACTTCGGTCTCGGTGGTATCAGGCGCACGATTGATCTTGTAGACAACGGCGACAAGCACAGCCATAAGACCAATCAGCATGACACCGATGGACACCGCAAGCAGACGGATCATCTTGCGACGAACTTTCTCCATCGCTGGATCAAGCGGGGGTTCGGGCTGTTGTTGTTCCGGATAATAGCCCTGCTGATAGTCCTGATATCCCGAATCTTGTTGATTCTGATATCTCGGATAGTGTGGATCCTGCATTAAATGACTCCGGTTCATGCTCCCGCGTGGGCGCGTGATAACGAAGGGAAGAGACAATTGAAAGAACTAATTGCCGATCTCGATGCTGCGGGCAAAAGATTAGACCAGTGGCTGTCCGCAGCATTGGGGCCGGAACTCTCCCGCAGTCGCGTCCAGTCCCTGATTGCTGAAGGTCACGTGACCCTCGATGGTGCTCCCGCCAGCGGTGCAAAGCAAAAGCTGCGCGAAGGTATGAAGATTACCATCGTGCTGCCAGAGCCTGAACCAGCCGAACCGCAAGGCGAGAACATCCCGCTGGATATTCTCTACGAAGACGATGATCTCATCGTCATCAACAAGCCCGCAGGACTTGTTGTCCATCCGGGTAACGGCAACTGGACGGGAACGCTCGTCAATGCCCTCATATATCATTGTGGCGATAGCTTGTCCGGCATCGGGGGAATCCGCCGTCCCGGTATCGTTCACCGTCTCGACAAGGATACCAGCGGTGTCATGGTAGTCGCCAAAAATGATCACTCCCATCGCCATCTAAGCGAGCAGTTCGCAGATCATGGACGGACGGGCGATCTGGAACGCGCCTATCTCGCGCTCGTCTGGGGCATGACCGAACGCCCACAAGGCTATATCGATGCCCATCTTGGCCGTTCGCATCGCGACCGCACCAAACAGGCTGTCGTCAACGAAGAACGTGACGATGCGCGCCATGCCGTCACCCATTATTCGACAATTGAAAAATTCGCACCGCGTGAAGATGCGACGGCCTTGGCATCACTCGTCGAATGCCGGCTTGAGACCGGGCGCACGCACCAGATCCGTGTCCACATGGCGCATATCGGCCATCCGCTCGTCGGCGACATGGATTATGGCAGCGCTTACAAAACCAAGGCTAACAAACTGCCCGAGCCACTGAAAAACGCGGTGCAAGGCTTCCATCGTCAGGCGCTTCATGCCTTTTTGCTGGCATTCACCCATCCAACGACGGAAGAAATTATGCGCTTTGAGGCAGACGTGCCCGAAGATATGGAGCAGCTTCTGGAAAATTTTCGCCAGCACTCTATATAATGATGTAAGTTCTAACAGTTTCAGACAGCATGAATGAGCTTGTAAAAGCGAGGCTTAGGGGGCGGAAACACTATCTCCCAGCAGGTCACGGCCCTACAGGGAATCTTCTCTGGATTGGACAAATGTTCACATTCTAGTGACACATTGTTTCATGAGGTCAGAGATCGTGTTTTCGCCAAAATCATCCCTATATATGTAAGCTCACGTTGGAAGTGCAGGAGGCAGCCAGCGTGACAGGTTCGCCAAAAGGGAACCTGAAATTATAAAGGAGGGTGCTTTATGGCCCAGGTTAATCTCCCTAGCATTACATCTGGTGACGGTGGTCTAACCCGTTATCTGGAAGAAATTCGCCGCTTTCCAATGCTTCAGCCGCAGGAAGAATACATGCTGGCGAAGCGCTATCACGAACATACTGATCCGAAAGCTGCACATAAGCTGGTGACTAGCCATCTTCGCCTCGTCGCAAAGATTGCAATGGGCTATCGCGGTTATGGCTTGCCAATAGGCGAGGTCATCTCCGAAGGCAATGTCGGCCTGATGCAGGCAGTCAAGCGCTTTGAACCGGAACGCGGCTTCCGCCTGGCCACATATGCAATGTGGTGGATCAAGGCTTCGATCCAGGAATATATCCTGCGCTCGTGGAGCCTTGTGAAGATGGGTACGACTGCCAATCAGAAACGCCTGTTCTTCAATCTGCGCAAGATGAAGAGCAAAATTCAGGCGCTTGACGATGGGGATCTCAACCCGGATCAGGTCAAGCAGATTGCGACCAAGCTGAAGGTTAGCGAAGACGAAGTGGTCTCCATGAACCGCCGTCTGTCGGGCGACGCTTCGCTTAATGCGCCGCTGCGCGCAGCCGAAGGTGAATCGGGCGAATGGCAGGATTGGCTCGTGGACGACAGCAGCAGTCAGGAACAGATTCTAATTGAACAGGACGAACTGGAAAGCCGCCGCTCGCTGCTTGAACAGGCCATGGACACGCTCAACGAGCGTGAACGTCGCATCTTTGAAGCCCGCCGCCTTTCGGAAGATCCAATGACGCTGGAAGACCTTTCCGGTGAATTTGGCATCAGCCGTGAACGCGTGCGCCAGATCGAAGTGCGGGCCTTTGAAAAAGTACAGGCTGCCGTCAAGGCTGCAGCTTTCAAGCAGCAGAAGGCTTTGAACCATGTTGAAGAAGCTCACGCCTGAAACTGATGTTCTTCAGCCCCATCTACTGCCGCAAAGTGGGAAACCGTTTTGCGGCAGTTTGCTTTTGAAGAGTCTCAAGAAAGATATCGCCTGATTTTGAGACGAAATCGCATTTTGATCCACGGGAGCGTCGTCCGATGCAACCTGTCATCCAACCGATAAAAAAACGTCAAATAACTGTAATGGAATGGCTTTAGGCAACGTGAGGTGTTTCACCGAAACCTGAAGGTCTCCCATGAAAAAGCTCCTGCTTGCTGCAATGCTCGCTCTGACTGCTGCAACCGCTGTATCTGCGTCTGAATATGTCTCCTATCTGGACTACCCTCAGAAAGAGCAGGACGGAAAAGAATTCTTCACTGCCATTGAAATTCCACAAGGCAGCTTCACCAAGTACGAAATCAACGACAAGACCGGCCACATCATCGTCGATCGCTATCAGTCGATGCCGGTCGTTTATCCAGCCAATTACGGCTCCATAACCAGCACGCTGGCAGGCGACGGCGATCCGCTTGACGCGCTCGTCTACACCCGCGAACCAATCGTTCCGGGTGCAATCATCAAGGTTCGTCCAATCGGCGTTCTCAAGATGATCGACGGTGGTGAAACGGACGACAAGATCGTCGCTGTCCCGACCTCTAAAATCGACCCAACCTACGACAATATCAAGGAGATTGCTGATCTGCCAAAGATCGAGCAGCAGCGCCTTGAAGCTTTTTTCCGCGTTTACAAACAATTGCCTGAAGGCCGGAAAGCGGTCGAACTCCGCGGCTTCGATACTGCTGAAACTGCAGCAAACGAAGTGGCCAAAGCCATCAAGGCTTTTTCTGAAAAGAAATAATCAAGCTATATATCGCTGAAACAAAAAGGCCGCTCAAAGCGGCCTTTTTGCTATTTCGTGTCGTTTAGCTCGCACCCAGAACGTCATTGAAGACTTTCTCGCCCGGAATGCCCTTTTCAAGGCTGATCAGAGCGCGCCGCCCGTTGCGATAAGAGATCGGAATATCGATCCACTGCAAACGGCGCATCAGAGAAAGATTGGTATCCTGTGCGGTCTTTGCGTCATTTAGCCAGATAATGAAGAAGTTGTCCGCTATCTTGGAAGGTACAGCAATCAGTGGATTACCAGCTGCCTGTTCCGTATCTTTGAATGTGATACGCTGGACGTTATCAACGGCACCTCCAGCAAAGTCATCTGGCACAGTGAATACCATCTCAATCAGATGGCTGGCGGGAATGGACTGGTCGGTATTTTTGCGAATCGTCAGCTTAAGCTCGGCCTTGGTATCCGGCATCGTGATCGTACCACGAATTGCAGGCGCAGCAGGTTCACCCTCGCTTGGGCTTTCCTCAATTTCCGACCAGACGACGGTTCCACGCTCTACCGACCCCGTTTCCGTACCACCGCGTTCCTCATAAAGAAGCGCCTGTTGGCCAACGGCAACAGCCTGCTGACTTTGTGGCTGGTTCGGTGAATTGGTCTGTTCTGCACCCGGCGTTGAGGCAGCGGTAGATTTCCCCTCACCGAGGCTGGCCTGTCCACCGGCTGGACCTTCGTCTGTCTCGCTGCCGTCCGGCATCAGACGTTGAGTCATCTTCTGTTCTTCAGGTGGCGTCTGTGGCTGGTCAGCACCCGCAGTCTGTCCGGCCGGTGGCACCTGCTGTTCAGGCTGCTGCGTCGTACCACTGTCACCGCTGGCCGGTGCATCGCTGCGGCCAAGACTTGATGCCAGTTCCTGAAGTTTGTCCTTGTTACTCCAAGCAACATAACCGCCAGCACCAAGGGCAAGCACAACAACTAGGCCAATAATCAGGCCTGTAGAAGAACGCTTTTGTTTCGGGCTGCTGCGTTCTACATATTCGCTGCGGCGTGAAAAAGTCTTATCGTCCGTATGATCCGGCTCGCGCTCGACACCCCAATCATCGCGACGAGCGTGCTGAGCCTGCGATGTTTCTTCTTCGCGCTCGTAATCGCGGTCAGAGTAGTGGTGCTCAGTCGCAATCTGCGGTTCGCGGTCTGCATGAGAAGGCATGTTTGCCGCACGCGTTGATTCGTGCAGAAACTCTTCGAGCGGATCAGTCTGGGGCTCGTCAAGGGGCGGCGTGGAAGCTGGAGGCGCATAAAAGGCTTCAACTTCTTCAATAGCATCCTCGAGGATTTTGCGCTGGCGAACAGCCACAACTTGCGAGGCGTTCGCCGTCACAAGCTTCTGTTCAATCGTCGCACGTGCTTTTGCATAGACACGCTGACGCAGCTCAGGCGATTTGTCTGCCTGCGCATCAATTGTCTTTTTCAGAACCGCTACAAAATCCGCCATGCCGTTTTACCCAGTTTCCGCGAGTTCGAAATGCAGTAAATATCTCAATAATCACAATAATCGATGGAAAGCAAAGGTTGCGGCAACGATTAAGTGAACGCTTTCAAAATGATCGCGAAAAAATCTTAAAAAACACCCGGTCCGCCATGACGGCAAACCGGGTGTTTTATGTTATCAGAACCGGAGTCCCGATCAATCAATCATGGAATGGATCGGTGACAAGGATCGTGTCTTCACGTTCCGGGCTCGTCGAGAGCATTGCAACCGGCGCGCCGATCAGCTCTTCGATGTGGCGGACATATTTGACAGCCTGCGCTGGAAGATCGTTCCACGAACGCGCACCAGCTGTCGTTTCCGACCAGCCCGGCAGCGTTTCATAAATCGGCTTCACGCGGGCCTGCGCACCCATTGAAGATGGCAGATAGTCGATACGCTTGCCATCGAGTTCGTAGGCCACGCAGATCTTGATTTCCTCAAGACCGTCGAGAACATCGAGCTTGGTCAGCGCAATACCGGTGATGCCGGAAGTGCGAACCGTCTGACGAACGATAACGGCATCGAACCAGCCACAACGACGCTTACGACCTGTTACCACGCCAAATTCATGGCCCTTGGTACCAAGGAATTCACCGATTTCATCGTTGAGTTCGGTCGGGAACGGACCTTCACCAACGCGGGTGGTATAAGCCTTGGTAATGCCGAGAACATAACCGATTGCTGTCGGACCAAGGCCCGAACCGGCAGCGGCCTGACCGGCAACAGTGTTGGACGAGGTGACGAACGGATAGGTGCCGTGGTCGTTATCAAGAAGTGCGCCCTGCGCACCTTCGAAAAGGATGCGGTCGCCAGCCTTGCGACGTTCGTCGAGAACGCGCCAGACCTGATCGATATAAGGGAGAATCTTGTCTGCAACCGAGGTCAGCTCTTCAAGAATGGTCGCAACCGCGATTTCCTCAAGGCCCATGCCGCGACGCAGCAGATTGTGGTGAGCAAGCAGGCGCTCAACCTTTGGCTCTAAGGTGTCCGGCTCGGTCAGATCGATGACCCGGATCGCGCGACGGCCAACCTTGTCTTCATATGCAGGGCCGATACCACGCTTGGTGGTGCCGATCTTGAGACCTTCGGTAGCGCCTTCACGCATTGCATCCAGTTCGCGATGAACGGACAGAATAAGCGGTGCATTTTCTGCGATGCGCAGAACTTCAGGGGTGATTTCGATGCCCTGGCCGCGCAGCTTTTCGACTTCCATGACGAAATGATGCGGGTCAACCACAACACCATTGCCGATCACGCTCAGTTTGCCGCGTACAAGGCCGGATGGCAGAAGCGAAAGCTTGTAGCTGACGCCATCGATGACAAGCGTATGACCCGCGTTATGACCGCCCTGATAGCGCACGATCACATCGGCGCGCTCGGACAACCAGTCCACGATCTTTCCCTTGCCCTCGTCGCCCCATTGCGACCCGACGACAACTACATTCGCCATTGAGAAAACTCCTCGGTACGGCATCTCAGCCGTCAATATAACCCAAGGATCGCAAGCAGCCCCGACAGTTTGACGCGAGGTGCTGATCCCTCGTCTCTATACAGACTGAATCCTGCTTACGCGACTCTTTCATGCGCAAAACATGATTATTTTTCGCAAAAACGTGGAAAACGTGCTCTTAAAACTCGAAAATTGGTGGCAAACCAGTGTCGAGAATAAGGCTATTCAGTGTCAAAGTGCCTTTTAGCCGGCGCGGACCATATAGAGCGCCTCGTCCGAATAGCCTTTCAGCTTCTCTTCGAGTGCGGTCACATCGCGGGTAACGAAGCCCTTTTTCTCCCAGAATCCCTGAGAGCCATTGACCGCAACAAGGGCCATGGTGACAAAACCATCTCGCTCTGCCTGAGCGGCCATCAATTCGACCACACGCGAAGCCTGCCCGCCTGAGCGAACCACCGGCAGAAGTGCGATATCGTGAATATAATAGGTGCTCGTTTCCTTCGGCAGCTCACCGAGAATCGAATTCAACGCAGGCACCTTATCGAGTTGCCATGGATGACTGATGCCATAACCGAGAATTTCGCTGCCATTGGCCAGCACAAAACAACCGGCCGGATAGACTTTGAAGCGGTCCCGGAAGACCGCCTCATCCTCGAAGAAGTCGGGGTGAACGACATTGGCCACGGCTGTTACGCGCGCTATGTCCTGCGCTTGCATTCGCCGCCATTCTGCCTGTTCAATCCCGTCTGTCATGTCGCTCAAGCTTCCTCGATGTTAAATTCCAAAGGTCTTGCCGCCTTGATTGCCTCTTGAGCAATGAGTTCGTCAAGTGCTGCCTGTGGAATCCTGTCATCGACATAGAGCATCGCGATGGCATCACCGCCCGGATGATTACGTCCGAGAGCAAAGTTTGCGATGTTGATATTGTGCTTGCCGCAAATCGTTCCGAGCAGACCGATCATGCCTGGAATGTCGACATTGGTGACGTAAAGCATGTGCGGACCGACTTCCGCATCAAGGTTGATTCCCTTGATCTGAATGAAACGAGCCTTGCCATCCGAGAAACACGTTCCTGCAATTGACCGTTCACGTTCGGTGGTCTTCACGGTGAGCTTGATATAGCCGTCGAAGATACCAGACTTGTCGCGCTTGATCTCGGAGACGATGATTCCACGTTCCTTCACCATAATCGGTGCAGAAACCATGTTCACATCAGCAACCTGCGGACGAATCAGACCGGCAAGTGCTGCACTGACCAGAGCGCGTGTGTTCATGCCCGCAGTGGAACCGTCAAAAAGTACTTCGACCTCCTGAATTGGCTCGTCCGTCACCTGGCCAACAAAAGCACCCAGAACTTCTGCGAGCTTGACGAATGGCTTGAGGCGCGGCGCTTCCTCTGCAGTGATCGACGGCATGTTGATCGCGTTGGAAACAGCACCCTTGACCAGATAATCCGACATTTGCTCGGCCACCTGAATCGCCACATTTTCCTGCGCTTCGGAAGTCGAAGCACCAAGATGCGGTGTGCAAACCACGTTGGGCAGATTGAACAATTCATTGTCTGTAGCAGGCTCGGTCTCGAAAACATCAATACCGGCACCGGCAACATGACCTGATTTCAATGCTGCAACCAGATCCTTTTCAACAATCAAACCGCCGCGTGCGCAGTTGATAATGCGGACGCCCGGCTTGGTCTTAGCCAGTGCGTCGGCATTGATGATGCCGCGTGTCTTGTCGGTCAGTGGCGTGTGCAGCGTGATGAAATCGGCGCGCGCCAGAAGTTCATCAAGCTCGAGCTTTTCAACACCAAGCTCCTGCGCCCGCGCTTCCGATAGAAACGGATCGAACGCAACAACATGCATCTTGAGGCCGATACCCCGCGCTGCAACCACAGCACCGATATTCCCACAGCCCACAACACCCAATGTCTTGCCAGTAATTTCCACGCCCATGAAGCGGTTCTTTTCCCACTTTCCAGCACGGGTGGAAACGTCAGCTTCTGGGAGCTGACGCGCAACTGCAAACATCAGTGCAATTGCATGTTCTGCAGTCGTGATCGAATTACCGAAAGGCGTATTCATCACAATGATACCACGGCGAGACGCCGCCGGGATATCGACATTGTCCACGCCAATCCCGGCGCGACCAATGACCTTAAGTTTCTTTGCTGCAGCAATCAGCTTTTCCGTCACCTTGGTTGCGGAACGGATAGCCAGACCATCATACTGGCCGATGACTTCAAGCAGCTTTTCTTTGTCCTTGCCAAGATCTGGCAGGTAATCAACTTCAACACCGCGATCTTTGAAAATCTGAATGGCGGTCGGCGACAATTTATCGGATACGAGTACGCGAGGTGCCATAAGGGCCTCCTTCGAATGTGTACCAAAGAAGAATGTCGTTGACTGGCCGGGTCTATTCCGGCCAGTGATGCAAACATTCCTGACGATCAGGCCGCTGCTTTGAGAGCGGCTTTCTGCGTAGCAAATGCCCAGTCCAGCCACGGTGTCAGCGCTTCAAGATCCGATGTTTCCACCGTGGCACCCGTCCAGATACGCAGGCCCGCAGGCGCATCGCGATAGGAGCCGATATCAAAGGCGACTCCTTCTTTTTCGAGAGCCGAGACAATCGCTTTGGCAAAAGCTGCCTGTTCGTCAGCCGGTAGCGCGGTAATTTCCGGGTCCACGACCTTGAGGCAAACCGATGTATTGGAACGCGTTTCAGGCTTGTTCGCAAGATTGGCGACCCACGGTGTCTTTTCGACAAATGCATCAAGGACGGCGAAATTATTGTCTGCACGCGTCACCAGGCCATCAAGCCCACCGATAGACCGTGCCCAGCTCAAGCCATCCAGATAGTCTTCAACGCAAAGCATCGATGGCGTATTGATGGTTTCGCCAACGAAGATACCCTCAATCAGCTTGCCACCGGAAGTCATGCGGAAAATCTTAGGCAATGGCCACGCTGGCTTATAGCTTTCCAGACGTGCAACCGCACGAGGAGACAGGATGAGCATACCATGTGCGCCCTCACCACCCAGCACTTTCTGCCAGGAGAATGTGACCACATCGAGCTTCGCAAAATCAAGACGCTGCGCAAAAGCGGCAGACGTGGCGTCACAGATCGCCAGTCCCTTGCGGTTTGCCGGAATAAAATCGGCATCTGGAATGCGGACCCCTGATGTGGTTCCATTCCAGGTGAAAACGACGTCGCGGTCGAAATCGACCTGGTCGAAGTCAACCACATCACCGTAAGGCGCCACAAAGGTGCGGGTGTCTTCCAGCTTGAGCTGTTTGACCACATCTGTGACCCAGCCGGAGCCGAAGCTTTCCCATGCGACCATGTCAACGCCGCGTTCACCGAGCATCGACCAAAGCACCATTTCCATGGCACCCGTATCCGATGCAGGGACGATGCCAATACGGTAATCAGCCGGAACGCCGAGAATTTCGCGGGTAAGGTCGATGGCTTCTTTCAGCTTGTTCTTGCCGATTTTCGCACGATGCGAACGGCCAAGCGGCGCATCGGCAAGCGCTTGAAGCGACCAGCCGGGGCGTTTTGCACAGGGACCTGAAGAAAAATTAGGGTTAGCCGGGCGAACTACCGGCTTCGCAATCGTCGTCATTTTGTTTCCTATCCTCACAGATAGCACGCGCCTCGTTGGGGAGGCGTGGCCCGCTGGTGAAAATATCGGAAATCAAAAATTTCACAAGATGGCTGGAAAGATTATTTGCCGCAAGAAAAGGCCCGGAAAACCGGGCCTTAATATCCTCTTATTCGTGCTGATTAGCCGCCAAACGCGTAGCGCAGACCGACACGAACGTCATGGATGTTCATACCCTTGTCGTAACCATCGCCAAGACCGTAGTTGGGGCCGAACATCTTGCCACCGTTGATATGACGGTAGCGATAACCGGCATCCAGCTTCAAATTGTGAGTCAGGTCAACTGAAGCACCAGCCATCAATGCGTACGTGAGACGCCAGTTGGATTCGCCCGGCAATACACCACCATTTTGCGTATCAACCAGATCAGCCCACTTTACCTGCGTTCCACCAATACCCGCACCCAGGTAAGGCGTTACACCGCCAAAATTACCAAGATCAACATACGCATTAGCAAGCAATGACAAAGCAGACATGTGGCTTTCGTCACGAGCACTGGTGAATTTAGAACGCGTCATGTAATCGAGGGTCAAGTCAGTACGGAAATAATCAGTCACCTGATAACCGACGCCACCGCCAATCAGAAACGATCCCTTGAGATCCCCATCCTTTATGCTTTTCTTATATACGCCGGTACCTTCGCCACATGGGTTACATCCACTGCCGCCTAGCGAATAATCCGCACCACGAAATTTAGCTGCTGAATAGCCTACGTCACCACGCAGATACCAGCCACCTACAGCAGGCGGAGCGACAACCACTTCCGGTACAGGTTCAATATAGTCTGCGGCAAAGCCCGCAGGAGCGAATGCCATCATTGCAGCCGATACAGCAAGGCTTGCGCAAAAAGTTTTAATAAGACCGTTCATCTATCTGTCCCATAAATCTGTCTCGTCGCAACTGCGTCGGAACTGAATTCTGAAGACCACGCTAACGATCAAAAGTTAAATACAACTTAACCTTGTTTTTTAACCTCATTTATTAACACATTCTAAAGTATAAGCACGCGCTTCCTGGAAACGAAAAAAGCGCGGGAAACCCGCGCTTTTAGTCCTACTATTCTCTAATTAATCAGGCCGCCGCACTTTCCGATGAAATTACGCTGATGATATCATTGACGACCTTCTCAACGAGTGCGCGGTCGTCACCTTCCGCCATCACACGAATAAGCGGTTCAGTTCCCGATGGACGGATCACCAGCCGGCCCTGCGAACCCAGACGATCGGTCGCTTCATCAATGGCGCTTTTGACCTTTTTGTTTTCAAGTGGCTTTCCGCCAGATGTACGGACATTCTTGAGGAGCTGTGGGACCGGCTCAAACTTGCGGCAAAGCTGGCTCAAAGGTTTGTTCTCTTCCTGCGCAACGGCAAGAATCTGCAATGCCGACACCAGTCCATCACCTGTGGTGGCAAAATCCGACAGAACAATATGGCCGGACTGTTCGCCACCGACATTAAATCCATGTTCTCGCATATGTTCAACGACGTAGCGGTCACCCACCTTGGTACGCGCAAGCGTCATGTTATGGTCGTGCAAATAGCGCTCAAGGCCGAGATTGGACATAATCGTCGCAACGATGCCACCGCCTTGCAGACGGTCTGATTTTGCCCATGATTCGGCTATCACCGCCAGAAGCTGATCACCATCGATCACGGTGCCATTTTCATCGACAAGCAGAACACGATCTGCATCGCCATCAAGCGCAATACCGACATCAGCACGCACTTCATGCACCTTCTTCATCAGGCCAATCGGATGCGTCGAGCCGCAATCTTCATTGATATTAATACCGTTCGGCTCGTCATTGATAGTGATGACTTCCGCGCCGAGTTCCCAAAGCGCTGCAGGTGCAACCTTGTAACCCGCACCATTGGCGCAATCGACCACAACGCGCAAACCATTAAGCGATATATTGCGTGGCAACGTACGCTTGGCAAATTCGATATAGCGATAGATATCACCGTCAACGCGCTTGGCTTTGCCCACGTCACCGTGGGTTGCGAGATGCGCGGACAGATCGCTATCGATCAGGCTTTCAATCTGAAGTTCAATCTCGTCGGAGAGTTTGAAGCCATCAGGACCAAACAGCTTGATGCCATTATCATAGAAAGGATTATGCGAGGCCGAGATCATCACACCGATATCTGCACGCAAAGAACGGCAGAGCATGGCGACCGCAGGTGTTGGGATTGGTCCGAGGAGAAACACGTCCATGCCCGCAGCAGTGAAACCGGCGACCAATGCGTTTTCCAGCATATAGCCGGAACGACGCGTATCTTTGCCGATCACAACGCGTGAGGCTTGGCCTTTGCGGCGGAAAATGTGCCCGACAGCCATACCAACTTTCATGGCGATATCAGGCGTCATCGGAAAGCTGTTGGCCTTACCGCGAATGCCGTCGGTTCCAAAATATTTACGTGTCATATTCTTAGCCTTGCGTTGCGCCATAGAGCTGTCTCGAAGCAATCAAATATCAGTCGCTGTTAATCCCTAAGGCAGCAATGGCATCCGAGTATCACTGAGCTCGGCAATCGATTAATTGCGTTATTAGCGCAAAACCACCCGTCATTGCAATTTCACCTTTCGGAGAAACAAACTACAAATTCCAAATCCGGCCCATGATGCGCCGAAATCCTTAACCGAGCCTTTCTGATCACATCTGCCACCAAAAGCAAAAAAGCCGGACAGACAGCCCGGCTTTTCCATAAACTTTGCAGATGCTTATTGCGGCTGCGGGTTTGGTTCGATGCCAGGCTCATTACCCGGCTCCTCGCCCTTACGTTTGCGTGGGCTACCGGCTTTTGGCACGCCCGAACCGCGTGACGGCGTATCATTGCCCTGATCGCGCGATGGCTTGTTGCCGGCAATCAGTTCCTTGATTTCATCGCCGCTCAAGGTTTCGTATTCGAGCAGACCTTCAGCAAGTGCAATCCAGTCCTCGCGCTTTTCAGTCAGGATACGGGTTGCTTCGGCATAGGCTTCATCAACCAGTCGGCGCACTTCTGCGTCGATGATCTGTGCTGTTTCTTCCGAAACATTCTGCGTGCGCGAAACCGAATGACCAAGGAATACTTCTTCCTGATTGTCGCCATAGGCCACACGACCAAGCTTGTCGGAATAGCCCCACTGCGTCACCATCGAGCGGGCAAGCTTGGTTGCCTGCTGAATATCGGATGATGCACCGGACGTGATGTTTTCCTTGCCGAATTTCAGCTCTTCCGCAACGCGGCCACCCATCAGGATCGCAAGGCGCGATACCATCCAGGTATAGGTTGCCGAATAACGGTCGCCCTCAGGAAGCTGCATCACCATACCCAGCGCACGACCGCGCGGGATGATTGTCGCCTTATGGACCGGATCAGACGCAGGCACATTGATTGCTACAATGGCATGGCCTGCTTCGTGATAGGCCGTATTGGCCTTTTCCTGCGGCGTCATGGCGGAACGGCGTTCCGCCCCCATCATGATCTTGTCCTTGGCGTCTTCAAATTCCTGCATGGTCACGAGGCGCTTGTTGCGACGCGCAGCCATAAGAGCAGATTCATTGACGAGGTTTGCAAGATCGGCACCAGAGAAGCCCGGCGTACCACGTGCAACAATCTTGAGATCGACATTGGGTGCAAGCGGCACATTGCGCACATGCACTTTGAGGATCTGTTCACGACCAACGATATCCGGATTCGGAACCACGACCTGACGGTCGAAACGGCCCGGGCGCAGAAGTGCGGGATCGAGAACGTCAGGACGGTTGGTCGCAGCAATCAGAATGATCGATTCGTTTGCTTCAAAACCATCCATCTCCACGAGAAGCTGGTTGAGCGTCTGTTCGCGTTCGTCGTTACCACCGCCAAGACCGGCGCCACGATGACGACCAACAGCATCGATTTCGTCGATGAAGATAATGCAGGGCGCATTCTTCTTGGCCTGCTCGAACATGTCGCGGACGCGGCTTGCACCAACACCGACAAACATTTCAACGAAGTCAGAGCCAGAAATCGTGAAGAACGGCACATTGGCTTCACCTGCAACGGAGCGCGCGAGCAAAGTCTTACCGGTTCCGGGAGGGCCTACAAGCAGAACACCGCGTGGGATCTTGCCGCCCAGACGCTGGAACTTCTGCGGGTCACGCAGGAATTCAACGATTTCTTCGAGATCCTGCTTGGCTTCCTCAACGCCGGCAACGTCCTGAAAAGTCACGCGACCATGTGCTTCGGTCAGAAGCTTCGCCTTCGACTTGCCAAAGCCCATCGCGCCGCGCGAACCACCCTGCATCTGACGCATGAAGAAAATCCACACGCCAAGAATAAGGATCATAGGCAGCCAGGAAAGCAGAATCCCAAGGAGCGAACTGGAGCCGTCACTTTCAGGACGAGCGGTGATTGCAACGCCCTTCTCTTCAAGACGCGAAACCAGCCCGGTGTCACCCGGAGAGTAGGTCTGGAAAGTCGATCCATTATCAGCAAACGTGCCGCTGATCCGCTCACCAGTAATGGTTACCGACTTAACGCGCCCATTGGAAACGTCGTCGATAAACTGGGAATAGGAAACTTCACGAGAATTGGAGCGCTGACCAGGGCTCTGGAACAGGTTGAACAACGCTATCAAAAGTAGAGCAATGATCGCCCAGAGAGCGAAGTTGCGATAGTTCGGATTCATATCGGGTCCAATCGATACCACGGCCACCCGAAAAGGGCGGTACGATGTTTCGACTTAACATAGGTTCGAAGAAAGGCCTTGCCAAGGCGCGAGACACGCCTCAGCCTCGATTCTTCTCAATCTGGTTTATAAAAATTAGGACATTCGCGACCAAATCGCATTTCAATGGCCTTCGCCAGCCCAAAATCATAGCCGGGAAGCACGTGATCGAAGATTGCGAAGTGTTTTTCGACACTGATTCCTGCAAGATGGTATGGGGTGCTAAGTGCAGGAAGTTGAAGCAATTTGCCATTCTCATAGATGGCGGGCAGGACCAGCAAGCTTTCACGCTGGACAAAATCGGCATCGATTTCGTTCGCCGCGATAAAATCAGCCAGTTCCTGTCTATCGGGCGAGGCCACATCAAACGTCTTTTCAGTTGAGTTCTTCAACCGATATCGCCCATCCCAGATGCCAGTCTGGCCTGCTTCAAGTCGCATTGCGGAGAGGTTGCGCCGTTCGCGACGGAACTTATGGGGCTCGCCATTTTCGCCTCGCTCAACAAGTGCGCCAAACACTGTAAGCCGTCCCACTTTCTCCTGGCCCGATAAGAGCTTCTCTATGCGAGACCGCTCGGCATCACCGGGAAGAAAGCGCCTTCCTCCGGCAAGGGACGCGAGCAGACCTCCAAACAGGCAACGAATATTTTCCGGTAGCCTAGCGTAAATGGATGCATCAAGAAGAATCGTACCCAATGGATTCATCTGCAGACAAGCAGGATCGGATAACGCCGTAATGAGAACTGAATTATCGCGTTTACGTGCCGCAGATGCCAAAGCAATCTGTGCGATCACAAAATCTGGATCGACTTCCACAGCCGATGTAAGCCGTACACGCGGGCGCTCATAGTTGATGTTGACGTTACTCGGATCGTCAATCCAGCGGATACTCTTCCTAGTCAATTCATCTCGCAACGTCATGCGCGACTGATCTAGCAACGGACGGATCAGTTCGAGAGAATTTTCCAGCCACGAACGAGATGCCATCGCGGCAAGCCCGCGGGCTTCGGAATGAGAACTTCGCTCTTTTCGCATCAAAAATGTTTCGATCTGATCGTCTCGGGTATGGCCTGTCGCAATGAAATCAGCATCTGCCTGATGCGCAGCCTGCACCAATAGCCGATAGCGCGCGGAACGCGCGGCGGCGGCGAGACCAGTCTTGGGCTTTGTTTCTTCCCATGCAAGAATACGGTGAGCAATGCCGTGTTGTTTGCAAAGCTGCCCAACAGTTTCGGCCTCGCGCGTCGATTCTTCGCGCAAACGATGATCGATCGTAAACGCGGTCAGCGGCGGTGGATCATCCAGCGTCGCAAGAAAGTCTTTCAGAAGAAAAAGAAGAGCCAGAGAATCGCTGCCACCAGAAACGGCAGCAATGATTCCTTTTGCATGTTCCAATCTAAAAGGCTCAAAAATATCGGTCGGGGAGAGCCCCACAAACAATCTCCAAAATTAACATTTGATACGTGTGCGCTCATCCGCCACCCGCTTCAAAACGGCAGGTGCAGCCTTCGGATAGCGCTCTGGAATTTGCTTGAATGTCGCACAGGCAACATCATGATTATCCATTTTTTCAAGCGTCATGCCGAGCTTGAACATATTTTCTGCTGCCCGCTTGGAATCCGGGTAATCCCGCTGCGTATCGATGAATACAGTTGCAGCTTCTGGATAGCGGCCTTGGCCATAAAGCGATTCACCCAGCCAATAACGCGCTTCTGCGGTTGTCGGGTCAGCTGGATAGCGCTTGATATGCTCGCGAAAGCCAGTTTCGGCAGCTTTGTAATCACCTGACATCACATATTGATATGAAGCCTGATAAAGTGAATTCGGATTATCGTCGGTTGGCAAAGACGCGACCGCCTGCCCTGCAGGCAATGCAGCACCCTGCTCTATCGGGCGTGGCTGAACATTCATGGTTTCGCCGATTACATTGCCATTGTTATCAAAACGGATAGAGCCGAGCGTCTGCGGCGGCTCTCCACGCTGTGGACCGCCTTGAGCGGCAGCACTTGAACCAATAGCCATGGAATCGGCGCCCGAAGTGTCATTGGTCGCCGTCTGCATATCGGAGGAGCCGAAATTTCCACCCTGTGCAGTGTCTCCGGAAACCCCGCTATCGGGGTTTCCAGCTGGTGTGGCATCTGCGAGCGAGGTATCACCGGGTGTATTACCTGAATCTGCACGACCACCCTCAAGCTTCTGGAAGCGGCGTTCATTCTCTTCCTGCATTTTCTGCATCTGGTCCTGCAATTCGAGGACCTGGAAGTTCATGGCTTCAGCACGGTTGCCGAGTGTATCGGCGGTGCTGACGGGATCGCGCATGCCCTGCGCACATAGATCGCTGCCCGCAGGCGGAGTAATCTGCGCATTCTGAGAGGCACTGGACTTTGCAGGAGCAGTCACACCCTGCTTCTTTTCCAGTTCTTCAAAGCGGAAATCATTGTCGTCCTGCGTCTTCTGCAACAACTCGTTAGTAAACGAAATCTGCGCATCGACGTCCTCAACCTTGCCGGTGAGGGTGCGGATCAGTTCTTGTTGCAAACCCGGGCTTTGCTGATAACCACCCTGCCCGCCGGTTCCCCCACTATCGCGCATTGCGTCATCAAGAATTGCTGTCGAGCCGATATTCGCGTGATTCTGCGTACCGCTCTTTCCCTTTTCCAGGGCTCTGAAACGGGCTTCATTATCACGTTGAATTCTGAGCATATTGTCGCGCAACTGCATGATGCGCACATATGACTGCGCATTTTGATGTGCCAGATTACAGACCTGCTGCGAAAACTGATCGCCGCCGGGATTTCCGGCCTGCGCCAGCTGAATATTTCCCTGCTGCGAAAAACCCGATGCTGCCAGAACCGGCGCACTCGCCAAAAGCGGCAACATGGCTAATGCCAGTGTCACTTTTCTCATTGGTTTCCTCATTCCCTTTTTGCCCCTATCGTTCATTTGTCGAAAAATGACGGTGCCCTGAAACTATAAATCACAACCACCAGGGTCTGAATAAACAATCAGACATGATGCCTGAACATTTTCTGAACACCTGATTTTTCGCGATCTTCTCAGCTTTTAGAGAAAAACGATAAAAAGCAAAGATGCTTTCCCTGTAACATTAGAGCATCATTCGCCTCATGGCACTTGGAGCATGCTCTAACTTTTTAATTTTACTATATAATCCGGCCTTAGAATACATCCCGAAAAGTGTGAAACGGTTTTCGGAAAAAGATGCGCGACAAAACAAAAAGCTAGAGCGCCGACCTAAAACAGTCAGATCGAAACGCGCGCTAAACTCTTTCGATTTTGAGGAATTATGTAGTGGTGAGTTCGGCTAAAATTTGTCAAAGAGATTGATTGCTCCGTTCTCAAACAAAAAAAGCGACCCTAGGGCCGCTTTTTTCTGATTAGGTTCGGACGATTTCCTAAAAATTAGCTGCCAGCACCATTGAGGACGGTAACCGCGCGACGATTCTGCGACCAGCAAGAGTTGTTATCGCAAACAGCAATAGGACGCTCATTACCATAAGAAACGGTACGCATACGGCTGGTTGGAACGCCACGCGCTGCAAGGAAGTCACGCGTTGCAGCAGCACGACGCTGACCAAGAGCCAGGTTGTACTCACGGGTACCACGTTCGTCGGCATGACCTTCAACAGTGATCGAATACTGCGGATAACGCTGTAGCCATTGAGCCTGCTTCGAAAGCGTCTGCTGCGCATCAGCGCGGATCAGCGACGAATCGAGATCGAAGAGGATGCGGTCACCAACATTCACCGTGAAATCCTGAGCAGAGCCGGGCGTAGCAGCGCCACCAGCCAGACCAAGATCACCGGCATTGTTTGGGAGGTTATTCTTCTTGGACGCACAACCAACAACGGCGAGCGACATGAAAAGGGCAATAGCGATCGGGCTACGTGCAATCGACTGGATACGGCGCATGGGCCGGAGCTCCTTAAGATTTGATGTTCCTGCGTAACCAACCAATAATCATATCTAGGTTAAAACAGGCTCAAGAAGTATGGTTAATAATTTCTTGCGACCATATGCAAACCGGTTTTTATCCGGAAGCAATTCTGTTTCTAGCACTTGATAGTTAAATGCGGCAGAAACACGGCTTTCACGCTATAATTGTGGCATTTTGCCACGAAAAAGGCGCGAAACCGAGATTTCGCGCCTTCAATCATGAAATCCACCAAGCAAGCTACTCGAGCAATGGCGACCAGGCCGGATCAGAACCGAAGTTCGGTGTCTGAATCTGACGCTCGTTGCGACCGGTCAAATCTATGCTGAAAAGCTTTGGACCAGCAGCACCCGATGCTTTGCGGAAGAACATCAGAACACGACCATTTGGTGCCCAGGTCGGGCCTTCATTGTGGAAACCAGAAGTCAGAAGGCGTTCACCCGTACCATCGGTTTTCATAACACCAATGGAGAACTGGCCTTGCGACTGCTTGGTGAAGGCGATGAGATCACCGCGTGGCGACCAAACCGGAGTCGAATAGCTGCCATCACCTGACGAAATGCGACGCGGATTGGAGCCGTCAGCCCCCATCACGTAAAGCTGTGGACGTCCCCCGCGATCAGACGCGAAAACGATCTGCGAACCATCGGGCGAATAAGACGCACTGGTATCGATAGCCTGACTGTTTGTCAGACGGGTCGTCGTGCGATTACGCAGGTCCATCGTGTAGATATTTGCACTGCCGTCGTCCTGAAGGAGGCTCATCACAACCTTCTGGCCATCGGGCGAAAAGCGCGGTGCAATTGTCATTCCGGGGAAATTGCCGACCAGTTCACGCTGTCCAGTTTCAAGCTGCAACAGATAGACACGCGGCTGCCCCCCTTCAAACGACATGTACGTCACTTCCTGGCGGTTCGGTGAGAAGCGTGGCGTCAGCGAGATAGAGCGTCCATCGGAAAGATAACGAATATTGGCGCCATCCTGATCCATGATAGCCAAACGCTTGACACGCTTCTGAGCAGGACCGGATTCGTCAACGAAAACAACGCGGGTATCGAAATAGCCTTTTTCACCTGTCAGACGCTCATAGATCGCATCGGCAATGATATGGGCGACGCGACGCCAGTTGTCGGGCGTGGTGAAAAACTGCTGACCAATAAGCTGTTGTCCACCAAATGTGTCCCAGAGGCGAAACTCAGCTTTCAAACGACCGTCAGGTTGCTTGGTGATGCGACCTGTCACGAGCGCTTGCGCATTGATGACTTTCCAGTCTTCAAAGCGAGGCGCAGCATCGGGATTAGAAATTTTCTCGATGAATGCACCCTTGTTGATCGGCGCAAAAAGACCTGACCGCTCAAGGTCGGCTGCAATGACCGAGGTGATGTTCGCGCCGAGCTGATCACCTGAAAGGAAGTCGGTGACAGCAATCGGCAAAGGCTCGACCACACCCTTGTTAATATTGATTTCCACGACCGCATGCGCCGGCATGGTGGAAACAAAACTTGCAGCGATCACACAGGCAAAAGCCGATAAGGCTGCGCGGATCTTTGTTTTCATGATGCCTATTTTCATATCTTCTGGGACCTCTTTTGTCCTTGGCATTCGTTAGGAGCGACCAGCCATGCTGATCAGAACATTTCACTTGGGTCGAAGTTGACGATCACTTCCGACCATGAGTCATATTTGTCTGCTGGCAGGTTATAAGGTGCACAGCGTGCCACAGCGCGTCGCGCACTTTCAGCTGCCGCTCTGCCCACACCATCGGCACCACCGCCAGAGGTCACCTCAGGCGAACCCTGAATGGAACCATCTTGATTGAGATGCATCTTGACGGTCACGACAAGACCGGGCGCATCCGCAACACCGGCTGGGACATTCCAGCATTTTGAGATGGCTCCACGAAGCGCATCCATTTCATTCTGGCTCAGTTTTGAACCGCCTGTATTCTTTTTGCCACCCAGCGATGCCTGATCGGTCGAGCGCTTTGCCCCACCGCCCGATGCCTTCTGCTTGTTAAGAAGGGCTGCCACTTCATCAGCAATAGCATCATTCTTCGACTGCGAAGTCTGTGATGCCGATTGCGTTGGCTTCTTCTCGTCCACGGGCTTGCGGTCTGGCGTTTTGGCCGTCTGCGCCTGCGGAGGCTTTGGCTTTTGCTGTGGTGCAGGAACATTATCAGGCAGCTTCGGCGTGGTTTGATCAGGCGCTTCAGCCTGCTTCTCAATCGCTTCTGCAACCGGATCAGGTTTCACTTCCTGCTTTTGTTCCGGCTTGGTCTGCACTTCCGTCGCCGGAACCGGCGTCGGTTTTTCCTGCGGCTTGGGCTCCGGTTTCGGATCAGGCTTTGGTACTGGCTCTTTTACCGGTTCCGGCTGCGCTTTTGGTTCCTGAGCTGCCTCAAGCGGCTTTGCTTTGGTATCAGGGGTCGGCGGTGTCTGGCTATCAACATTCTGATCACCAAACTCCTGCGCGTCCGGCACTGTCTGTGGTTTTGTCGTCGGTATCGGGGCCGACTTCTCTTTCATCGGCGCCTTTTTGTCGCCCTGCTGAATTTGAGTAATCGATTCAATCGGAACGATATCGACCGGAAATGACTCCGAATCCTGCACGTCGAAAGCCTTCGGCGAGGAGAACGAAACCACTGCCAGCGCAACCGCCACGGCATGGAGTGCAACTGAAGATGTCAGGCCAGCCTTCATGATGCCGTCAGCTATCCTGCTCCTGGAGTGTAACAAGGCCGATATTCTTAAAACCGGCGGCGGAAATGCGAGCCATGACCTTCATGACAGTGCCATAATCGGCAGCCTTGTCACCACGTACGAAAATACGCTCCTCATAACCGGTCTTGGCAATAGCCTGGAGCTTTGGAACGACCTCATCAATCGGAATTTCGGTTTCCTGAATAAAAATCCGACCTTCGTTATTGACCGAAACAGTGATCGGTTGCGTATCTGCATTCATCGCCTTCGCCTGCGTATCCGGCAGATCAATCGGCACGCCAACTGTCAGAAGTGGGGCAGAAACCATGAAGATGATCAACAGCACCAGCATCACGTCCACAAAGGGCGTAACGTTGATTTCGCTCATCAATGCCTTCTTGCGGCCGCGCCTGCGGCGACCACCCGACTGCATTCCCTGGTTTCCAACTGACATGCCCATTTGAATATTCCCGAAGGCTCGATTTCGCTTAGAGGTTGGAACGCGTTTAGTTGCGCGGCGTCAACTTCTCATCAATTTGGCGCGACAGTATGGCGGAGAACTCATCCGCAAAACCTTCAAGACGCCCGCTGATCTTGCCCGCATCGGCAGAAAGCTTGTTGTAAGCGATAACCGCAGGGATAGCAGCGAGCAGACCAATCGCAGTCGCCAGAAGCGCTTCCGCAATACCAGGTGCCACAACAGCAAGACTGGTATTCTTGGATGCTGCAATAGCCTGGAACGATGTCATAATGCCGACAACCGTACCAAACAGACCAACGAAAGGCGCCGCGGACCCGGTTGTTGCAAGGAAGCCAAGGCGGGAATCGAGTTTTTCGCCTTCACGGGCCAGAGCCACATCCATCGCCTTGTCGATACGCATCTGCAAGCCAATTGGCGAGCGCGCACCTTTCTCAAACGACTTTTTCCATTCGCGCATCGCAGCAATGAAAATGGACGCCATGCCCGTGGTGCGTCGCTCATTGAGTGTGCGGTAGAGTTCTTCCAAAGATTGTCCTGACCAGAAGGCCTGTTCAAATCGATCAATCGCACGACGGGCGCGGCCATAAGAAACAATCTTGTCCACGATGATTGCCCAGGTCCAGACCGATGCACCTATAAGGCCAAGCATCACCAGCTTAACCACCCAGCCCGCATGCATAAACAGGCCCCAGAGGGTAATATCGGCGGCTGGGGCCGCGAGCGCAACATTTTCCATCGATCTACCGTCCTCGAATCCAAACGCCCGGCATCATGACCGGGCGGCATCGCAAATTATTCGAAAAACGTTCGCTTCCGAACGCCCCACCGCCATAACCGGATTTCAACTTTAAATCCTCACAGCGCTTTTCATGGTTAATTTTGGTGAAAGGAAGGCATTGCTTAACAACCAACCTCTCAACCGATTCCATCACCATGATTAATGGATTATTATGGTTAAAGTTCAGTTACTCTTAATGTGCAAATGATCAATAAGCACAAAGAATTACTGTTTGCTTCCAATGCGACGAATTATGGCTTTTTGCGTTGCAGCAACAAATTGGGACGTCATTGACGCGGAATTCGCAAATGCATGGCGAAGCGATAATGGCAGTTCAAGCTGGGCGCCCCGGCCCGACTGACAGCGATTGCATAGATTGACGGGATTGCGAGCAGGAAATGCATGACCGGACACACGTGTGGAAAATCCTGCACCTCTCAGTTCGTCGTCAAGAAGCTCAGTGAACCTCGTATCCAATCCACCGAGATAAATCGTGTCCTTGTCGTCCACCTGACCAATACCATTCAAGTCCTGCACGTCTTTTCGGCCATGAATGGCGAGGGCATATCTGGAACGGGAAAGCAGATCATCCATCCTCACTTCAAAAAAACGGTGCGATGTTATGTGAAGATCTCTTGCCCGCTTGCGATCAAGCAGACCAATAAACGAATAAAAACTATATTTTCCACCCGCAATTGCATCTGCGAGTTCCGTCGTCTGATATTCGATTGTACCACCATGCGGGGCGAGGATGACAATTTCCGAACCTGCAACAAAGCGGGTTACAACCGCAAAATCAGTCCCCTCGATATAGACATCGCAAAGCTCGTCAAAAGAGTGGAAACGGTCACTCATCTTCAGCCTTCGTAAAAGCTTCACGCCATTCGTCGGGTATCCGGCGTGGCTGGCCTTGCTTGGTAATCATCACGGCCTCGACCTTGGCTTCTGACAGCAATCGTCCATCACACGTGATCTTCTGCGCCATGATCACGCGTGCACCCCGGATTTCGCTGACACGTGTTTCGATCAGAATTAGATCGTCCATTTTTGCAGGCGACTTGTAGTCGATTTCCATGCGACGAACGACCCAGACCATTTCCTCGCCAAGCGAACCTTCTGCAAGCTCAATATGGTGAACATCCTGAAGGCGTAAGAAGTCGGTGCGGCCACGCTCATAAAATTCGAGATAGCGACCGTGATAGACGAAGCCCGAAAAATCCGTATCAGCATAATAGATACGGGCATAGAGATGATGTGTCCCGTTTTTCAGTTCGCCCGCAACCTGCGCATGATCCATAACTATTCGTCTTCCATAAATAGGCCAAACTGCGATTGCTGCGCGGCCTCAGCGGGCGCAGCAAGCCCCAGATGTTGCCAGGCAAGATTGGTCAGAACCCGCCCGCGTGGTGTACGCTGCAAAAACCCCTGTTGGATCATATAAGGTTCAATAATGTCTTCAATCGCATCACGCGGTTCAGACAAACCGGCTGCAATGGTTTCGATACCCACAGGGCCTCCGCCAAAATTGCGTGCGATCATATCGAGATAGCGGCGGTCAAGCTGATCGAACCCGCGATTATCGACTTCAAGCCGCGAAAGCGCTTCATCGGCAATCTTGCTGTCGATGACATCGGCACCGGCCACCAACGCAAAATCGCGCACACGGCGTAACAGACGTCCCGCAATTCGCGGTGTCCCACGTGAACGGCGTGCGACTTCCAGCGCACCATCCGGCGAAATCCCCATCTGCATGATCCGCGCACCACGGCGCACAATATATTCAAGCTCTTCGACCGTGTAGAAATTGAGCCGCGTCGGAATACCGAAGCGATCACGTAAAGGCGTCGTCAGCAGTCCAAGACGCGTCGTTGCCGCAACCAGCGTAAATTTTGCAAGATCGATCTTCACCGAACGCGCTGCCGGACCTTCACCAATGATAAGATCAAGCTGAAAATCTTCCATCGCCGGATAGAGTATTTCTTCGACAGCAGGGCTGAGACGATGAATCTCGTCGATAAACAACACATCGCGATCTTCGAGATTGGTCAGAAGTGCGGCGAGATCACCCGCTTTGGCAATCACCGGACCAGATGTCGAGCGGAAATTGACACCAAGCTCCTTGGCCATGATCTGCGCGAGCGTGGTTTTTCCCAGTCCCGGAGGGCCGACGAAAAGTACATGATCGAGTGCTTCGCCGCGTACCTTTGCAGCTTCGATAAACACTTTAAGATTGGCGCGTGCAGCTGCCTGGCCCACAAAATCGTCCAGCGTTTGAGGACGTAAAGTTGTGTCGGCGTCTTCACTGCGCAGGTCAGCGTTGATCAATGGGTTGCGGTCACTCATGCCAGTCCTCTCGCATGAACACTTATCTCAGACAAGTATCTCACCGCGACAGCTCCTTCAAACCAAGGCGAATGAGCTTGGCAGAATCAGCACTTTCACCGGCTTCCTTGAGAGCTGCGGCCACCGCATTGGCCGCCTGATCGCGTGAATAGCCAAGATTGGATAGCGCCGAAACTGCATCGCTGACCGGTGCTGAAGCAGCGCCCGCGCCGATTTCCTGTTTGAGCCCGATGGTTCCACTGGCTTCCCCAGCAAAAGCCGGCGCCTTGTTCTTTAACTCAGTGACGATGCGCTCGGCAACTTTCTTGCCAACGCCCGGCGCACGCGAAACCATCGCGATGTCTCTCAAAGCAATCGCATTGGCGAGTTCCGACGGCGTCAGTGTTCCGAGCACCGCAAGCGCTACTTTGGCACCCACGCCCTGCACATTCTGCAACAGGCGGAACCATTCGCGTTCAAGCTGCGACCCGAAACCGTAAAGGCGGATCATGTCCTCGCGCACATAGGTCTCGATAAACAGAACCGCTGCTTCCCCTACCCCGCCTAGATTACCAAGTGTACGAGCCGAACAAAAAGCAACATAGCCAACGCCATGCACATCGATCACGGCATGATCGTCAGCAATTTCATCGATCACGCCCTTGAGCTTGCCGATCATTTGATACCTATCCTGCTAATAAAGCCTGCATTCTGCGCGCACTGACAATGCTTTGTCGATGATGTGCATGGCAAATGGCAATAGCGAGCGCATCGGCAGCATCGCTCGTATCGAACGTTGCACGCGGCATCAAAACCTTCACCATCATATGAATTTGTTGCTTTTCGCCATGGCCAACACCGATGACCGCCTTCTTGACCGCATTGGGCGCGTATTCCGCAACAGCAAGCCCAGCCTGAGCCGGAGCAAGAAGCGCAATGCCACGCGCCTGACCAAGCTTGAGCGTTGCGGTCGCATCCTTGTTGACGAAGGTATGCTCGACCGCCGCTTCCTGCGGCATGAAATCATGCAGAACCTTGGAAAGTCCCTCGTGCAACTGGCAAAGCCGTGACGCGAGATCCATCTCGGCATTGGACGTCACCGTCCCCGACCCGATAAAGTGCAGGGAATTTCCAAGCGATTCGACAATGCCCCAGCCAGTACGGCGGAGCCCCGGATCAATGCCAATGATGCGAATCGTTTCTTTCATAAATGAACCCTATCCTCAGATGGGTTCACTTGACAGCATAAATGTGAACAAAAGAGAAACATATGCATCAGATGATGCAGATCGCCTGCGCGGATTATAGTTTGGATGCGTCCCAAATAGTGCTCTTTGTGAACCGTACGAAGTGTACTTAAAGGTGCGTGAGCCTAGGCAAGCACAAGAGAAGCCATTTGCAGGCCATCAAAAGCGAAATCTTAGGAAGCGCCGAAAGCTGTCTTGAGCAGCACAATCTGATCAGACACCGGATTGCCGTGTGGTGCAGATTGCAGCGAAACAACGTCACCATACACATTACGATCCATCCGACGAACGCGCGCCTGAAGGCGGAGCGACCGTTCGATCAAATCTATGAAAGCAGGTGGCAGCTCGTTCCAACCCGCCGCCACATCGCCCGCGGATGGCGTATCCAGACGCACCTTGGCTTTTTCTGCTTCAATTTGTTTGCGGGACATCTCGCCGTTGCGAGCTGCACGCTGCAGCAGCAACCATGAAGCAATCTGCATAAGGCGCGTTGTCAGGCGCATTGATTCGGCAGCATAGAGGGTAGCAGCAACGCGTGAGAGGTTGCGTGCTTCTTCACGGCCCTCGCCGTCAAGATAGCTCGCCGCTTCCTCAACCATATCCATGCCTTCACTGTAAATTGGCTTAAAGGAATCCGAGAAAACCATGCGTTCAGCGAGGCTGATCATATTGCCCGGCATCTGTCCCTGTTCGCTAATCACTTCTCTGCCACCTTATATGAACGCATAAACGTCCATTTTGTTGCTCGCACACCGTCAAATGTGCGCGAAAGAATATATTGGACCGCTGTTCGACCATGGGGAGAGCTGTGACGGAACAGCTTGACCGGGCAAGTCCACTATAAACTGCACCTTCATACACCGTCGCGCAAGATTATGTTTAATGTTCGGTTAATTTTTTCAGGGGGTTTTGAATGAACTGTGAAAAGTATTGACGCGGGTTCCACCAGAAAGAGGACGATTCTCTGAAAAGCATAAAAAAAGAGCCGCAAAGGCGGCTCTCAGGAGTTTAACAGGGAGGCGTCAAACAGAGTGGCTTCACCACTCGGTAAGAATCCAGCCGAACTGGATGTAAAGTATTTAACGCCGTTAAGATTAATGAATGGTTAATTCCCGGGCAAACCTGTGGAAGAAATCGCAAACAAAAAGCCGCCTGAAGGCGGCTTCTGGTCACATCTGCTGCAATACAGGTTTGGGGTTTGCACCAAGAGATGCTTTCGCTCCCTCTGCCGCAGCGGGTTTTGCAGGCTTCTTGCCCCAGCCAATGGTTGGCAACCACTCAAGATAATAAGCCAGCGCGAATTGCATCACGACACCGGTTGCAATCAGCAATGTGTCATATGGCAGGCCACCCGGATTAACGAGCTTCATAACCTGCGCAACCATTGCCAGAAGCGTTCCGGCAATAAAGACAGGAAGCGAATGCTTACCAAGGATGGCGAGCGGATTATCCGGCGACGTGCGGGCAATGCTGTTAAGCGTTGGAACGACTGCAATCAGATAAGCCATGGCCAGCACATGCAGCAGACGCGGAGCAGAAAGAAACGTCTTGTCGAAGCCGGTCAGAACCGCAGGCATCCCCATCGACGCATCAATGCCCCACAGTGGGATACGCACCCATGCAAGTGAAAGCACGAGATAACCAACAGCTGCAGCAATCAAAGCCGGATGTGCAGGAATTTTATCGCCACGACGCACATACATGACACCGGCAATACCGATCGCAAACAGGAACTGCCAAGACAGCGGGTTAAGGAACCAAACACCTTCTGTTGGATAATTCACAGGAGCCACATGATAAATACCTGACAGCAACCAGACTGTTCCCGACACAGCGACCATCAGCGACAGACTGATGCGTGCAAGCAGGAGTAGGAGCGGCGTCAGAAGCAGCACAACAGCATACATTGATAGAATGTTGTTATAGCCGAGCTGATGGCCAAGCGTTACCAATCCAAGTAACGCTTCAACCGGCTGCTTAACCAACGGTCCGATATTAATCTGGGTCAGAAGCTCACGATGTTTAAGGAAAATTGCGGCGGACGCGAAAATACCGATGGTCGCAAGCGTCGTCATAATGTGCGCGGTATAAAGCACACCGGCACGGCGCCACATTTTTAGCGTCAACACCAAACGATTACCGGGACCGAACTTCGATCCATAGGCTAGCGCAATCGCCATACCGGAAATCAGAACAAACGCTTCAGCCGAATCCGAGAAGCCCAGATTCTTATGCGTGAAATGTTCGAAAATCGTTCCGGGTACATGATTGATGAAAATCGTAAGCAGTGCGAGCGCGCGAAACACATCAATACGCGTGTCGCGGACTTTGGGCACTATTTTCGCGGTTTCATTCGTCATTTCGCCTGCCTGCCGTTTGTTTTTCTCTGCAATAGCTGAGCAACTTCATGCCGCCTATATAGCTGTTAATTCCGGCAGAACGCGGTTGGTTCCAATCAACTTTCGTTCCAGTGGATAACATAATGCCAGCAGGCGTTGCCCTCGCCTCCAACACGTGCGCTGAAATGCAAAAGGGCTGTTCAAGCAACGCCTCTTACTTTATGCCCGAATTCCATCAACATTTTTCGCTAGGTTTGGTTTATGAACGCGCCAACTGCACAACAAAACAATGATCGCTGCCGCCTCTTGCTGGTTGCACCACCCATTGCCAATGGGGAAGCACTGGCAAAACTGCTGACTGCGGCGCTTTCAGGTGGTGATGTGGCAAGTGTGATTCTTGATGGCACAGACCTTGACGAAGCTGCCTTTCAAGCCTCCGCACAAAAGGCTGTTGCCGTCATTCAGGAAAAAGGTGCCGCAGCCATAATTCTCAATGATACACGCATTGCAGGTCGTGTTGGCGCCGATGGCATTCACATTGAAGGTAAAGCTGCTGAGCTTGCCGAAGCCATCGAAAAGCACACACCAAAATTCATCATCGGCACGGGCAATCTGCGTGATCGCCATAGTGCGATGGAGATTGGCGAGTTGCAGCCTGATTATGTCTTCTTCGGAAAAATCGGTGCAGATAATAAGCCAGATGCCCATCCACGCAATCTGTCACTGGCTGAATGGTGGTCTGAGCTTGTTGAAATTCCAAGTGTCGCACAAGCCGGCAATACATTGGAAAGCGTCATAGCGGCAGCCGCGACGGGTGCCGATTTTGTCGCCCTTGGTCGCGCAGTTTTTGAAGCAGATGATCCGGCAAAAGCAGTCTCTGAAGCCAACAGACTTCTTGATGAACATGCCCCGCGTTTTGAAAATTAAATCCGGCAAGGTTTTGTACGCCCCAATGAAGAGCAAAATTCTTCTCGCCTTAACTCTGATATTCGCGGCACCTCTTCCGATGGCCTTCGCTGCCGGAACGGCTGGTGAAGCCGCAAGCGTGCAAAAAAATCATCATGCCAAAGGTGACAAGCCCACTGAAAAGTCAAAGATGCTGCCGCAACCGGCATCCACAAGCGCTTTACCCGCTATTGATCCCAGCAGATTTGGTGACAAGCCGGCTGACGAAGCCTTCGGCGCTTATCAGCGCGGATTATATCTGACAGCTTTTAATCTGGCCAAGCCAAAGGCCGAGCAAGGCGACCCGGCATCACAGACATTGGTTGCCGAAATTTATGCACGCGGTCTTGGTGTTCCTGCCGATCAGAAAAAAGCTGCCGAATGGTACGCAAAGGCGGCAGAACATGGCGTTCATGAAGCAGAGTTTCGCTATGCAGCACTGTTGCTTCAAGGTCGTTATGTCAAAAAGGACACCGCCAAAGCCACACAGCTGATGCAAAAGGCTGCCGAAAGCGGCAACGCCATGGCGCAGTTCAATTACGGGCAACTGGTTATGGTGAAGACATCAGGTGCAGCCGGCATAGATGAGGCTTTCCCGTGGTTTGAAAAGGCTGCAACGGCAAACTTGGCTGATGCCGAATATGCTTTGAGCCAAATATACGCCAACGGTACCGACAAAATACCGCGTGACGACAAAAAAGCGCGCGAATATCTGCTGCGCGCGGCACGCAAAGGCTATGACACCGCGCAATATGATCTTGCCAGATGGCTGGTTGAAGGTCGTGGCGGTGATCGTAATTATGAGCAGGGCTTTGGCTGGATGCAGATTGCAGCGCAGCGCGGCATGGTAATGGCGCAGGCATGGCTCGCCCGGCTTTATCGTGATGGTATCGGGACAGACGGTGACACGGTAAAATCTGCTGCCTGGTATATTATTGCGCAACGTGCAGGTTTTCGGGCCCCGGACCTCAATGATATGATGGACGGTCTGGCAGATGACCAGATCAAACAGGCAATCGAAACGGCCAATAATATGCGTGTCAGGTAAATTCCCTGAGGTTTTTTGCTTGTCCGGCGCTCTGATTGGAGGCTCAGGCTTGCACAAAACCCCAATTTGTGGTCTTGGAAACGCCGATTATCGTGGTTCGAGTTAAAGATGGACGCAATCCCTGTTGAGAGGCGGTGATTGCCTTTCTGTCGTGATGCGCCGGGCCGCTACAGTTTTCACATTTATTCCCGGATTAATCTCATGAAGATCAATGGTAACGAAATCCGCCCAGGCAATGTCATCGAACATGATGGTGGCCTCTGGGTTGCGGTCAAGACCAATGCGGTCAAGCCAGGCAAAGGCGGCGCTTATAATCAGGTTGAACTGAAGAACCTTATTAATGGCACCAAGCTCAACGAACGTTTCCGCGCAGCAGAAACCGTCGAGCGCGTTCGTCTGGAACAGAAGGACTTTTCTTTCCTTTACGAACAGGGCGAAGCTCTGGTTTTCATGGATACCGAAACCTACGAACAGCTTGAACTTCTCAAAGACTTCGTTGGCGACCGCGCTGCATTCCTTCAGGACGGCATGATGGTCACTGTCGAACTCTACGAAGAAAAGCCGATCGGCATTCGTCTTCCAGAACAGGTAACACTGGCAATCGTTGAAGCCGATCCGGTCGTCAAGGGCCAGACCGCTGCTTCTTCCTACAAGCCGGCTGTTCTGGAAAACGGTATCCGTATCCTGGTTCCCCCATTCATCGAATCGGGTGAACGCGTAATCGTTGATACCAGTGAGCTGACTTACATCAGCCGCGCATAATATCTTTCTAAAACGATGCGGCGCCCGCCTGTCTGGCGCCGCAGTCCGGTCTTCTTCGAAAGATCGTGACGGTTCTTTCTCAGCTTGCTCAGTTCTGAGTGCCGGTGATCTGATTAGATCAGATCGATCCTCTCAGGTTTGTCAACGCGCATCTCTTCCGAAAACCGGCTCACAGGTTTTGGGATGCGCTTCTAAAAAGGATGATCAGATGGCGCGTTCAGCCCTTCTCAATGTAATGGTTCAGGCCGCAATGAAGGCCGGGCGTGGCCTTGCGCGCGATTTCGGCGAAGTGCAGAACCTTCAGGTCTCTCTCAAAGGGCCAGGCGATTACGTCAGCCAGGCCGACCGCAAAGCGGAAAAAGTCATCTACACCGAACTGAGCCGCGCCCGCCCGGATTTTGGCTTCCTGATGGAAGAATCGGGTGAGGTCGAATCCAAGGACGGACAACATCGCTGGCTGGTCGATCCGTTGGATGGCACCACCAACTTCCTTCATGGTATCCCGATTTTTGCAGTCTCTATCGCTCTTGAGCGCCAGGGGCAGATCGTTGCTGGTGTCATTTACAATCCGGCGATGGACGAACTTTATACCGCAGAGCGCGGCGGTGGCGCATTCCTTAATGATCGTCGTCTGCGCGTTGCAGCGCGTAATAAACTCGTCGACTGTGTGATCGGTACCGGCATCCCGCATCTGGGTCGCCCCGGTCATGGCCAGTATCTTGTCGAACTGCGCAACGTCATGGGCGAAACAGCGGGTATTCGCCGTATGGGTGCAGTTGCTCTTGATCTCGCCTATGTGGCTGCCGGTCGTCTCGATGGCTTCTGGGAAGACGGCATGCATCCTTGGGATCTCGGTGCAGGCATGCTGATGATCCGAGAAGCCGGCGGCTTCGTATCCGACAAAAAGGGTGGTCAGGACATTTTCGGCACCAAGACGATCGTCGCTGGCAATGAAATCATACAGAAGGCATTGCTAAAGACGGTCAACAAGCCAATCTGATCCGTTTACTTCTTCTCTGTTTTCTGCGCTCCGGCATTCCAACCGGAGCGCATTATTTTTTCACTTTAAGCGATTCCGCTTCGCAAAATTATGCAGTAGGCTCCCCCGCGACAGATTATCCCAATGGATATCCATGGAGCGAAACGCATGAGCGATTTGAGACTTTCAAGGGAACGCCTTGACGATGCACGGGACTATGATCCCTACCGCCTGAGCAGCCCAAGAATCGTCGTTCTCTCCATGGTGATCTTTCTCATCATTGTCGCATTTCTGGCAGCGGTTCTGATCCGGCAGATCCATACATTTTTCGTCACCAATCCGGGTCTTAACGGCCTGATCTTTCTGGTTCTGCTCGTCGGCATCCTGTTGGCTTTCGGGCAAGTACTACGGCTTTTGCCAGAAATTCGCTGGGTTAATTCTTTCCGTGATGGCGAACGCGACGGCACAACCCGCCCGCCCGTGCTCCTTGCGCCCATGCGGGCCTTGATCGGTCGCAGACAGTCGATGGCGCTGACGACCACATCGACGAGATCCATTCTCGATTCGATTGCCACACGCCTTGATGAAAGCCGCGATATTTCGCGCTATCTGATCGGCCTTCTGGTGTTTCTCGGCCTGCTTGGCACTTTCTGGGGTTTGCTTGAAACGGTCGGCTCTATCGGTCAGACCATCCAGTCGCTCGATCCAAGCTCGGGCAGCACAACAGATGTGCTCGATTCGCTCAAAGCAGGGCTTCAGGCACCGCTTTCGGGTATGGGTACAGCCTTCTCGTCCTCGCTGTTTGGTCTTTCAGGGTCGCTTATTCTCGGCTTTCTCGACCTTCAGGCAGGCCGCGCGCAAAACCGCTTCTATACAGAGCTTGAAAACTGGCTTTCCTCGGTCACAGATTTGGGTTCTGATCTCAGCACTGATGAAAGTCTTAATGGTGTCCGCAACCTCGCTGAGCGCGTGCAGAACCTGCAGGGCGGGGACACGTCGAGCCAACGCACATCGGCAGCACTCGCCAACCTCGCTGAAGGCATACAGGGACTGGTCAAGAGTATGCGCAGCGAACAGCAGATGATGCGCGACTGGATAGAACAACAGGCGGCAGAACAAAAGGCCATTCGGGAAACCCTTGGCCGTCTCAATGAGGCTATTGCTTCCAGAGCTCCTGCCGAGAGCGCTCCAGAACGCCCGACTGACCGCACACGGTCGGAGTAAGCACAATGGCTCTAGCCCGCAACCGCCGCCCGCAGCGTCATATCGATTACTGGCCCGGCTTCGTCGATGCGCTCACCACATTGCTGCTCGCCATCATGTTTCTGCTTACGGTCTTCGTGCTGGGGCAGTTTCTGCTAAGCCGCGATGTCGACAGCAAGGACAGCGCTCTGGCGCGTCTCAACAGCCAGATACAGGAACTGACACAGCTTTTGTCGCTTGAGAAAAGCAATTCGCAGGACATGCAGGACACGATTGCCAATCTGCAGGCCTCATTGTCAGGTGCGGAGAGTGAACGCTCGCGCCTGCAAGCCCTTCTCAATGAAGGCAGCGGCGCTGGTGCTGCTGCCGAAAAACGTGCAGGTGAACTGAGCCAGAGCCTTGACGCGGAAAAACAGGTCAGTGCGCAGGCACTCTCGCAGGTGGAATTGCTGAACCAGCAGATTTCAGCGCTGCGCCGCCAGATTGCAGCACTTGAAGATGCGCTCAATGCATCCGAATCGCGTGATCGCGAATCGAATGCCAAGATCGCTGACCTCGGACGTCGTCTGAATGTGGCGCTCGCACAGCGGGTGCAGGAACTCAATCGCTACCGCTCCGACTTCTTTGGGCGTCTGCGTGCGATCCTGTCTGACAAGGAAAATATCCGCATTGTCGGCGACCGTTTCGTGTTCCAGTCGGAAGTGCTTTTCCCAACGGGCTCTTCCGATCTCAATCCTGCCGGTCAGGAAGAAATGAAGAAACTTGCTGATGCGGTCATCACGCTCAATCAGGAAATCCCGGATGACATCAACTGGGTTCTGAGGGTGGATGGGCATACTGACAATGTGCCACTGGCAGGCACAGGTCGCTTCCGCGACAACTGGGAGCTTTCATCAGCACGCGCAACGGCGGTGGTCAAATATCTGATCGCCAATGGCGTACCAGCCAACCGTCTGGTTGCAGCCGGTTTTGGCGAGTATCAGCCGCTCGATAGTTCCGATGCACCAGATGCCCGCGCAAGAAACCGCCGTATTGAGCTGAAGCTGACAGAGAGATAACGAAAATTACAGCATTTCCAGCAAAAGTGCGACGCGGTTTTGCGTCGGATAATGCGAAAAAACAAATAGTCACAGCGGTTGCGGCGATTCATTTTTAACTGGAACCGCTGTAAGGGGGCTTAAAGCCCCCTTTTTATTTACCGAAAACGCCTGCGCCTGCTTCAAATTGCAACTTGGCGAGCCGGGCATAAATACCGCCCTTCTCAACCAGCGTCTGATGCGTGCCCTCTTCAACAATCCTCCCCTTGTCGAGAACCAGAATGCGGTCGGCTTTCAGAACCGTTGCCAAGCGATGCGCCACAACGAGCGTTGTGCGATTATCCATGAGGCTATCAAGTGCCTTCTGCACCAGCATTTCGCTCTCTGCATCAAGCGCCGAGGTTGCTTCATCCAGCAGCAGAACAGGGGCCGCCCGCAGGATCGCGCGCGCAATGGCAATGCGCTGACGCTGGCCACCTGAAAGCGTTACGCCACGTTCACCGACTTCCGTATTGTAGCCTTTGTCCAGCGCCATAATGAAGTCGTGCGCAAGGGCCGCCCTTGCTGCGGCCTCGATTTCAGCATCACTCGCACCGGGTTTACCAAAGCCGATATTCTCGCGAATGCTGGTGGCAAAGATCGCAACATCCTGCGGCACCACGGCAATGCGTTCACGCACCTTCGCAGGATCCGCTTCAGGCAAGGCTACGCCATCCATCAGCACACGGCCCGATTGCGGATCGTAATAGCGCATCACCAGCGAGAAGATCGTGCTTTTACCAGCACCGGATGGGCCGACAATGGCGACCGTCTCACCGGGCTTTACAGTGAAGCTGACACCATTGAGCGACGGCGCGTCTGGACGCGTTGGATAAGAAAAATGCACCCCGTCGAAGCTGATCTCTCCACGCGGCGGTTGTGGCAAGGCAACGGGATTTGCAGGGGCGGAGATGCCCGGATTTTCATCAAGAATTTCTGCAAGCCGTTCGGTTGCACCGGCGGCCTGCGCAAGTTCGCCACCCACTTCTGAAAGTGCCCCAAAAGCGCTGGCCGCGAAAACCGCGTAAAGGACAAACTGGCCCAGCGTTCCTGCTGTCATCGTGCCGGAAAGCACATCACGCGAACCAAACCAGAGTACGGCAACCACGCTGGAAAAAATCAGGAAAATTGCAAAGCCTGTCAGAATAGCGCGTGCTTTGATCGATGAACGCGCGGCCTGATAGGCTTTTTCAACAGCACCTGCAAAATTGCCGACCACCATGTTTTCATTGGTAAAGGCCTGAAGCGTGCGCATCGCGCCGATCTGCTCACTGGCATAGGCATTGGCATGCGCCAGCATGTCCTGTGTTGTACGGGAACGACGGCGAACGGAACGACCAAAAGCAATCAGTGGAATTACAATGAGCGGGATAGCGGCAATCACGAGCGCAGAAAGCTTGGGGCTGGTAACCACCATCATGATCAGTGCACCAATGCCCAGAATCACATTACGCAAAGCAACCGACGCAGTGGCCCCAACAACAGACTTGATCTGTGTGGTATCGACCGAAAGGCGCGAAACGATCTCGCCCGACTGCGACCGGTCAAAGAATTCCGGTGACAGGCTGGTCACATGCGAAAAGACCGCATTACGCAAATCTGCCACCACTCGCTCACCCAGCGATATCACGAAGAAATAGCGCAGGCCCGATGCAAGCGCCAGAACCAGCGCCAGCGCCACCAGCATTCCAAAGTAATTATTCACGAAGACCGCATTTGCGCCGGTGAAGCCATGGTCGATCATACGGCGCACGGCAACCGGAACAGCAAGAGTCGTCACAGCAGCGAGAACCAGTGAGAAAAGTGCTCCAAGAACCAGAGGTTTGTAGCGCGAGAGGAAAGGTAGCATGCGCTTGAGCGGCTTCAACGAACGGCGTTTGCGCTCTTCCTTTGCCTCTGAAACTGGATTCATGCGAATTTGACTGTCTGTGCTGGCCATTCTTAAGATTGCGCCCTTGTTATTGCCGTGCGCCTGATGTATAGGCTCGCCAACCCTTTTGGAAGCCGTTGCCGTTGGTGGCGGGTCTTCATATCTGTCATTGGGCGAAAGTGCCGCAGTTTTAAACATTAGAGCTGGGCTTTTCTTCCCAGACTTTCAGGATTGAGAAGATGAAAGCTGATATCCATCCCGACTACCACACCATCAAGGTTGTGATGACCGATGGCACCGAATACACAACCCGTTCTACCTGGGGCAAAGAAGGCGATACGATGAATCTCGATATCGATCCTACCACGCATCCAGCCTGGACTGGCGGTTCGCAGACCCTGCTCGATCGCGGCGGTCGCGTAACGAAGTTCAAGAACCGTTTCGGCAATCTCGGTATCTAATACTGACATTGATGAACTTACGAAAAACCTCGCTCTGGCGGGGTTTTTTGTTGCTCTGATTCCAAGACAGATACTCTATAAAAAAACTCCCGGAAAAGCCGGGAGTTTTCATATTCGAAACTGATGCCGGAACTTAGGCGCTCAGCTTTTCCATAACTTCGTCGCTGACTTCGAAGTTCGAGTAGACGTTCTGCACGTCATCGTCGTCTTCAAGAACATTGAGAAGCTTGAGCACGGAGCGTGCCTTTTCTTCATCCAGTTCTGTGTTGGTCTGCGGCTTCCAGATCGTCTTGATCGATTCGGCTTCTCCGAGAGCTGTTTCCAGCGCTTTCGATACTTCGCCGATGTCTTCAAAGGCGCAGAGGATCACATGCTCTTCTTCGCCGGACTGAACGTCATCAGCACCTGCTTCAATAGCGGCTTCCATGACCTTGTCGGCGTCACCAACTTCGGCCTTGTAGACAATTTCGCCCACGCGATCGAACATGAAAGCTGCCGAGCCGGTTTCACCCAGTGCGCCGCCTGACTTGGTGAAGGCAGCACGCACATTGGATGCGGTACGATTACGGTTGTCGGTCAGAGCTTCAACGATGACCATTACCCCACCCGGGCCACGGCCCTCGTAGCGCACTTCATCATAGTTTTCACCGTCATTACCAGCCGCCTTCTTGATGGCGCGCTCGATGTTATCTTTTGGCATCGACTGCGCCTTGGCGTTCTGGATTGCCAGACGCAGGCGGGGGTTCATCGTTGGATCAGGCAACCCCTGCTTTGCAGCCACGGTGATTTCGCGACCAAGCTTGGAAAACATTTTCGACCGCACCGCATCCTGACGGCCTTTGCGGTGCATGATATTCTTAAACTGTGAATGGCCAGCCATGGCACCCCTGTTCTGTTCATATGAAACACACGGAAAGCGTCACATAACAATGGGTCTGGCCGCAGGCAGTTCGGCCACCGCGCTATCCGTGCTGAATGGCCGCGTTATAAGGAATTGAGCCGCATTCGTCCAGCAAAAGCGCGATTAAGCAAATCACTTGTCGATAAAGTTGACAGGCCTCGACGCGCAGCACCAAACAATATTATGTATAAAACCATGAATCAGCGCCCAAATGACACTCCCGGCGAAACCATTGCCGCCCGCATCAGCCGCATTCTCGCTGACCGTATCATTGCGAGTGAAATCGAGCCGGGTAGCAAACTCCGTCAGGATCATATCGCCGAAGAGTTCGAAACAAGCCATGTCCCCGTGCGCGAAGCCTTTCGTCGACTGGAAGCGCAAGGACTTGTGGTTTCCGAACCCCGTCGCGGTGTGCGTGTTGCGTCCTTCGATATCGGCGAAATCCGCGAAGTCGCGGAAATGCGCGCAGCCCTTGAAGTACTGGCTCTGCGTCATGCAGCGCCCCATATCAGCCGCGCCACACTCGATGCTGCAGAGCAGGCGACCCTCGAAGGCGACAAGTCACGCGATGTAAGAAGCTGGGAAGACGCCAATCGGCGTTTTCATCGATTGATTCTGGAGCCGTGCAACATGCCGCGTCTGCTGGCGGCCATCGATGATCTTCATGCAGCAAGTGCACGCTTTCTTTTCGCCACCTGGCGCTCGGAATGGGAAACCCGGACCGATCACGATCACCGTGCGATTTTGACCGCGCTCCGTCAGAATGACATCGAGACAGCAACCACCATCCTTGCGCGCCATGTGCAGTGGATCGGCCATCGCCCTGTCAAAACCGCGTCAGGCAAGACCCGCGATTCTTTCGCCATCGTTGGTTAAACAACGACCCAAACCTTCCAGCGCTTAAGATGACCACGCACGCGAGCTGCCGCACATGCAGCTCGCGCGCTTGTGGCTGCTTTGATTTTCAAGCATTTCCAGCAAAAGTGAGAACCGCCTCCGCAGGGAAATCAGTGCGCCGGACTGATTTCTTTCCTGCTGCGATGCGTCGGATAATGCGTACAAACAAATGGTTACAGCGGCTCCAATGATTCAGCCTTAACTGGAATGGCTGTAAGCCTCTCCCAATTTTTATATATTTATCGATTTCCCACTTGCCAAACATCATCAATCCGATGATCTTAAATAGATCGAATCGAAATTTTATCTATAATTTGAGGAAGCCATGGCTTACATCACCCAGAAGCATGTATCTTTCAGTCCGCTTGATCTCGAATCTCGCTCACCAGCCCTGCGTATTGCCGCGGTAGCGTTCGGTACGCTGGTATTGGCAATCTCATCGCAGATTGCAGTCCCTATGATACCAGTTCCAATCACGCTTCAGACACTTGTTGTGCCGCTAATCGGCGCACTCTATGGCTGGCGACTTGGCTTCATCACCGTACTTGCCTGGCTGGGCGAAGCCATGATTGGCCTGCCGGTTCTGGCTGGCGGCGCAGGTGGCATCCAGCATTTTGCCGGGCCAACAGCTGGTTATCTCGTCTCGTTTCCAATTATCGCAGCATTAACCGGCTATCTCGCGCAACGCGGATGGAACGGGAAAAACCTAGGGCTGGCTTTTGTATCGTTTGGTGCGGCCAACCTGCTTTGCCTCGCCCTTGGCGCCATGTGGCTTTCAGCCCAGATCGGTATTGAAAAAGCCGTGGCCTTCGGCGTCACGCCATTCCTCGTCGGCGCCCTGATCAAGTCGGCTCTCGGGGCCGCAATTCTCAAAGCAGCAGCACGATAAGCGATCAATGGCAGTTCGCCTGCGCGGTCATCATCTTCTTTGTATGCTGACCTATATCGGTAAGGGTTACAGCCCGGCTTTCGTGGATAATTACGACGCGATTGCCGGGCGTTTGTCGAACGGAGAGGACATCGAGATCATCGATGGTCCCGATGACATCTGCGAGCCGCTGCTCTGCAACAGTGATTGCCACTGTTTTAATGCAAGTGTCGTTGTTCGGGACAGACTGGCTATGGAAGCCATATCAGGACTGTTGGGCCTCGCGATTTCGGCTGGATCACGATTGTCACTCGATGCCATGCAGCTTGGCCGGATGCGGGCCGCTTTTGCCGATAGCAGCATCCGCAAGGCCTGTAAATCCTGCGAATGGTCGGAGCTTTGCACCCGCATTGCCGTCAGGGACGACTATGCAGGCGTTCAGATAAACTTATAAAATCTATCGCCAGAATGCAGGGATAGTTTCTTCCAGCCGCGCACCAATGCGCAAAGGTGCAGCCTTTTCAGCAAGGCCGGTACGATCGGATATCTCGATCCCGACACCACAAATGGTTGCCGGACCACTGGCAGCCTCAAAGCGACCCTTTGGCACTTTCGACAGGAAGCGGTTAAGCGGCTCTTCCTTGTCCATGCCAAGGGAAGAATCATAATCGCCGCACATGCCGGCATCCGACATATAGGCTGTGCCATTGCGCAAAATCTGGCAATCAGCTGTCGGCACATGGGTATGGGTTCCTACGACAGCACTGGCGCGACCATCGACAAAATGGCCGAAACACTGCTTTTCGCTGGTAGCTTCCGCATGGAAATCGAAGAACACGGCATCTGCCTGCTCGCCAAGCGGGCAAGCTTCGAGAATTTTCTCGGCCGCAATGAACGGATCATCCAGATCCGGGTGCATGAACACACGCCCCATCACATTGGATACCAGCACGCGGGCACCATTCTTGGCGATGTAAAGCCCCTCGCCCTTGCCTGCCGTTCCTTTTGGAAAATTTGCAGGACGCAGGAATCGGTCTTCGCGCTTGGAGAAATCCAGCGCCTCGCGTTGATCCCATACGTGATTGCCGGTCGTCACCACATCCGCGCCCGCGCGTATTGTGTCGTGAAAAATCTCTTCGGTAATACCAAAGCCGCCAGCGGCGTTCTCGCCGTTGACGATCACGAAATCCAGCTTCAAATCGGAAATCAACCCCGGCAGCTTTTCATAAACCGCCGTGCGCCCCGACCGGCCCACCATGTCACCAAGAAAAAGTAATCTCATAAATGCGTCTTTATCAGTCCTGATCGAATAAGTGCAAGCCAGTCTCGGTCAGTATCTGATGAAGAGCAATGTCGTGCGGCTCATTGGGCACATGTGGCACTTCCTGACAATCAAAAGCCATGCCGATCAACAGCGGCTCCAGACCGCGCTCGGCAAAGCGAGCCAGCGCTCGATCATAATGACCGGCACCATAACCCAGACGATGGCCGCGCTTGTCGAAACCGGCAAGCGGCATAAACAGGATGGCAGGATCAACCAGCGGTGCCGTCTTGTCCGGCCCCATCGTGCCGAATCCCGTCTGAACCAGTTCAGCATCCGGCAGAAATTCACGAAACGCGATTGTTTCCTTATCCAGAACCACCGGCAGGCATAGACGCGCACCCTTATCACGCATGGCCGACAGGAGCGGGCGCGGATCAATCTCCGAACGGATCGGCCAATAACCTGCGACCATGGTTTCCTTTGGAATCATAATCGCAGTTTCGGCCTTTTTCGCTGCAGCCAGGGACGCCTCGAACCGGAAGCGCGGATCGAGTGCATCGCGACGTGAAAGCACCTCGCGCCTCAATGCCTGCTTATCGTCACCTCGCGGCTGTCGATTGTCATTCATAAACGCCTCCAGCAATTGCTGCTAGTGGACCCGGAATGGCGGCATCCGTCAAGAAGCAGCTGCAATCCGCTGCGAGCGATCACGAATGACTTTCAGCACAACACTATGGAAATCGTTCAGGAAAACCTTGCCCCACAGATCACAGTAGAAATTGATCGGCGTTGCGATCCGGTAGTGTGTGGTGAGCGTGAGGCGCGTATGACCATTGGGCAATGCCTCTAGATGATAATCACCATTGGTGAGCTTCAGATACGAACTGTCCACTTTGATATGGGCTTCGACAGCCGCAGGGATTGAATCCGCGCCAAAACGGAAATCCCAGGCCAGCAGCCGGTTTTCCTCCCAACGCGTCACGATCTCCTGAAATTTGACGCCGCGTGTCCATTCAAGCTGGCGAACAGCACCAACCCCCTCGCCCTCAAGGCGAGCATCGACAGGCTGCGGCACGCCAACAATCCCGTGGCTGAATGTCCATGATAATTCATCCGGACGAACGTGGCGAATTTCTGCAGTCTGCTGCCAGACGACTTCGGGCGAAGCTGCAATATCGATGACGGTCGTAACCGCTGCTTCATGCGGCTCGTATTGCAGCAATGGTTCGAGTGGATAAAACATCAATGGCAGTGCGATCACCAGCATTGTAGAGCGTGGCGTTCGGAAACGGCGGATGAGCGAAAGCGTCAGCCAGGACCCGATTGCAGAAAAGACTGCAAAGAATGGCGAAGCCATAAACACGCAAATGCCGCCTTCTCTGAAAAATACCACGCTGATAACAACAAGGATAACAATGAGCGTCCAGGCCATTCTGACATGGCGCCAAAGACCTTTCTCGGCACGCGGATCGCTAAGGCTTGATGCAAGGCTGGCAATCCCCATCGGCAAAAGCATCAGTCCAGCGAAAAACGGCATCATATCGGAAAGTGGTGCGAGCCAGATGAGGATATAAAGCAACAGCCCGTAGACCATCGCAACCGGAACAGCGACACGCAGACGTTCAGTAAAAACAGGCAATTCAGAGGGAGAATTTATCATCAATAACGCACATATCTTTGAAGGGATGAGGCGTTGTAGACTATGTCTGTCTCAAATAACAAATTGTCTTGCCCACATGGGTGGACAAGTTTGAAAAGTGGCGACCACGACGACCGATGGTAGTGTTTGATCCCGGGAACCTACAACGTAGGTGGGCGCCATATGCGAAAGCCCACAGGCCTTCACAGGGACAGCTCCCTTAGAGATCAATAAGGCCCCGGGGATGCTGTTACACCTGTCGGGAAGCGCAGTACGCCGATAACACATATAGGCGGACTCCCGTTAAAGCGCCAGAGGCGTCAGCCACAGATTCATAATCTTTTTGAAAAGTCAGGACGAGCCGGGGCGTGGCGCGATCCGCGATGCGACTTGTTCGATGCGCTCTGCCAATTCGCTCAGTACACCGGTAATGGCAGCATCATTTCTGTCGGCACTTGTCAGTGCCTCATCATGTGAACGACGCAAGACTTCGGTTTCTTTTTCAAGAGCTTTGATACGCTTTTGCGTTTCAGCCAGCTCATCCATGACCATAATTCCGGCCATCACGGTCAGACGCAAATCCCCGATTTCGCCGAAAGACGATTTGAGGTGGGTAACATACTGGTCAAAACGATCAGCCAGACCAGAAAGGTGCTCTTCCTGCCCCTCATCACAGGCCATGCGATAGGCTTTGCCATCGATTGTAACGGTTACAGTCGCCATGATTGTATCCTTTATCGATCCAGAACGGCGCGGATGGTTTCCATAGCTGTCACGAGACGACGAGAGACTTCACGATTCGCAGCTTCAAGCCGTTCTGCGCGCGCCTCAGACTGATCGAGTTCCTGAGCAAGTTTGCTACGGTCAGCGTTCATACGCTGCACCTCTTCCTCGGCTTCGGCGAAATCGCCTTCCTTGTCGAGCCGCAGATCAACAGCTTGTTCAAGCGTGTTGAGTGCTTTTTCCAGCCGTTCAAGGACGTGCCTGAGGGTCGTATCGGGTGCCATCCATTTCCTTTCCAATACCAGATCACAGGCCCAGATTACAAACTTCGAATCGCGCCTGCCGGACGGGCATCTTTGAAAAGACTGTAATAATCGACAGACCGATAAGCAACAAATGAGGGGCCATTCAGCCCGTTCATGCACCGTTATCAGCGCAAAAAAGGCTTTTCGGTGATCGCTGGGCCATGAATTGCCCACATTCTCCACTCAATCGCAGACTGTTTATTGCCGATACACCATCGTTTTGTTGACTCCTCGGTGGCAGGTGCTATGTGTCCCAAAGCCTTCTGCCGCGCGAGCATCTAAGGTATTTAATCGGTTTAAATTGATTAAATCGTTTAGTATAAGAAACTCGTGCTTCAGTCCCGAGGCATCGCCGCAACCCCGTTCAAACCACTCTGGAAAGACGGCTGAGACAATGACGAATTCCGACAAGCAAAACCAGCTGGCCAATGCAATCCGCTTCCTCTCGATCGATGCGGTTGATAAAGCCAATTCCGGCCATCCCGGACTGCCAATGGGTGCAGCTGACATAGCCACGACCCTTTACACCCGTTTCCTGTCGCATGACCCGCAGAATCCGCACTGGCCGGATCGCGACCGTTTCGTGCTTTCAGCAGGTCACGGCTCGATGCTTCTATATTCGCTGCTCTACCTCTCGGGCTACGAAGACATTACCATTGAGGAAATCAAGAATTTCCGCCAGCTCGGCGCACGCACCGCAGGTCACCCTGAATACGGTCATGCAGCAGGCATCGAAACCACAACCGGTCCGCTCGGGCAGGGCATTGCCAATGCTGTTGGCATGGCGCTTTCCGAACGCATTCTCAATGCTGAATTCGGCGACAGCCTCGTTGATCACTACACCTATGTGATTGCTGGTGACGGCTGCCTCATGGAGGGTATCAGCCAGGAAGCCATCGCGCTCGCCGGTCATCTTAAGCTCAACAAGCTTATCGTCTTCTGGGATGACAACAACATCTCCATCGACGGCCCGATCTCTATCTCCGACAACACCGACCAGCCAGCACGCTTTGCAGCTTCGGGCTGGAATACGCTTGCTGTTGACGGCCATGATCAGGACGCGATTGCAAAGGCAATCGAGCTGGCCAAGGTTTCAGACCGCCCAACGCTCATCGCCTGCAAGACGACCATCGGTTTTGGTTCGCCAAACCGCGCTGGCACCAACAAGGTTCACGGCTCACCGCTCGGTGCGGAAGAAGCTGCAGCAACCCGTAAAGCGCTTGGCTGGACCGCTGAACCATTCGTCGTTCCTGCCGAAGTTCTCGATGCATGGCGCGTTGCTGGTCTGAACGCTGCCAAGAAGCGTCAGGAATGGGAAAAGCGTCTGGCAGCAGCCGATGCACACACCCGTGCAGAATTCGAACGTCGTATGCGTGGCGACCTGCCTGCAAACTTCGATGAAGTGATCAACGAATACAAGAAGAAGCTTTCTGCCGAAAAGCCAAAGGTTGCGACCCGCAAATCTTCGGAAATGGCTCTGGAAGTCATCAACGGCGTTGTGCCTGAAACCATTGGCGGCTCCGCCGACCTCACCGGTTCCAACAATACCAAGACCAGCCAGACCAAGGCTGTAACGCCAGAAAACTATGGCGGCCGTTACATCCACTACGGTATCCGCGAACACGGCATGGCTGCTGCGATGAACGGTATGACGCTGCATGGCGGCCTCATCCCTTATTCCGGCACCTTCCTGACCTTCTCGGATTATTGCCGTCCGGCCATGCGTCTGTCGTCGCTGATGGGTATCCGTGTTGTTTATGTCATGACCCACGACTCGATCGGTCTTGGCGAAGACGGCCCAACGCACCAGCCAGTTGAACACCTCGCTGTCCTGCGCGCAATTCCAAACCACAACGTCTTCCGCCCGGCAGATGCAGTGGAAGCCGCAGAATGCTGGCAGCTTGCGCTCAAGTCGACCAAGACCCCTTCGACGCTGGCTCTGACCCGTCAGAACTTGCCAGTTGTTCGTACCGAACATCGCGAAGAGAACCTGTCCGGCTTTGGTGCATACGAACTGGCCGCAGCAAACGGCGATGCAAAGGTTTCGATCTTCGCAACTGGTTCGGAAGTGGAAATCGCACTTAAGGCTCGTGACCTTCTCGAAGCAAAGGGCATTGCTACCCGCGTTGTTTCCGTTCCTTGCTTCGAACTTTTCGAAGAGCAGAGCGACGCTTACAAGCAGGCAACGCTTGGCGATGCACCGGTCAAGGTTGCAATCGAAGCAGCTCTTGCACTCGGCTGGGAACGCTTCATCGGCGAAAACGGCATCTTTATCGGCATGAAAGGCTTCGGCGCTTCGGGTGAGATCAACGATCTCTACAAGCATTTCGGCATTACCGCTGAACATGCTGCTGAAGCCGCGGAAAAGAAACTCAACGCCGCCGCATAATTATCAAACGCCGGCGTTAAACACGCCGGCGTTCATCTTTCCAGTTGTCGGCATTCCAAAACGCTTTCAACTGTTTTATCAAGCCACTGCATGTGCAGAACCCTTTCGGGAGATTTAGAGAAAATGGCAGTTCGCGTTGCAATCAACGGTTTTGGCCGCATCGGCCGTAATGTCCTCCGCGCTATCGTCGAGTCGGGCCGCACCGACATCCAGGTCGTTGCGATCAACGATCTCGGCCCGGTAGAAACAAACGCGCATCTTCTGCGCTATGACAGCGTTCATGGTCGTTTTCCAAAGGAAGTGAAGGTCGCTGGCGACACCATCGACGTCGGCTACGGTCCGATCAAGGTTCATGCTGTGCGCAACCCGGCTGAACTGCCGTGGAAAGAGGAAAATGTCGACATCGCTCTGGAATGCACCGGCATCTTCACCGCACGCGACAAAGCGGCTCTTCATCTTGAAGCTGGCGCAAAGCGCGTTATCGTTTCGGCTCCTGCCGATGGTGCTGACCTCACCGTCGTCTATGGCGTCAACCACGACAAGCTGACGAAGGACCATCAGGTCATTTCCAACGCTTCTTGCACCACCAACTGCCTTGCGCCAGTGGCACAGGTTCTCAACGAAGCCATCGGCATCGAAAAGGGCTTTATGACCACGATCCACTCCTACACGGGCGACCAGCCGACGCTGGACACCATGCACAAGGATCTCTATCGCGCACGCGCAGCAGCTCTTTCCATGATCCCGACCTCGACGGGCGCTGCTAAAGCTGTCGGTCTGGTTCTTCCGGAACTCAAAGGAAAGCTCGACGGCGTTGCAATTCGCGTTCCAACGCCAAACGTATCTGTTGTTGACCTGACCTTCGTTGCCAAGCGCTCGACCACTGTGGAAGAAATCAACAATGCGATCCGCGAAGCAGCCAATGGCCGCCTAAAGGGTATCCTCGGTTACACCGATGAGCCGCTTGTTTCGCACGACTTCAACCATGATTCGCATTCTTCGGTGTTCCACACCGATCAGACCAAGGTCATGGACGGTACGATGGTTCGTATCCTGTCGTGGTACGACAATGAATGGGGCTTCTCGAACCGCATGAGCGACACCGCAGTCGCTTTCGGCAAGCTGATCTAACAAACGACAACGCCCCTTCATTCACGAAGGGGCGTTTCATTTTGATATTCAACTGAGAGATGAAAAATGGCTTTCCGCACCCTTGATGATGTCGATGTCAAATCAAAGCGCGTTCTGGTTCGTGTAGACCTCAACGTGCCAATGGCAAACGGCGAAGTGACCGATCTAACCCGCATCGAACGTATTGTTCCAACCATTGCGGAACTGTCGAAAAAGGGTGCCAAGGTTATTCTGCTCGCTCATTTTGGCCGCCCGAAAGGCGTTGCTTCCGATGAAAACTCGCTGAAGCATGTCGTTAAGCCGCTTTCGAAAGTGCTCGGGCACGGTGTGCATTTCGCAGAAGACAGCATTGGCGACAAGGCCAAGGCCGCAGTCGATGCGTTGAAGGACGGTGACGTTCTGCTTCTCGAAAACACCCGCTTCCACAAGGGCGAAGAAAAGAACGATCCGGAATTCGTGGCGGCACTCGCAGCCAATGGCGACATCTACGTCAACGATGCCTTCTCGGCAGCGCACCGCGCACATGCTTCGACCGAAGGTCTGGCGCATGTCCTGCCAGCTTATGCAGGCCGTGCCATGCAGGCGGAACTTGAAGCACTTGAAAAGGGCCTCGGCCAGCCGGCGCGTCCCGTTGTGGCAATCGTTGGCGGTGCCAAGGTTTCGACCAAACTCGACCTTTTGTCGAACCTGATCGAGAAGGTAGATGCACTGGTCATCGGTGGCGGCATGGCCAATACGTTCCTTGCAGCGCAGGGCCACAATGTCGGCAAATCGCTTTGCGAGCATGACCTTGCCCCTACTGCACGCGAAATCATGGCCAAGGCTGAAAAGACCAAATGCGCCATCATCCTTCCGGTTGATGCGGTTGTGGGTTGGCACTTTGCTGCAGACACGCCAAACCAGACCTACGGCGTTGAAGCAGTGCCAAGTGACGGCATGATTCTTGACGCTGGCGCACTCTCGACCGACCTGATCGCCTCGGCTATCGATGATGCGGCTACGCTTATCTGGAATGGTCCGCTGGGCGCGTTTGAACTGCGTCCGTTCGATACAGCAACCGTCAAGACCGCAAAACATGTTGCCGCACGCACCAAGGCAGGCAAGCTGGTATCGGTGGGCGGCGGCGGTGATACCGTTGCGGCCCTCAATCATGCTGGCGTTGCAGACGACTTCACCTATATCTCGACCGCTGGCGGCGCTTTCCTTGAATGGATGGAAGGCAAGCCGCTCCCCGGCGTTGATGTACTGAAGAAGTAAGAAAACAAAAAAGCCCGGATTTTCTTCCGGGCTTTTTCTTTATGATTTCGGTGTCAGCTTCAGAAGACGTCCGGGATTGTCATCCTCAATCACCCAGATTGCACCATCCGGCCCGACGGCTACGTCACGAATACGATTTTCCATCGCAAAGCGTTCGACTTCGTGGGGCTGACCATCGCTATCGATTGTTATGCGGACAAGTGCCTGAGAGGAAAGCCCTGCAATCAGTGCTGAACCGTTCCAGTCTGGAAACTGCTTACCCTTATAAAAGGCAAGTCCGCCCGGTGAAATTACCGGAGTCCAGAATAGCATGGGCGCTTCAAACTCCGGCCGCGTGCTGTGACGCGGGATTGGACGACCACTGTAATTGTCCCCATTGGAGACAACGGGCCAGCCGTAATTCAGTCCCGGCTTGATGAGATTGAACTCATCACCGCCCCGCGGTCCCATCTCATGTTCCCACAGCTTGCCGTCCGGCGCGAAAGCGAGTCCGTAAGGATTGCGGTGACCCGTTGTCCAGGTCAGCGCCTTGGTGCCTTCTTCCGATGCATGAGGGTTATCCTTTGGCACTGAACCATCGAGGTTCATGCGCAAAATCTTGCCCATGGGTGCGTTATCATCCTGTGCTGTAGCAGGAATCATGCGATCACCAACCGACAGGAAGAGATGCTTTTTATCGGGTGAAAAGGCGATCTTGCCACCAGGCTGTCCACCTTTGGCCGGTGTTCCCTGTTTCCAGATTGCCTCAAGATTCTTTAATTCGGCCTTGTCCTTGCCTTCGATAAGCGTTCCCCGCGCCAATACGAGTGCACCACCGCCATTTTCGGGCATGACATAAGTAAAATAAACAGCTTTGCTTTTGGTAAAATCAGGCGCGGGGACAATATCCAGCAAACCATTCTGACCACTGGCGAGCACATCGGGAATGCCCGTCACTTCCGTTTTGTCCCCCTTCTGGCTCACGACAAAAATCTTGCCACCCTTTTCAGTGAGAATCAGTTTGCCGCCCGGCAGAAATGCAATTGCCCAAGGCGTATCAAACTCCGCCACGGCTGCGACATTGAATGGCAGGTCAGTCGTGGCTTCCCTGCTTCCTGCATTAATGCTCTCCGCAAACGCGGTATGAGCCGGAAGGGTGACCATCGATGCAGCCAGAATGAATGGCAGCGTTAACAGGGCGCTTCGCATCTCTCCTCCTTATAATTGGTATTCTTTAGATGGGATTTTTCACCGCGATTTCAAAACCCAATTATGGCTAAAATCGCTGTTAAGATCCGAAAATATCAATAAAAAATTATTTCAGGCCCAAATTTTAGGCTTCAGCAAAATGAAACCCGACGATCAGCGCCATAATGAAAATTGCAAACACTGCAATCTTCCAGAAATCGCCGCGCTTTTTCAAACCGGGCAAGCCAAGGGGCTTGACGATATGCAAGCCCATGAGGGCCATGAGTAGCACAGGCAGGACTTTAGTCACAAAACATCCCTCATTTACCCCCTTTTGGCTCAGCAAATAACGTCCTGCAACCCTGATCTGATTGTCCACCATCCCAGACGTGCATATTCATCTTAAGTTTCATGGACGAAGCTTTGATCTTGCGCGTAGACTTAGCCCCGGAGGAGATGAAAAACGCGTGGGAAAGAACCGAGACCAATCGGCCCTGCCTAGCGTTTTCATCCAGCTTGTTATCGCTGCGCTTTAACGGGTCAATTGATCCGAAGAAACGCATGCTTCTGGGAGGAAAAGCATGACATCAAAATATGCCGAAACCTACGCCGCATGGCAGAACGACGCGCAAGGCTTCTGGGCTGAAGCAGCTGGAGCCATTGACTGGTTCAAGCCGTGGGATCAGGTTTTCGCAAGCGATGAAGGTGTGTATGGCCGCTGGTTCAAAGGCGCCGAATGCAACACCTGTTATAATGCGCTCGACCGCCATGTTGCCAATGGGCGTGGCGATCAGGTTGCGCTTATTTACGACAGCCCGGTTACTGGCTCAGTGCGCAAAATCACCTATCGCGAATTGCTTGAAGAGGTGGAAGCGCTCTCAGCAGTCATGATCGATAATGGTGTGAGCAAAGGTGACCGCGTCCTTATCTACATGCCAATGGTACCGGAAGCTGCCGTCGCCATGCTTGCCTCAGCGCGCATAGGTGCCGTGCATTCGGTGGTCTTTGGTGGCTTTGCTGCCAATGAACTTGCCACGCGTATCGATGATGCAAAGCCCGTGATGATCATCGCCGGGTCATGCGGCATTGAACCAACCCGAATCGTGCCCTATCAGGCGATGCTAGATAAGGCGATTGCCGCGGCCCATCATAAGGTCGAGCGCTGCATCATCCTGCAACGCGAGCAGCATCCCCACAACCTCATTGCAGGCCGCGATATTGACTATCGTACGGCTGTCGATGCCGCACGTGGCCGTCATGTGCCGTGCACACCGGTTGCTGCCACCGACCCGCTGTATGTCCTTTATACTTCGGGTACCACCGGCGAACCCAAAGGTGTCGTGCGCGACAATGGCGGGCATATGGTAGCGTTGGCGTGGTCGCTCAAAAATGTGTTTGGTGTCGAGCCGGGACAAGTGTTTTGGGCGGCATCCGATGTCGGCTGGGTGGTCGGCCATTCCTATATCGTCTATGCACCGCTCATTGCCGGGGCCACCAGCATCCTCTTTGAGGGAAAGCCCATCGGAACACCCGACGCAGGCACCTATTGGCGCATCATCGCACAACACGGTGTGGAGGTGATGTTCACAGCACCAACTGCCTTGCGCGCTATCAAGAAGGAAGATGCAGATGGCGATTTCGTGCGCCAATACGATCTTTCCAAATTCCGTGCGCTTTATCTGGCAGGTGAACGTGCGGATCCCGATACAATCCACTGGGCGGAAAATCTGCTGGGCTGTCCGGTAATTGATCACTGGTGGCAGACGGAAAGCGGCTGGCCGATGGTCGCCAATCCGCTTGGCCTCGGATTGCTTGAAACCAAATACGGTTCGCCTGCGGTCTGTCTGCCTGGCTATGATATTCGTGTGCTCGACGATGCCGGCCATGAAGTTGAACGCGGGCAGCTTGGCAACATTCTCATCAAGCTGCCACTGCCGCCCGGTTGTCTGCCTACGCTCTGGAATGCCGATGAACGCTTTCGCAAAGCTTATCTCAACGAGTTCCCTGGCTACTATAAAACCGCTGATGCGGGCTATATGGATGAAGATGGCTATCTCTACATCATGAGCCGCACGGACGACATCATCAATGTCGCGGGCCATCGTTTGTCGACAGGAGCCATGGAGGAAGTGCTTTCCAGCCACCCTGACGTTGCAGAATGCGCGGTGCTTGGCATTTCTGATTCCGTGAAAGGACAGGTGCCTTGCGGCTTTCTTGTGCTCAAATCCAATATCGACCGCAACCCGCTTGAAGTCGAAAAGGAATGCGTGAGCATGATTCGCAATGCCATTGGTCCGGTCGCGGCTTTCCGACTGGCTCTCACCGTCAAACGGCTGCCAAAAACCCGCTCCGGAAAGATACTGCGTTCAACGATCCAGAAAATCGCTGATGGTGAAGAATGGAAAATGCCTGCCACCATTGATGATCCGATGATTCTCGATGAAATCAGCACGGTTCTGCGTGAGCGCCATATCGGCCTGGCCTTTGCCTGAGCTTTGTTATCACGCTCCAAACTCTTGACCGGCGAAATTCGCCGGTCCACTCTCCGACAAAAATCGGAGAATGATCGATGCAGTTAGAAGGCAAGGTGGCGATCGTCACGGGTGCGGCCCGCGGTATTGGCTATGCCATTGCCAAGCGCTTCTTAATGGATGGCGCAAGTGTCGTCTTGTCGGATGTCGATGGTGCAGGAGCCACAAAAGCTGTCCGGGATCTTGAGCAATATGGCCGAATTCTCGCCATCGCGTGTGACGTGGGCGACAAGCTCGATATTCATAATCTGCTGACCTATGCCACGGCGAATCTTGGTGAGATCGACATCCTCGTCAACAATGCGGGCGTGGTGCATCAGGCGGAGTTTCTGGATCTGAAAGAAGACGATTTCGACCGCGTGATGCGCGTCAACCTCAAGGGCGCTTTTCTCTGCGGTCAGGCCGTCGCAAAACGCATGGTCGCACGCGTTGAAGCCGGTGGCGAGGCTGGCAGCATTATCAATATGTCTTCGGTCAACGCGATATTCGGCCTGCCCGATCAGCTTGCCTATTCTGTATCCAAGGGCGGCGTGAACCAACTGACACGCACGATGGCAGTGGCGCTTGCAAAATGGGGCATTCGCGTCAACGCAATCGGCCCCGGCTCAATCGAGACCGATATGTTGTCTGCAGTGAACAAAGATAACGAGCTACGCAAGAAGATACTCGCGCATACGCCGCTGGGAAGAATAGGGCAAGCATCTGAAATTGCAGCAATAGCGGCATTTCTCGCATCGCGTGATTCAAGCTATGTGACAGGCCAGACGATCTATGCCGATGGTGGCCGCTTACCGCTGAGCTATACGGCAGAGCCGCCTTTCAAGGTCTGATCAAACAGTTTCCGTTTGCGTATATCGGTAAGATGATAATTAAAAATTGCTCCTGACAGACAGCTGTCAGGAGGCCTGTGTCATAGTACTCTTCAAGAGAAGAGGGATTCACCATGGCATTCGCAATCGCACCACTGCTGGCAATTCTGAAAGATTATAAGCGCAAGCAGGACGAACGTCGGCGTTTTGTACGCACGCAGCGCGCATTGGATAACCTACCGAGCGAGCTGCGTAAGGATATGGGCTGGCCGGACCGTTATCTTGAACAGCGCAAAGCAAAACAATGTAGCGGAGAGTAAATCGGGAATGCGCCGTGCAGACCGTCTTTTCCAGATCGTTCAGCATCTTCGTGGTGGCAGGCTTGTCACCGCTCGGCAACTTGCCGAACGGCTGGAAGTGTCAGAACGAACCATCTATCGCGACATTGCTGATTTGCAGTCAACAGGCGTGCCTATCGATGGTGAGGCTGGTGTCGGCTATATTCTCCGGCAAGGTTTTGAACTGCCGCCGCTGATGTTCACGCGGGATGAAATCGTAGCACTGGTCGCAGGCGCGCGCCTGATCCGTGCATGGGGCGGTGTGTCCATGGCGCGGGGTGCCGAAGAGGCACTGGTGAAGATCGAAGCCGTTCTGCCCAAGGAAGAACGAGCGCGCATTACCGGCACGCAAATCCATGCGCCGTCCACTTCCATCAGCGTGGATGAACGTCGTATTATTGATGCCGTTGAACGTGCGGTCGATGAAGGCACGGTGCTTAACATACGCTATCGCGATCTTGAAGCACGTGAGAGTGAGCGTGACATTCGTCCGCTTGGTCTTTGGTTCTGGGGTAAAGTTTGGACTGTGATCGGCTGGTGCGAATTGCGCAATGCTTTCCGCACGTTTCGCACGGACCGCATCATCGCCGCCGACAAGGCTGGTCGCACATTCCGTTCAGAACGCGGCAAAACACTGGCTGACTTTTATCGGCTCATGGAATTGAGCGAATACAACGCGTTCAAAGATTGATCTTCCCAAGCAGTATAAAAAAACCCGCCGATTCGGCGGGTTTTTTTATGTTTGGTCGAGGAAAGCTTATTCTTCGTCTTCGTCGGTGTTTGTGCTCTTCAACGAAGAAAGCTTGGCGAAAACTTTTTCCGCATCCAGCTCTTCTTCTTCAGGCTTTTCATCACGATAATCGAAGTTTTCGGTCGCAGATGCCGGCAGAAGTGTATTGTCGGATTCAACAATAGGACGATTACGCGCTGCGCGATCAACTTCAATATCCAGATCGATCTGCGTGCAAAGACCGAGCGTTACCGGATCCATCGCTGTAAGGCTTGCGGAGTTCCAATGAGTGCGATTACGAATCTGCTCAATAGTCGACTTGGTCGTTCCAACCAGACGAGACACCTGCGCATCTTTGAGTTCCGGATGGTTGCGAACCAACCAGAGAATCGCGTTTGGGCGATCCTGGCGCTTTGAAAGCGGTGTATAGCGCGGACCCTTGCGCTTGGCTTCCGGCACACGAACCTTTGGCTCCGAGAGCTTCACACGATGATATGGGTCTTTTTCACCCTTTGCAATTTCTTCGCGCGACAGCTGGCCAGTGATAACCGGGTCAAGTCCCTTGATACCCTGCGAGGCCTCACCGTCCGCAATCGCCTTCACTTCAAGCGGATGCAGCTTGCACAGAGCCGCGATCTGATCAAAGGACAGAGCCGTATTATCAACGAGCCAGACTGCCGTTGCCTTCGGCATAAGAAGCTGGGTGGCCATTAGATATAATCCTCTTGTTCGTCCGCTCCGGTAGGGCGGGCCGTGGGAAAAACCACAAATTCCGGGAAATCACGGTCTATATATATTTTTTTTGAGCACAGAGCAAGAAACTGCTGCCATGCCAACAAACCTTCTCTGTAAAACGTTGGAAATCATACAACATCCAGCACGATTTTACCGATGTGCTGACTGCCCTCCATCCGATCATGGGCCCGCCAGGCGTCTTTCAATGGAAATACCATATCCATCACGGGTGCAACGCGGCGCTCAGCCAGAAGCGGCCAGACTTTTGCTTCCAATTCGCGTGCAATGCCAGCCTTGAACTCGACAGACCGCGAACGCAGTGTCGAACCGGTATGCGTGAGGCGCTTGGTCATCAAAAGTGCAAAATTGGCGGTTGCTTTGGCGCCATTCAGAAAAGCTATTTGAACGATACGGCCATCATCGGCAGCAGCTTTGTAATTGCGATCGACATAATCGCCACCGACCATATCGAGAATGACATCCACACCTTTGCCGCCAGTCATCTCTTTCACAACAGTGACAAAATCTTCGTCGCGATAATTGACGGCGCGATCAGCACCAAGCTTGAGACAAGCTTCACATTTATCAGCAGAACCAGCGGTTATGATCACCGTCGCGCCGAAAGCCTTGGCAAGCTGGATGGCAGTCGTACCAATGCCGGATGAGCCACCATGAATCAGCAATGTCTCTCCTTCTTTCAGCCCGCCGCGCTCAAACACATTGTGCCAGACCGTGAAGAAGGTTTCCGGTATGGCCGCAGCTTCAATATAGCCATAGCCTGTTGGCAACGGCAGCGCGGTGCTTTCATGCACCGTTGCATAGTCTGCATAACCGCCACCGGCAAGCAGCGCGACAACTGCATCACCAATGCGATATCGCTTAACACCTTCTCCCAAAGCCACAACATCACCAGCAATCTCCAGTCCAGGTATGTCCGATGCCCCTGCTGGCGGGGCATAGCTGCCCTGTCGTTGCAGAACATCGGGGCGGTTCACGCCCGCAGCGCGCACACGGACAAGGATCTCACCCGCTTTCGGTTGAGGGACCGCGCGCAGAACAGGCCGCAACACTTTTGCGTCACCCGGTTCAGCGATTTCAATTGCCGTCATCTGGGAGGGAAGTTCAGCCATCATGCTCCAAGCTCCTGTTCGATCTTGTTTCCGCAAAATATGGCACGCATAATCACAGACAACCGCACCATGCGGTTTAAACAATTCGGTATCGATTTCTGAAAATATATATGCGAAGATTCAAGGTGTTAAATCTTTTCTGTCTTTATAAGCGCATCATAGACTCCGGAGGAAGGCCATGAGCGATTTTGATGAAGATCTTAAAAAGCAACATGTCAATGTGGCTCTAAGTGATGATGAACTGTCTCTGCTTTCGGTGATCGAAATCGACCAGCGCATCGCTTTACTCCAGTTCGAAATCGAGCGCCTGAAAACCGAAAGGCTTAAGAAGGGCGACAGCCGCGCTGCGGCAGAGGCCCTTTTCCGCTGAAACCAGCCTGTTTCAGCATCAATAATAAAGCGAAGCGACATATGTGCCGCCTCATAAAATCCCGGGAACGTGATCTTGCGAATTTATATTCAGGTTCTGGCGCTGCTCTGCGGCACAGCATTTCTGTTAATGGCCTCCGGTCTGCATAGTCTGCTTTTGCCATTGCGCGGTGGATTAGAAGGTTTTTCAGTAGCATCCCTCGGCATGTTGGGCACCACCTGGGCAGGCGGCTTTGTCGCTGGCTGTATTTTTGCCCCTCGCCTTGTGCGGCGTGTTGGCCATGTTCGTGCTTTTGGCTGTTTTGCGGCATGTGCCGCAATCATCGCACTTTTGTCCGGCATCTATATTGATGCAGTTTCATGGATTATCCTGCGCACGTTTACCGGTTTTTCGATGGCCGGTGCCTTCATGGTCATCGAAAGCTGGCTTAATGAACGCGCCACCAATGAGTCCCGCGGCAAGATTTTTGGCCTTTATATGATGGTCAATTATGGGGCAACCATGAGCGGCCAGATGATGGTTGCCAATGGCGATATTCGGTCTGATCACCTTTTTATGATCACCGGAATTCTATTCTGTCTGGCATTGATCCCAACCGCCATGTCAACCGCAGTAAGCCCAAAACCGCTGACCGAGGTCCAACTTGACCTCAAGGCGCTTTACCGCAATTCACCTGCCGCATTTGTCGGCTGCATCCTGATCGGCATTGCAAATGGTGCCTGGGGTACGCTTGGCGCAGTTTTCGGAGCAAAATCGGGTATTTCGACCACCGAAATCGCGCTTATGGTCAGCGTAACGATTGCTGCCGGGGCTTTGATGCAAATCCCCGTGGGGCGTATTTCAGACCTCATCGACCGGCGCTACGTTCTTGCTGGTGTTGCAGCTCTTGCTGCACTTGTTGGCCTATTGGCCTTCATCATCGGTCCATCCAATGGGACAATCATCATTATCATGACCGGCTGCTATGGTGCGCTGGCCTATGCTTTATATCCTGTTGCAGTCGCCCATGCGAACGATCACGCCACATCGGAAAGCTTTGTGAAAGTATCGAGCGGCCTTCTGTTACTCTATGGCTTTGGCACCATGCTGGGACCTCTGCTAGCAGCAGCGGCCATGGATGTTTTCTGGCCAGCAGGACTGTTTGCCGTCACCGCACTCTCACATATTTCAATTTCAGCTTATGCGCTGTTCCGCTCCCGCAGACGGGCATCGATACCAAAAGCTGAAAAAGAACAGTTCAAAAGCATGCCTTCTGTTAAAAGTGCGACGCCGGAAGCAATGAATCTCGATCCCCGGGCCGAAGCGGAAAGCTGAAAGTTTTTGAAACAAGAAAATAAAAAAGCAGCGAACAGTCGCTGCTTTTTATCTTACCATCGCGCGGCACAGCTTCGGTTAACAATCGTTGGGCGGCTGAGACTCAGCCGCCGATAGCTTCAATGTTATCATCCTTTTGGTCACCACCAATCGCAATGATCATATAAGCTTGAGCTTGATTTTAATGTCGCGTTACCTGGGTTTTCAGTTTTTCAATCTGCTCTTTGAGAGCAAGCTTCTTACGTTTGAGAGAAGTAACATGCAGGTCATCAATTGCCGGCGACGCCAAAGCTTCGGAGATTTCCTCTTCCAAAGCGCCGTGCTTCTGTTCAAGCGTGGCAAGATGGGACTCAATAGCCATCATCAATTCTCCTTTGAATGATTAACCCAAAGAACGAAGCCATGTCGCAGCTTTTGCCAACAAATGGCTCCATCCGCTCTCACCTGCGCAAACGCCCGGTAGTACACCTCCTGCTATCCGGGCCAGTTACGCAGTCCCGGCTGCCATTCAACAGTTCGTCTAGCAACCGTTGTTCATGACAGAAAAATGACACTGTGGCATGAGTTTGATGCAAAGTCGAATTTGTTTTGGTAGCATTTTCCAATCACGAAAAATGTGATAATGGCTTCGCCTGAAACGGGTCTGCACCTCTGTGGAGCGGCCCGTCATATTATTTATGAGAAATGGGGCAAACCGCATGTCCGATCAGGATCAGGCCGAAATCAGATTGGCCGTTGCACGTCTGAAACAAGAACACGCGGATTTTGATGCAGCCATAGATGCAATGATGCAGGTCGGTTGCGATCAGCTGCGTATTCAGCGCATGAAAAAGAAAAAGCTCGCCATCAAGGATAAGCTGCAGGAACTGGAAGATCAGGTCATCCCTGACATCATCGCTTGAACATCTTATAAAACACGTTTCATAGCCGGGGTTCGCCCGGCTTTGTTTTTAAACCCATGATCTAAAGAAGCAGGACGGATCAATGAGCAGAAGTGCAGATGTCGCAATCATTATGGGAAGCCAATCCGATTGGGAAACAATGCGCCATGCCGCTGATACGCTCGAAGCATTGGGCATAACCTTCGATGCACGTATTGTTTCCGCACATCGCACGCCCGATCGGCTTGTCGCCTTTGCCAAGGGCGCAAAGGCCGAAGGCTTCAAGGTTGTGATTGCAGGCGCAGGTGGCGCGGCTCACCTACCCGGTATGGCCGCAGCTATGACCCCGCTTCCGGTCTTTGGTGTTCCTGTACAATCGAAAGCCCTATCAGGACAGGATTCGCTCCTTTCCATCGTGCAGATGCCAGCCGGAATTCCGGTCGGAACGCTTGCTATCGGTCGCGCCGGTGCCGTGAATGCTGCTCTGCTTGCCGCAGCTGTCCTTGCTCTTTACGATGATGCACTTGCAGCGCGTCTTGATGAATGGCGCACAGCCCAGACAGAAAGCGTTGCAGAACGCCCATCCGACGAGGTTTGATATGGCAAATTCCGCACTGAAGGCTGGATCAACGATCGGCATTATCGGCGGCGGCCAGTTGGGTCGTATGCTGGCCATGGCGGCAGCTCGGCTCGGCTATGAGACAATCATTCTGGAGCCACAGGCCGATTGCCCGGCGGCTCAGGTGGCAAACCGCCAGATCATAGCAGCCTATGATGATCCCTCAGCTCTTGCAGAGCTTGCGACTGCCTCCGACGTAATCACCTATGAATTCGAGAACGTGCCCGTATCTGCCGCAGACAAGCTGGCAGAATCGGCGCTTGTTTTTCCGCCGCCGGCAGCGCTTGAAATCTCGCAGGACCGCTTCACCGAAAAGCAGTTTCTCAATGAAAGCGGTATCGAGACTGCGCCCTGGCGCCTGGTCGATGACGAAGAGTCACTTATCGCGGCGCTGGGCGCTTTGGGAGAACGCGGGATCCTGAAAACCCGTCGCCTCGGCTATGATGGTAAGGGACAGGTGCGTCTCAAGTCTCTTGACGAGAACGAAGCGCGTGCAGCACTTGAGACAATCAAGCATGCACCGGCAATTCTGGAAGGTTTCATCGCATTCGAGCGCGAAGTTTCGGTCATTGCGGCGCGTGATCGCGGCGGCAATGTTGCCATCTTCGATATTGCCGAGAACGTTCACAAGGACGGCATTCTCGCAACTTCGACGGTTCCAGCCGAAATCTCGGGTGAGACAGCAGATGCTGCAAGCCAAGCGGCTTCAAAGCTTCTGCACGCGCTTGATTATGTCGGCGTGCTTGGTCTGGAATTCTTCGTTCTTGCGGACGGCACGCTGCTTGCTAATGAATTTGCGCCACGTGTGCACAATTCTGGCCATTGGACGGAAGCCGCTTGTGCGATCTCGCAGTTTGAACAACACATTCGCGCGGTAGCAGGTTTGCCACTTGGTGACACCGTGCGCCATTCGGATTGTGTGATGGAGAATCTGATTGGCGATGACGTAGAAAAGGTTCCAGCGATTCTCGCAGAATCGAATGCCGTGCTGCATCTCTACGGCAAGAAAGAAGCGAGGCCGGGCCGCAAGATGGGTCATGTAACCCGCATAAAACCCCGCACTTGATAAGCATTGCGGTGGAATCTGTCCGATTCCTCCGTGAACGGCACCTGTAGCCAAGATTTTCCGATAGTCCCTTCGTGAATCTGCGGTGCAGGAGTTGACATTTGGCTGAAATATTGTGTATTTCGGCCAACCCTTCGGGCAGGAATACTGCCTGTAACCAATTGGCGCCTTGGGCGCCTGTTTTTATGAAGCCCCGAGACATTCATGTCGATGGGCCAACCAAGACCGGTGATTGACATGAAGATCAAGAATTCGCTCAAGGCGCTCAAGGCCCGTCATCGTGACTGCCAGCTCGTTCGCCGCAAGGGCCGCGTTTACATCATCAATAAGACTGCTCCGCGCTTCAAGGCACGTCAGGGCTAATCTTATTTCTGATTTTGCATTTGACGTTCTGCTGCGTATAATGAAAATTATGCGCATGCGGAACGTTTTTGCATATCTGAACAATTCTTCATTTCTGATTACGCTGGGCCTGTCGGCCCTGATCAGCATGTCTTCGGCCTATGCCGAGACAAAGCCCTCCCTGACAGCGCCCATTACGCCGGTGCAGGTCGGCGCTGACAGCGACCAGAAACCTGCTGCCAAAGAACAAAACCAAGCCGAACACACGCCGGAAGAGCGCCTCGACAAGCTTTTTGCCGATCTCAAGCGTACTTCTGATGAAAAGAAGGCTCGTCGCCTCACTATTGAAATCAATCAGATATGGCAGCAATCCGGCAGCGCTACAGTTGATCTGTTGGTGCAATGGGCAAATTCTGCCATGCTTGAAAAGCGCTACGTATCCGCGCTGGATTTTCTCAATGAAGCAATAGCTATCAATCCCGACTATGCGGAAGCATGGAACCGTCGCGCAACAGTGTATTACCTGCGCAACGATTATGCGCACGCCATGTACGACATCAATCGTACGCTGGAGCTTGAGCCACGCCATTATGGCGCACTCTCGGGCATGGCAGATATCTTACGTGCTCGCGGCCTCAAGGAACAAGCATTGAAGGCTTATGAGAAAGCGCTGGAAGTTAATCCGATGATGCGTGATGCACAGCGAAACCTCCTCGACCTCACAGAAGAGTTGAGCGATACCCGCACCTGATTCTCTGATAATCGATCAAACAAAAACGCGCCCCGAAAGGAGCGCGCTTTTTTATGCATGAAGACCACCGGTTTAATCTGTCGATTGACCGTCAGCGCCAATATAGGCAATGCGCAGCAGGTTGGTGGCACCCGGAGTTCCGAACGGGACACCTGCGGTGATGATCAGACGATCGCCAGCCTTGCCGAATTCTTCCTTGAAAGCGACCTGACAAGCGTGATCGACCATGTCTTCGAGATCATGGGCATCTTCGGTTACAACGCAGTGCAGACCCCAGACAACCGAAAGACGACGTGCGGTATCGACAACCGGAGACAGCGCGATAATCGGTGTGCGTGGGCGTTCACGCGCGGCACGAAGGCCGGTTGTTCCGGAAGCCGTGTAGGTAACGATTGCAGACAGGTTGAGCGTTTCAGCAATCTGACGCGCAGCAAGCGAGATCGCATCGGCGCCCGTCGGTTCAGGAATCGCACGCTGTGCATCGAGAATGCCGGGATAGGTCGGCTCACGTTCGACCTTTTCCGCGATACGGTTCATCGTCGCTACCGCTTCAACCGGATACTGACCAGAAGCCGATTCTGCCGAAAGCATGACAGCGTCAGCACCTTCAAACACCGCTGTCGCAACGTCAGATACTTCCGCGCGCGTCGGAACAGGTGCAGTGATCATCGATTCGAGCATCTGCGTGGCAACCACAACCGGCTTGCCGGCGCGACGTGCTTTGCGAATCATCTGCTTCTGAATACCCGGAACGCTTTCCAGTGGCATTTCCACACCCAGATCGCCACGGGCAACCATGATCGCGTCAGAGAGCTCAATGATCTCATCAAGACGGGTCACAGCCTGCGGCTTTTCGATTTTCGACATCAGGGCAACTTTGCCGCCAGAGAACTTGCGGGCTTCGACCAGGTCTTCAGGACGCTGAATAAATGACAAAGCGACCCAGTCGATTTCTTCTTTCAGAACAGCCTCAAAATCCCTGTAATCCTTTTCGGTCAGTGCGCCGACACCCAATGTGGTATCCGGCAGGCTGACACCTTTGCGGTCGGAAATACTGGTGCCTGCTACAACCTTGCAGCGGATCGACTTGCCATCGCTTGCTTCGGCAATCAGTTCCAGTTTGCCGTCGTCAATGAGAAGCCGGTGGCCCGGCTCAACAGCTTCCAGAATTTCCGGATGCGGGAGATAGACGCGTGTTTCATCTCCGAGTTCTTCATTGTTGTCGAGCGTGAAGGTCTGGCCTGCAACAAGTGCAACCTTTGTATTCTTGAACTTGCCAACGCGCAGCTTAGGACCCTGAAGGTCGGCCAGAATACCGATCGGGCGACCCAGTTCCTTTTCCACATTACGAATACGTTTGACGAGCGTGCGCATCAGGTCATGGTCAGCATGGCTCATATTGATACGGAAGACGTCTGCGCCAGCTTCAAAAAGCTTGCGGATAATAGATTCCTCGCCTGACGCCGGGCCGAGTGTGGCGAGAATCTTGACCTTGCGGTTGCGCTTCATTGGTTATTCGTTCCTGTAACTGTGGAGTTTTCTAACGGCGTTTCATCGGTGAGCTGTACCATCCAGCTCGATTGCTCCCCGGTATCGTATTCCTGGAATCCATTGCGTTGAAACCCGCGTGCAAAACAGTCCTGAACACCGGTGATGCGGAATTCCTTTTCCGCCACACACATGTTCACTTTGCCTTCCCAGCGACCACCACTTTGAGAATCTTCTGCGAAAAGATAATAGTATCGGGAGGTCAACGGCCCCTCGATCAGCGTTTTGCAGGTGGAACCATCAATATGCCACCACCCCTCTGTCACCCAGCCGGCCTTGGCTCTGTAGCCAATAGAAACGCCAACCAGATTTTGAGTTGAGTTACATACACGAAAATCGGCTCGCGCTTCCATGGATGTAACACTCAGAGCACCAACCAGCACACTGGAAAACAAACCCAAAAACATTGGAAGTCGCATTCGCCGAACTCCTTCAGCCCGCAATCGCTTTTGTCTCACGCAAGGAAATCCTCTTTCGGTCGCTCTCTTTTCGGCAGTTTCGCCTTTGATGTCAACGCAATCCCGGAGAGAACAAATCAGTTACAGCATTTCCATTCGAACTGCATAGCAATTTCAGCACGATTTAAACGATTAGATTCGTTCCTTTGCCGCATTTCAGAAACGCCTTTCTCATTCTTTTGAGAATGATCGTTGCAATCCCGGCTTTCTCATGACAGATCTGAAACTACTTGTGATTTATGACAGAAATCCTACCCACGAAGCAGCTCTCATGTCATGTGATCCGTCATTTTCCCCCGTCTATCAGGTCGACGGCGATCTCAGCCTCGGTCTGCTTCTGACCGCTGACCATGCCCGCCGTGATGTGCCGGCTGAATATGGCAGCCTTGGCCTGGCGCAAAGCGAGTTCGATCGGCATATCGCCTATGATATCGGCGTTGAGAAACTGACACGTCAATTGGCTGCGAAGCTCAATGCACCTGCCGTCATGGGTGGCTTTTCGCGCCTTCTGATCGATCCAAATCGCGGCGAAGACGATCCGACGCTTATCATGCAATTGTCAGATGGTGCGGTGATTTCGGGCAACTACCCGATGTCGCCCGAAGAGCGGGAAATCCGCCTCGACCGTTTCTATCGCCCTTATCATGATGCGATTGCATCCATGAGCACGCGGGTTGCCGCGAAGAGTCGCAAGGCACCATTTATCGTCTCGATCCATTCGTTCACCCCAAACTGGCGCGGCAAGGATCGTCCGTGGCAAATCGGACTGCTCTGGGATTCTGATCCGCGCGCCGTAACGCCCCTACTTTCCATGCTGCGGGAAGAGCAGGACCTCATTGTCGGTGATAACGAGCCTTATGATGGCGCACTTAAAAACGATGCCATGTACCGTCATGCAACGGCGCGTGGCTATGCGCATGTTCTGATTGAGGTGCGTCAGGATCTGATTGCTAACGAGGCCGGTGCGCGTGAATGGGCCGATCGGCTTGCCCCTATGCTCGATGCCATCAACGCCATGCCGGAAATCCACGAAATCCGCCATTATGGTTCTCGGTCAGGCCCGGTTTCGCCTCTGAGAGACTAACGCTTTACCCGCTATCCACAGCCATAACGTAATAAAAGGCGTTTTTCTTACACCATCGGCCCTTAATTTTGCCTGCGACTCGCAGAAAAACCATGTCCGACTTTCGGCAACGGTCCTGTTCCTGTAACGAGTGACCTTTGCCCCTTTTTGATAATCGAGCTGAATTGGAGAAACCCGTGAGCGACGATATTACCAGCGAAGCCCAGACCATCGCCGTTGGCCAGTTGCGTGCTTTTATCGAGCGCATCGAGCGTCTTGAAGAAGAAAAAAAGACCATCGGCGACGATATCAAGGAAGTTTACGCGGAATTGAAGGGTTCGGGGTTTGACAGCAAGGTCGTAAGGACCATTATTCGTCTGCGTAAAAAAGAAGACCATGAACGTCAGGAAGAAGAAGCCATGCTCCAGCTTTATATGGATGCACTTGGTATGGGCTGACATTTAAGGCGCGGTGCGTCAGGCCTGTTTCTTCCTCCTGCAATCGAAGCCCTGCGAATTCGCCGGAATTCGTACACACAGGAAGGGATAGGGTCCATGGAGTTTAGAAAGCTCGGACGTACTGAACTTGAGGTTTCGCCGCTATGTTTTGGCGGCAACGTGTTTGGCTGGACGGTCGATGAAGGAACATCATTTTCGCTTCTCGACCGTTTTGTCGATGCAGGATTTAATTTTATCGACACAGCCGATGTCTATTCCGCATGGGCACCGGGCAATGCCGGTGGTGAATCGGAAACCATTATCGGCAACTGGCTGAAATCCCGCGGCCTGCGCCACAAGGTTATCATTGCAACAAAAGTAGGTTCGGAGATGGGGCCAAACGAAAAAGGCCTTTCACCAAGCTATATCCGCAAAGCCGTCGATGCCTCCCTCAAACGACTGCAGACCGACTATATCGATCTCTATCAGTCGCACTGGGATGATCCAGAAACTCCGTTTGAAGACGTTCTTGGCACCTATCAGGAGCTAATCAAGGCCGGTAAAGTCCGAGCAATCGGCGCATCCAATCTGACACCGGAACGTCTGACGGAATCGCTTGATGTTGCGAAGCAGCATGGCCTGCCCCGCTATGAAACCTTGCAGCCGCTTTATAATCTCTATGACAGGGCTGCTTTTGAGGATGGACTTGAAGCGATCTGCCGCGACAATGGGCTGGGCGTTATCAGTTACTTTTCGCTGGCTTCAGGTTTTCTGACCGGCAAATACCGCTCGAAAGATGATCTCGGCCAAAGTGCACGCGGTCAAGCCGTGGAAAAATACCTGACGGATCGCGGGTCGCGGATTATTGCAGCGCTCGATCAGGTCGCTCGTGCCAATGACGCTAAGCCCGCGCAAATCGCAATTGCCTGGCTGATTGCAAGACCATCCATCACTGCGCCAATTGCAAGCGCCACACGCCTCACCCAGCTCAATGAGCTGCTTGACGCCGCTCAGATCAAACTTGATGCGGAGGCTATTGCCCTGCTCGACAAGGCAAGCGCTTAAACACGTCTTCGAGGGATAGTCATTATCCCTCGATCTCTTCGCGCAACATCTCCAGTTCCAGCCATTCTTCTTCCATGGCAGAGTGTTCAGAGCGCTTCTTTTCAAGAAGATCGGCGGTTTTCGAAAACAGCGTCGGGTCCTTGGCGTAAAGCTGCGGGTCGGCAAGCTTGCCTTCCAGCAGAGTCATTTCCTTTGCCAAAGCATCCATTTTGCCGGGTAGGGTTTCAAGTGCGAATTTCTGCTTATAGGAAAGCTTGCGCTTTTCATCGCGCTTCTCACCACTCCGGGGCTGGGATGCATCCTCATCCTTTTCATCAGTACGAGCGCTCGCCGTCTTGACGTTACGCTTTGCCAACGCCTGCTCTTTACGCTGTGCCATCATATCGGCATAGCCACCAGCATATTCGAGCCAGTTGCCATCACCTTCCGGCGCGATCACAGACGTCACAGTGCGATCAAGAAAATCGCGGTCGTGGCTGACAAGGATGACTGTTCCCGGAAAGCCGGAAACCAGTTCCTGCAACAGATCAAGCGTTTCCATGTCGAGATCGTTGGTCGGTTCGTCAAGGATCAGCAGATTTGCAGGCCGTGCCAGAACGCGTGCCAACATCAGACGTGCGCGTTCACCACCGGAAAGTTCGCGGATGGGGGTCCGCGCCTGTTCCGGCTGAAACAGGAAGTCTTTCATGTAGGAGACAACATGGCGCTGCTCGCCATTCACCACGAGACTCTCCCCGCGCCCGTCTGTGAGATAATGCGCAAGCGTGTCATCAAGGTTCAGACTTTCACGCTTCTGATCAAGCTCGGCCATTTCCAGATTAACGCCAAGACGCAATGTACCGGAATCCGGCTCAAGCTTGCCGGTCAGCATCGATAAAAGCGTGGTCTTGCCTGCGCCGTTTGGTCCAACAAGGCCGATGCGATCACCACGTTGAACACGGGCCGAAAAATCCTGAACAAGAACGCGTTCACCATAGGCCTTGTTAAGCTTCTTCGCTTCAATCACCAGCTTGCCGGATTCTTTGGAATCACTTGCCGTCAGAACTGCTGTGCCCTGCGCCTTGCGATGATTGCGGAAATCAGCGCGCATGGAGTGCAACTCACCGAGACGGCGCATATTGCGCTTGCGCCGTGCGGTTACGCCATAGCGCAACCAATGTTCCTCGCGCGCAATCTGGCGTCCAAGCTTGTGATGATCCCGCTCTTCTTCTTCTAGAATCTTGTCGCGCCATTCCTCGAAATGACCAAAGCCCTGATCGATGCGGCGGGTAAGGCCACGATCAAGCCAGACCGTTGAGCGGCTGACATTCTCCAGAAAGCGGCGGTCGTGCGAGATTAGAACGATGGCCGAACGGATTTGGCGCAGCTCACCTTCAAGCCATTCGATCGTCGTGAGATCAAGATGGTTGGTCGGCTCGTCGAGCAGAAGCACATCAGGCTGCGGAGCAATCACGCGGGCAAGGGCTGCACGACGCGCTTCACCGCCCGACAGGTGATCGGGCTTTTCCTCGCCGGTCAAGCCCAGATGTTCCAGCAGATAGGTCACGCGATGCGGATCATCCGTTGGTCCAAGACCAGCTTCCACATAAGCGCGCACATTGGCAAAGCCATCAAGATCAGGCACCTGCGGCAGATAGCGGATAGTGGCACCTGGATGTTTGTAGATTTCGCCAGATGTTGGTTCGACCATGCCCGCTGCAATTTTAAGCAGGGTTGACTTGCCAGAACCATTGCGTCCGACCAGCGCAATGCGGTCGCCCTCACTAACCGAAAGGGCTGCATCTTCCAGAAGCGGGGTGCCGCCAAAGGTAAGCTTGATCTGATCGAGGCGAAGAAGCGGAGGTGCCATGGTTCTCTTTGAAAATGCCGTTGAAATTTCTGCCCTGCTTGTCGGGGACAAAACACGTTCTGTCAAATGGTATGGCCAAAAAAGAAGCAGGCCGGGGTTACCCGGCCTGCTTGAGAATTGTAACCGCTAGACGATCAGCTTAGTTACAAGGTGCTTCATAAACGCGACCGTAGTTATCGCGATAACGGCAGTACTGAACGCCGTTACGGGTCTGTGCTGCACCAAGAAGCGTACCGGCGACGCCACCGATTGCTGCGCCAGCCAGAGCACCGCGGCCATTGCCGCCGATAGCACCGCCAGCGAGCGCACCAAGAGCTGCACCACCGACACCATAGCCAGCAGTACGCTGTTCAGCCGTCGTGCATGCTGCTGTTGAGAACGCAAGCGCGCCGACGATTGCAATCATGGAAAGACGTGATTTCATGAAACAATCTCCTAATAGAGTTACACCAACACCGACTTTGCGTCCCCAATTTCGGCGTAAAGCAGATTTTACCCGCTTGGGAACATTTACAATACGTTTCAACCGTCAGCGTCAAGCAGTTTCAATTGGTAAGGTTAGCAGCCATTCTAAAGTGGGGTCTCTTCACCAAAGTTGGCTACAAGTATCGCTAGACCTGAACGCACGGAAACACAAAGAGTTCCACGCACAATGTTGGAAACGGTCCAGGAAGAGCCGAACGGCAGTGTCACATTATCTAACGGCCACTCTGCATTTTTGATCGACAAGCCCTCAACCTTGCAGAAATTTATCACGCTGAACGACGTGCCGTCTGCAAAATCGTAGAGAAAATCGCCGGGTATCAGAGGCCAGGCTTCTTCCTCTCCACTGGATAGAAGAATGGTGCGCCCCTCTGCCGCCTGCGCTGTCGCCATGGTGAGGTGCAGCAGCGTATGATCAGTACGCGCACCGCCGAAGGCACCGCACAAAATGACCTTTTCCGCACCCCGCTCATAGGCTTCCGACAGCGCAAGCTCGCCATCGGTCATGTCTTTGGCACGCGGAAAAGTCTTTTGCGGCACATGGGCATACTGTTCTTTCAACGCATCGGATGCGGAATCAAAATCCCCCAGCCACAGCTCCGGCTCTACGTCCAGCGCGACCGCATGACGTATGCCACTATCCGCCGCAAGAACACGCGCTCCTGCAATCTGGCTTTTCAAACGATCCGTGACGACAAGATCGCCGCCGAGTAGAATGACAAATGTGCTCATAAACCGCTCATAACATGCAGAAATTATAGCTCAAAGCCCGCATTGCAATCCCTTGCCCTTCCCGATGCAAACATCTATTGTCAACTCCGCTCTAACGGGGTGCCATTCAATCTTCGAATGGCTGAGAGGCCGTACGCCGGCTAACCCGCTGAACCTGATCCGGTTTGTACCGGCGGAGGGATTAGATGCGCTCCGGTTTTCGACAACGGCGCTCAATCCTTTTCAATGAAAGAAAGGACATGCCGTTATGCGGCTTTTATCTCTGCTTACACTGTCGCTGAGCGCAGCTTTTGCCTTTGCACCTGTTGCTCACGCCAAAGACAAGTTGACCATCTACACCTATGACAGCTTCGTTTCGGAGTGGGGTCCAGGCCCAAAGGTCAAGGAAAACTTCGAGAAAGAATGCGATTGCGAGCTGGAATGGGTGGCATCAGCCGATGGCGTAGCACTGCTCAATCGCCTCAAGCTTGAGGGCGGCAATACCAAAGCGGACATCGTTCTTGGCCTCGACACGAACCTGACCACCGAAGCACGCGCCACGGGCTACTTCGCGCCAAGCGGCATTGATCTTTCCAATGTCAAAGTGCCTGGCGACTTCAAGGACGATATTTTCGTACCTTATGATTACGGCTATTTCGCTATTGTCTATGATTCCGAAAAGCTGCCAAATCCGCCGAAAAGCCTGAAAGAGCTGGTCGAAGGCGATCCTTCGCAAAAGATCGTCATTCAGGATCCGCGCACATCGACACCGGGCCTCGGCATTCTGCTCTGGATCAAATCTGTCTATGGCGATCAGGCAGGCGAAGCTTGGGAAAAGCTGCAGAAGCGCATTCTCACGGTTACGCCGGGCTGGTCGGAAGCCTATGGCCTGTTCACCAAGGGTGAAGCACCAATGGTGCTGTCATACACCACCTCTCCTGCCTATCATATGATTGCCGAGAATACGGAGCGCTATAAGGCGCTGGCTTATCCTGAAGGCAATTACCTTCAGGTCGAGCTTGCCGCCCAGACAACAACCGGTGCCAAGAACCCGCTGGCGCAGAAATTCCTCGCTTTCATGACCGGCCCCGGCTTTCAGGATGTAATCCCTGAAACCAACTGGATGTTCCCGGCAGGCAAAACCTCCGCGCCTCTTGCGGCCGCCTTCGACAAACTGCCGAAGCCTGAAAAGACCCTTCTCATCCCGGCAGACGAGGTTGCAAAGAACCGTAAGGCCTGGGTCGATGAATGGCTGGCTGCTTCCAGCAAATGAGTGAAACGCTGACCAGAACCCGGCCAGTCCAGACAACGCCCGCAATCAAATCTCTTGCGGGCGTACTGGCGCTTGGCTTTCTGGCAAGTCTGGTCGGCGGCTCGCTAATCGCCCTGGGGCTTGAGGCGAGCGGCTTTAGCTTCAGCATATTTCTTGATCCCTATCTTCAGCGTATCGCACGTTTCACGATCTGGCAGGCAGTTCTGTCGAGCCTGCTTTCGGTGCTGTTTGCCATTCCGGTGGCGCGCGCACTTTATTCGGAAGCCGGTTTTCCGGGGCGCGGGCTGATCCTGCGCCTTTTCGCGCTGCCACTCGCCCTGCCCGCTCTTGTAACTGTGCTCGGTATTACCAGCATTTACGGACGCAATGGCTTTATTGCGCAGATATCTCAGGTGCTGGGATATCCGGTACAACCCGATATTTACGGTTTGGCAGGCATTCTGATCGCGCATGTATTTTTCAACATGCCCCTGGCGGTTCGGCTCATTCTGGCAGCCTATGAATCGATACCCGCTGACTACTGGAAACTCGCAGCACAACTCGGCATGAAGGGCACAGCTCGCTTTCGTCTGATCGAATGGCCGACCATAAGGCGCAACCTGCCCGGCATGATTGGCCTTATCTTCATGCTGTGCGTGACGAGCTTCACAACGGTTCTGACCCTCGGCGGCGGGCCACGCGCCACGACACTGGAAGTTGCAATCTATCAAAGCCTGCATTTCGATTTTGATCCAGCACGCGCTGTGGCACTCACATTGGCGCAGCTGACACTCACCATATTGATTCTCGCAGCCTTACGCCTCACGGGTCGACCTTCGGAAGAGGGGTTCACTCTCACCACTGCCCCGCGCCGCTATGGCGGGCCAGACGGCCTTGAACGCCTCTTTAATATAGTGGCCATTAGCATCGGCTTTCTCTATGTGGCCTTGCCCGTTACGGGCATTGTGGTATCCGGGCTTGCCGCTGATCTCATGCGCCTGATGAGTGAAAGAGCCGTATTAAATGCCATTGGCACCAGCATTGTTCTGGGATTTGGTGCAGCGCTTCTTGCCGTCATCCTGTCGCTTTCCCTTGTGATCGCGCGCGAAGCAACCAAAAGCAGGCGCTTGGCAAATCTCTTCGATACGGGTGCAAGCCTCATCCTTGTGATGCCGCCCATCGTCATTGGTGCCGGCTGGTTTATTTTGCTGCGTCACTTCACCGACCCATTCACGATGGCTCCTTTCATGGTCGTGACAGTCAATGCGGCAATGGCGATGCCTTTTGCCGTGCGCCTGCTGCGTCCGGCATGGGATACATCAGCTGTTCGTCATAATCGACTTTGCGCGCAGCTCGGCATATCCGGCTTGAACCGGTTGCGGCTCATCGACTGGCCAGCCATTCGCAGGCCTTTTGGCATGGCATTCGCATTTGCAATGGCGCTTTCTCTGGGCGATCTCGGCACAATTGCGCTTTTTGGCAGCGACGCGCTGCAAACCCTGCCCTATCTGCTGTTGCAGCGTATGGGCAGCTACCGCACATTCGATGCAGCGGGCCTTGCGCTGATTCTCGGAATCCTATGTCTTTGTCTGATGATGATTGCCGACCGCGCAGCCGCAGCCCGAAAGGAAAGTCCGCTTAAATGAATGCGCTCAGCAAGAGTAATCTCAGCGAAATCAAGCTCCATGATGTGCGTTTCAACTATGGCGAAACGATAATGGAATTTGAAGCGATCATTCCGGGCGGCGCGATTGCAGCAATTGTCGGACCAAGCGGCTCAGGCAAATCCACTTTACTTAACCTAATTGCCGGTTTTGAAACCCCGCAATCAGGGAAGATTACAATTGGCAATCAGGATGTAACGAGCCTGCCGCCAGCATCTCGGCCCGTATCGATGGTGTTTCAGGAAAACAATCTGTTTGCTCATCTGAGCGTTGAACAGAATGTCGGGCTTGGCCGTTCCCCGAACCTGAGGCTAAACCAGCAGGACCGCGCAGCAATCGCAACGGCACTGGATCGTGTGGGGCTGAAAGGCAAAGAGAACCGCAAACCCGAAGCCCTTTCGGGTGGTGAACGCCAGCGCGTCGCAATTGCACGCGCGCTGGTGCGGGCAAGACCGGTCTTATTGCTGGACGAAGCCTTTGCATCGCTTGGGCCTGCACTGCGGCACCAGATGCTTGATCTTGTGCGGGAGCTGCACAAGGAAAACGGCATGACCGTTCTGATGGTCACGCATACGCCGGAAGACGCGCTCTATCTCGATACACTGTTGCTATTTCTCGACAATGGCCGAATTTCTGCACAAGGCCCGGCCCATGCGCTGCTATCGCCATCTGGACCGGAAGCTTTGAAACACTATATCGGTGGTGAAACCTCAAAGCTCAAATAGAGTTAACGCTGTGGACATATTTTGTTCGCATTCGCCTTGAAGAACGGCTTTGAGGACTGATCTACTTCTTGTAGGTACTTCAGTCTATGGCTAGATTTGCGCCAATGCCAACGGTGCTGATTCAATTGCGAGGGTAAAATACTGTTCCGTCACACGACCCGTCTCCGGGCCTCCCTGTGTCTCCCCCTTTCTCTGCCAGAACGGGCACAGCGCAATTGGCGGAAACCAGCCATTGGTTTTGGCTTGCTTGCTGTCAGCCTGATTTCGGGCTGCCAGTCGATCAATTCAAGCAAGGATCTTGGACTGCAGCCTTCATCAAATCCTGTCACCGTTGAAAACGTCACCCGTAACGACCGGCTGGCACAGATCGGCGCGCAACAGCATCCACGCATCCTCGCCACTTACGGCGGCGAATATAAAGATCCGAAGCTTGAGCGCATGGTCGCCAAGATCGTCGGCAACCTGACAACGGTTTCCGACAAGCCCGATCAGACCTATCGCATCACAATCCTCGACAGCCCCAACATCAATGCCTTCGCTTTGCCGGGCGGTTTTCTTTACGTAACGCGCGGCCTGCTGGCGCTGGCCAACGACTCGTCTGAAGTCGCAGCCGTCATCGCGCACGAAATGGGGCACGTTGTCGCCAATCACGGCATCCTTCGTCAGGAGAAGGAAGCCGAAACGGCTATTGCGGGGCGTGTCGCCACCGAAGTGCTGCATAATGAGAGCGCAAGCCGCGAAGCAACCATCCGCGGCAAGCTTCGTCTTGCACAGTTCTCGCGCAATCAGGAACTGCAGGCCGATGCTATCGGCATCAAGATGATTGGCGAAGCAGGCTACGATCCTTTTGCCTCCGCCCGGTTCCTGCAATCGATGGAAGCCTATACCGATTTCCGCTCTGTATCGGGCGCAACCGATGCAAGCCTCGACTTCCTTGCAAGTCACCCGGCAACGCCGCAGCGTATTCAGCTTGCACTCGGCCACGCGCGCCGCATCGGTGCGCCGGGCGTTGGTACAACAGATCGTGATTCCTTCCTCAACGGTATCGACGGACTGCTTTATGGTGACACGCCGAGCCAAGGCTATGTTCGCGAACAGACTTTCATTCATCCAAAGCTAGGCGTCACCTTTACGGCACCTAACGGCTTTACGATTGATAATTCGGCAACGGCGGTGATGGCAAGCGGTCCCGGCGAAGTAGCAATCCGTTTTGACGGCGCATCGCTTCCTTCAGGATCAAGCCTTACCGATTACATCAAATCAGGCTGGGTCACGGGGCTGGATGAGAGTTCAATCCGCGCAACTACCATTAACGGCCTGCCTGCAGCAACCGCTCGTGCAAGCGCCGAGCGCTGGCAATTTGAAATTGTGGTGATCAGCACCAACAACAAGGTCTACCGCTTCCTCACGGCGGCCCCGAAGGGCAGCACCGCTCTGCAGCCTGCATCGCAGACTGTGACTCAGTCTTTCCGTCTGCTGACGCCGACCGAACAGGAAGCGCTGAAGCCATTGCGCATCCGTGTTGTGACCGTGAAACCGGGAGACACGATGGCGAGCCTGTCGGCACGTATGCAAGGCACAACGCGTAAACTTGAACTCTTCCGTCTGCTCAATGCCATGTCGGCGGGTGCTACAGTTTCCGTAGGTGATCGCGTCAAGATCATCAGCGAGTAAAGCATGTTGTATCAATCGGTTAAATCACGAGACCTTTAACCCCATGGAAGTCATCGTCGAATCATTGCTTGCAGGCCAAATCGCTCCATTGGGGCCGCGTGGCGCACCGAGCGGCATCGATAAGAAACCCGTATCCGGCTCCGTTCGTCTGCTGCGTGAGGGGCTCGAATGTGATGCCCAGGGCGACAGGAAAGTGCATGGCGGCCCCGAAAAGGCTCTGCATCATTACCCGCACGATCATTATGCAAGCTGGGTTGACGATGTCGGTAGAAATCCACGCCTCGAAATGCCCGGCGCGTTTGGCGAAAACATTTCCACCACCGGTCTGACCGAGCATAATGTGGCGGTTGGAGATCGTTTCCGCCTTGGCAGTGCGCTCGTTGAAGTCTCGCAGGGCCGCCAGCCTTGCTGGAAACTCAACGCTCGCTTCGACATCACGGATATGGCAACTCGCGTGCAGAAGAGCGGCCGCAGCGGCTGGTATTATCGGGTTCTTGAAGAGGGAATGGTTAGCACAGGCGATACGATGCGCCTTGTCGAGCGCCTGTCACCGGAATGGACGCTGCATCGCGTATGGCATCTGCTTTATGTCGATATGCTCAATTATGATGAGCTGGCGCTTATGGCAGAGATCCCCCACCTCGCAGACGGCTGGAAGCGCTACGCCGTCCGCCGTCTTGAAAACCGCAAGGTCGAAGATTGGTCAGCCCGACTTCAGGGAAATCAGGCTTGATAAGCCGCCATCTCGTGCTGGTCGAGCAAGGCCAGTTTAAGCTTCTCCATTGCCCGGCTTTCAATCTGGCGAACGCGTTCCTTTGAAATGCCGAGCTTTTCTCCCAGCGCTTCCAGTGTCACGCCGTCATCGTCGAGCCGGCGTTCGCGGATGATGTGCAACTCACGTTCATTCAACGCATGGAGCGCTGCATGGAGCCAACTGGCGCGGCGCTCTGTATCGATTGTGCCTTCCACGACCTCATCCTGCAAAGGATGATCGTCAACAAGGAAATCCATGCGTGTGGAAGTGCCCGATTCATCACTATTTATCGATGCCGAAAGGGAACTATCCGAGCCTGAAAGCCTGCTGTCCATAACTTCAACATCACTGGCTGAGACACCGAGCTGAGTAGAAATCTGGCGATAAATCTCGGCTTTTGTCAGTGTTTCGTCTTCCTGTGCAAGCTTGGAGCGCAAGCGGCGAAGATTGAAGAACAGCGACTTTTGCGCAGAGCTCGTACCACCGCGGACAATCGACCAGTTGCGCAGAATATAGTCCTGCATTGAGGCGCGTATCCACCACGAAGCATAAGTGGAAAAACGAACCTCACGCTCGGGATCAAAGCGCGCTGCGGCTTCAAGGAGGCCAACATAACCTTCCTGAATAAGATCACTCATTGGAAGTTTAAACTTACGGAAACGCCCTGCCATCGAAATAACCAATCGCATATGCGATGCAGTCATGCGATGCAGCGCCTCTTGATCCTGGTTTTCTTTCCAGGCGATCGCCAAAGAACGCTCTTCGTCACGCTCAAGATAGGGCGCTGACATGGCATTTCGGATCATGGATTGGGGGGAGGATGACGGAGCAGGCACCGCTTTGCGCGGCGAGATAGGCAAACGCAATGCTGGAACTGTGGAGGAACTGCTTATCGACAACGCGCTCATCTGGTTCTCCTGTTCTTAGTGCAAAGCCTTCAAACAAACTCTGAAGGGCAAGACAAAAGATAAATCAGCTCTGCGAAGAACACTTGAATGAACAACTCGTATTCGTTCAAAATTCCTATAACAGACCTGCTTTGAGGCCAGAAAAATACGCCGCAAAACAAACCCGCTTACGAACTGGTTTGATTAGAACGCAGAAAAAGCTCTCCGGTTCCATACGGAGCGCAATAAATCTTCATGTAAGAAATAAAATAGCGCGGCAAGCCCAATGGACAAGTAAAACTACTTGCTTGTGCCAAATAAAAAGCCCGGTCAAACCGGGCTTTTTAAAAAAAGATTCAGATATATATTATGCTGCTTCGACTTCATCGCCATCAACATCACCTTCGGCATCAACATCAGCCTTGGTACGCTTTGGGCTCTTAGCAAGGTTTGCTTCGATCAAACGAACAGCTTCTGTATCAGAGAGCTTGTTCACTGCAGCAATTTCGCGAGCCATACGGTCAAGAGCTGCTTCATAAAGCTGACGCTCTGAATAAGACTGTTCTGGCTGATTTTCAGCACGATGCAGATCGCGAACAACTTCAGAAATCATGATCAGATCACCGGAATTGATCTTCGCATCATATTCCTGAGCGCGGCGCGACCACATGGTGCGCTTCACGCGAGCACGGCCCTGAACGACCTTCAATGCACGTTCGACATAATCTGTTTCCGACAGCTTGCGCATACCGATCGAGACAGCCTTGGCGACTGGCACTTTCAGGCGCATCTTGTCTTTTTCGAAGTCGATAACAAAAAGCTCAAGCTTGTGCCCGGCCACTTCCTGCTCTTCGATCGCCACGATCTGGCCAACGCCGTGAGCTGGATAAACAATAGATTCACCGGTTTTGAAACCCTGACGGGCCGGCGCCTTCTTCTGCTGGGATGTCATACGCTCTAATACTCCCTGTTGTGCCCGGCACAACTCGCCGGTTAACACATGATTGCAACCGCACTTCTTGAGAAAAATGCGGAGGTCTGTACGGCTTTGAACTGACAGCGTAGCTCAGGCACAAATTTATTCACCGGGAGAGGTTGGTGAGGAACGGTTGCTGAAAATGCAATAATCCATCCCAGTGCCATACAGCCCAGTAAAAAATATAGCCCTTTCAGAGATTAACGCATTTGCGCCACTTATTGACGTCCAGTCACCGAATTTATTCAGGCAAGGTAACACAATTTCGCGCAAGAATCAACAAATTGCCAAATATGTCGCATTCCAGGATTCGGAACGCATTTTTGAGGCAACTATTTTTAGGCTAATCCAGCTCAAAAGATCTGGTAACGGATCAATCGCCCGGTCCGGGTTCCGCCGAAAAGAACTGCTCAAGCTTGCCAGGTACGCCGTCCATTTCCTTAGCTTCAGGAAGCTCGTCCTTCTTAGCCGTGAGGTTGGGCCACTTGGCGGCATATTCAGCGTTCAGCTCGAGCCACTTATCGAGACCCGGTTCGGTGTCAGGGCTGATGGCTTCAGCAGGGCATTCAGGTTCACAGACGCCGCAATCGATGCACTCATCGGGGTTGATGACGAGCATGTTCTCGCCTTCATAGAAACAGTCGACAGGACAAACCTCGACGCAGTCCGTATACTTGCAACGAATGCAATTATCGGTCACGACATAAGTCATTGTCCAACTCCTGTTGCCAACCTTCTGTCTGAAGGAACGGCTTATCTATCCTGAACTGGCTGTTTGAACACTCAGATCGGACATCTGAATGATTTCGCTCCAGTCACGACATATGTGTCACGCATATGGTGGCTACGGCGTGTGGCTTGCTTGCCAGCTCATGCCCTTGCAATCGCCAACGGTGAGGTAACGACTTTATCCGCTGATGACAAGGGCCCAATCGCCGCAATATGACTATGTCACGAACATCTGAAACGAGATTTCGTTTATCAACGGAAACCCGGAAAAGACTTTTATTTTAAGGCGTTGATACGCAATTTATATCGCACAGAGACGCTATCCTGCGTCATCGCGTCCCTCATGGAGCGTTTTCTGTTTCAATTGAAATACTCTGCCCGGCCGTTTTTACGCGCACCTCTCCCCAAAGCTTAGGCCCACTTTTCGCGATGCGCTCCATTGGTCTGATTCCAACATTTGCTCAGCACATGAAACGAGGGGAGAAAATGTTGGAATCAGACCAATGGTAAGTATTTCTATCTAGTGGGTTTTTCGAATTTGACATTTGAAATATCTGAAGCGTCAGCCGGCATTCAAACGCCAAATTCAATCCACTAGTTGCCGCGCAAACGGTCGGTTTCGCGACGTTCTTTCTTGGTTGGACGGCCTGCACCGCTTTCTCGTCGCGGCTGTATTGGCTCAGCGACCTGATCTCCCGGTACGGGCTTCGGCGTCATATCTTCATAAAGAAGCTGTGCTTCAGGCGCTGGGCCGCGCCGCTCACCAGAAGCAAGTATCTTGTAAACCAGAATGCGCCGATCAAGCGTAATCGTCAGAACATCGCCGACTTTAACCTGATAGGCTGCCTGCTCAATCTTATCGCGATTGACCCGGACTTTGCCGCCGACGGCGAGTTTCGCCGCCAGCGATCTTGATTTGACCACACGCGCAAAGAACAGCCACTTGTCGATCCGCTGCCTTGCGCCGTGTTCGCCAGTCATCTTACTTCTTCAACTGCTCCTTGAGTGCCAGAAGCTTGGCAAAAGGCGAATCTGGATCAATCCGTACCGGACGTTCCTGTTCGACGCGCTTGTTGCCCTGATGATTGTTGCCATGGTCACGCTTAGGCTGACGATCGCGATTACCATCGCGAGGCTTGCCCTTAAAATCGCCCTTGAAGCCTTCACGCTTGTTCTGGCCTTCGCCATCATGATTGCGGCGATTCTTGTCGAAACGCTTGCCCCCACGATTGTCACGCGCGTTCTGGCCTTCACCGCCTTCTGAACCGGCTTCAGACTTGCGAGCCTCGTTGCCCTTGGCCGCTTGACCACCCTGTGGGCGGTTATGGCGCTGACGGTTCTGATCCTGATTGCGGTTACGGCCTTCAAAACGACCCTGACGCCACAGGAGAACAGGCTTTGGTTCTTCTGCAGAAGCTTGAGCAGCCTCAACCACAGGCTTTTCTTCGCTTGAGATTTCTGCAACAGCTTCAACCGGTGCAGGCACAGGTTCGGCAGCAGGAACCACAGGCTTCGCTTCGCTCACGGTAGCGGCAGCCGCAGGAACGGCGGGCTTGAAGACGGTATCTTCAACAACGGCCTCAGTTTGCGCAGCAGCAGCCGCCGCAAAAGCATCAAGCTCGGCAAGCTTTGCTGTGACAGTGGCAGCTTCGGCAGCCTCATGGCGATAGCCGAGGCTTTTCAGAATCTCTTCCATATCTTCGGAGGTTGCACCGAGAATGGACATCATCGCAGGCGTGACGATAAAACGTCCGCCATCATAAGCGCCTTCCGGGCGCGTGCCGGAACCCGGACGCCAGGCCAGAGCCGGACGGATCAGGTCAGCAAGACGTTCGAGAATGTCGATACGAACAGCACGACGACCCAGCACGCGATAACCTGCAAGGCGGTAGAACTGGTGATCGAAAGTCGGATCGACAACCACCGATGTGCGGCCAGCAGCCAGAACGTTAACCACGTCACCATAACCGGCGCGTTCGCGGCCATCGTTCTTCAATGCCCAAAGCAGTGTGATAAGGCCGGCAGGGGCCGGCTTCAACAGCATTGGCATGAAAACATGATAGGCACCGAAGCGCACGCCAAGGCGGCGAAGAGCGGCACGGGAATCCTGATCAAGACCGCGGACTTCCTCAGTCACATCGCGACGCTGAAGAATGCCGAGGCTTTCGACGATCTGGAAAGCCAGACCGCGCGTCATACCGGTCAATGCATCCGCCGACCTGAGGTCAGTCAAAGGCTTCAGAACAGTTTCAATGTGATGAGCGACAAAACGGTCAATACGCGCAGCGACCTTGTCGCGTGCCGGTCCGGTCAGCTGTTCATCAGCCAGAATGACCGCCCGCGGCTTTAAAACGTCGTCGCCTGCAACCAGCGTAGCGACAGTTGCGCCAACCCAGCGCAAAACGCCATCCGAACCGAGCGCAAAGTCGCCGTTAGGAGCAGCAGCGAAACGCTCCGCACGACGATCAAACTCGGCGGCCAGCGCCTTTTGTGCAGCCGTCTTTACTGCCTTCGCATCCGGTCCATCGGACTGAACGTCGGCTGTAAAACGGAATCCTTCCAGTTGCCCGACATTATGGCCTTCGACAATTACGTCTCCGGTCGAGCTGATATCTGCTTCTAGCATGGCATTCTCTCTCAGGCGCCTCATAAGCACGCTTGTCCTGCGGTCTACAAAGCGTTTCGTCAACCTTTCATGCAGCGCATCGGACAATCTGTCCTCAATTTCGCGCGTCTTTTCCTGCCAGTGTGTCGGATCGGCAAGCCATCCCGGCCTGTGCGACACAAAAGTCCAGGTACGGATTTGCGCCACGCGATGCGACAGAGTATCGATTTCCCCCTCTGTACTGTCGGCGCGGCGCACCTGTTCGCTCATATAATCTTCATCAACGCTCCCTCGGCGGACCAGATCCTGATAAATGGTTGCTATGATATCGGCATGTTGTGCCGGCGCAATCTTACGATAATCGGGGAGCGCACAGGTATCCCACAAAAGTTCGATCCGCGCAGGCGAATTTGCAAGCCGCACAATGTCTTCGTCTTTCGACAAATTTTCAAGCGCCTGTTGATCAACAGCAGGCAGAGCCTTGGTCAGACCTTCGATCGGAGTCGGCGTATCCAGAGAATAACGCAGTGCACTGAGCGACGAAAAATCAAAACGCCCTGTTCGCCATTGCATGACTTTTACAGGGTCAAAGTCATGGGCTTCCACCCGTTCGACCATTTCATCGTCAAGCGGGCGCACCTGACCTGTCACCCCAAACGTGCCATCGCGAAGATGACGGCCGGCACGACCCGCAATCTGCCCAAGCTCAGCCGGTGTCAGATCACGATACTGATAGCCATCAAATTTTCGATTCTGTGCAAAGGCGACATGATCAACATCGAGATTGAGCCCCATGCCAATCGCGTCCGTCGCAACCAGAAAATCAACATCGCCCGACTGGTAAAGCTCGACCTGTGCATTGCGCGTGCGTGGGCTCAACGCGCCCATAACCACCGCAGCACCGCCGCGTTGGCGGCGTATAAGCTCAGCGATCGCATAAACTTCGTCGGCAGAGAATGCCACTATGGCCGAGCGGTTTGGCAGGCGGATGATCTTCTTTGAACCGGAATAAGTGAGATGCGACAAGCGCGGACGCGTAACCACTGTAATACCGCGCAACAGCTTTTCGAGAATGCCACGCATGGTTCCTGCACCCAGCAACAGCGTCTCCTGACGTCCGCGCAGATGCAGAATGCGATCAGTGAAAATGTGACCGCGTTCGAGATCGCCTGCCAGCTGCACTTCGTCGATAGCCACGAAAGGCATATCCGTGCGGCGCGGCATGGCCTCGACCGTACAGACAGAATAACGAGAGGTGGGCGGGGTGATCTTCTCTTCGCCGGTAATCAGCGAAACATTGGCAGCCCCCACCCGTTCAACCACACGATTATAGACCTCGCGCGCCAAAAGGCGCAGCGGAAGACCTATCATGCCACTGCCGTGCGACAGCATTCGCTCGATAGCGAGATGCGTCTTACCGGTATTGGTCGGCCCCAGTACCGCAGTAACACCGCGGCCGCTTAAGGTCAGCGGCAGATCATGGGCAGGGAGTTGGTTCATGCCAATAATAGAATTCCCGGAACAAATGCCATACGTAATGCCATGCGTTAGCACTATATGACTTGAGCCGAAAGCGCTCCTGTTAAGTTTCAATCCATGTTTCGGGACGTTTCCGGCACGATCCAGTTTTCACTGTTCTAACCGGAACTTTTCTTGTGCGCACCCTGAAAAGAACAAAACGGCTTTCAAATGACCATCCATTTTAAAACGCAGAATTGAAGGTGAGCTTACATCCGCCTGCATGTTAACAAACGTGCCTTTTAATAAATAGAACGACTCTGGAACGAATCGGCGACGAATCGCTCACAGAAGCTCCTTCGCCTTTTGTTCACGGCAATATATAGTGGGCAAGCACTCGATTCCCACCATATGATGAATCAGTTCAATTAATATCTTCCTCGAAATGAGAACTAACCGGCGGCCGCGTTAACTTTTATGATGAAAGCAATTTTACCCGCGGGAACGACCGATCACTTGTTCATAAAATATCAATATTTCCTTACGGTTAATTAAAGCGCCTCTCACATCAGAGCCGATTATTATTAACCTTCAGGTCAAAGCCGGAACGAATCGGAGACGAATCGCTGATCCGTATATTTTCCCGCTTTGTTCTCACAAGATATAGTGGCTCCGAAGGTCGCAAAGGCATAGAGCAGCAAATTTCGCCGCTCTATAAGCACTTGTATTGATGCTGGCCGTTAACTTTTAAGCTTCTTAAGACCGCTCAACGCACATGGCGACGCCCATACCGCCACCGATGCAAAGGGTAGCCAGTCCGCGTTTCGCTCCACGACGCTTCATTTCGTAAAGCAGCGTCGTCAACACACGCGCACCTGACGCACCGATCGGATGACCAATCGCGATTGCACCGCCATTAACATTCACTATCTCTGGATTGAGGCCAAGATCGCGAACCACAGCACAGGATTGCGCTGCAAAGGCTTCATTTGCTTCCACCAGTTCCAGATCGGCGACCGTCCAGCCTGCCTTTTCAAGTGCTTTGCGGGTTGCCGGAATTGGTCCAGTGCCCATGATCGATGGATCGACACCCGCCGTTGCCCAGGAAACGATCCGCGCAAGCGGCTTGACATCGCGTTTTGCGGCTTCATCCGCATCCATCAGCACAACAGCCGCCGCACCGTCATTAATACCGGATGCATTGCCAGCCGTAACAGTGCCTTCCTTGTCAAAGGCAGGCTTGAGCTTGGTCAGCGCCTCGATTGTTGCGCCGACACGGATATATTCATCCGCAGATACAATCGTCTCGCCTTTGCGGCTCTTCACGGTGACCGGAACAATCTCGTCCTCGAAACGACCTGCAGTCTGTGCCACTTCGGCCTTGTTTTGCGATGCCAGTGCGAACTGATCCTGCTCGTCGCGGCTGAGCTGCCATTGCTTGGCAATGTTCTCCGCTGTGATTCCCATATGGTAGCCATTGAAGGCATCCGTCAGACCATCCTTGAGCATCGTATCGATCATCTTGAAGTCACCCATCTTCACGCCAGAACGCAAATGCGCACAATGCGGCGCCATGGACATCGATTCCTGCCCCCCAGCCACAATGATCTTCGCGTCGCCCGATAGAATCTGCTGCATACCCAGTGCCACAGCACGCAGACCCGACCCGCACAGCTGATTGATCGAGAAGGCAGTGGTTTCCTTGGGGCATCCTGCGGCCATTGCAGCCTGTCGAGCCGGGTTCTGCCCCTCGCCTGCCGTCAGCACCTGACCGAGAATGACTTCATCCACATCAGCAGCATCCACGCCTGCGCGCTCAAGAGCTGCCTTGATTGCAGTTGCGCCCAGTTCATGCGCAGCCACATTTGCGAAAGCGCCATTGAACGCGCCCACAGCTGTTCGGGCTGCGCTGGCAATAATGATGGCTTTCTGGCTTTGCGATGCAGTCATTCGTTCCTCCTTGAAAAATCACCGACAGAGAAAGACCAAAACCAATCTGATTGCAAGTTTTGTGCAACGACTTTCACTAGCGTTACTTTTGCTCAAATTGATAATCAGTTTCATCATTGCATGTGCAGTTTTACCCGTACAATACAGGCAACACTCTCTAAGTTAAGCTCATTAAAATCGAGGAGAACCGCATGTCGGCGCTGACACTGGAAAAAGCCAATTCCATTATTACAACCGCCCTTGAAAAAGCTTCAGAACTCAAACTGAAGCCGCTCGCAGTATCCGTTTTTGATGCAGGCGGGCATCTCAAAGCATTTCAGAAGCAAGATGGCACATCGATTCTGCGTTTTGAAATTGCGTCGGGTAAAGCTTTCGGTGCTTTGGCTGTTGGTGCAGGTTCTCGCTGGCTCAATAATCAGGCAAAAGAACGCCCTCATTTTCTTGAAGGCCTGTCTAATGTTTCTGGCGGAAAAATTGTTGCTGTGCCGGGCGGCGTACTCATCCGAAATTCCAGCAATGAAATAATCGGCGCCGTCGGCATTTCCGGTGACACTTCGGATAATGATGAACTGGCCGCTATTGCAGGCATTGAAGCAAATGGCTTTGTTGCTGACGCTGGCTAGATATTTTTACTCAGGAATGAATGTAAATACTCATTCCTGAGTATATAAATCATGATAATTATTATGTACAATTTAGCATTGCATCGGGATCCGCATTAAAAAGAGAGCCAACACTATACGGCGTATCAGACATATCAAACTTTATTGTTTCATTAAAACTTGTATTATCAATTATATAAAAGCAAGATATTGTATAATTTAACGATAAATTGGCATGAATTATCGAAGCCTTGAAATACTTATCCATTTCAACACCCATTAATTTGAATTATACTTTTAAATTAAATTTACTAATTCATGTCATGATTAAATTGAGGCTAAATTGTGTTTTTTTACCACACGATAAAATAATTTTATCGTTGGATTTCAAGTAGCTATTAAAATAACAAAAAACAAACACGATAGCGGATTGTAAAAAGCCGCTTCCGGATACCGGAAACGGCTTTTTTGAAATTCATCTCTCAGCTGCAATGCAGCCTAAGACTATTCCTTAGCTTCGAGGACCTGACGGCCGCGATACATACCGCTCTTAAGATCGATATGATGCGGACGACGAAGTTCGCCCGAGTTCTTGTCCTCGACGTAAGTCGGGGCCTTGAGAGCGTCTGCCGAACGGCGCATGCCGCGCTTCGACGGAGACGTTTTGCGTTTTGGTACTGCCATGGATCCAGCTCCACTGATCGATCAATAAACGTCCGGCACGGCCCCGAGGAGCCTGTCACATCGGACAAAATTCCGGAAAGTCAGGTGCCTATACACGCTCTCGCAGCATTTGACCAGTCGGACTCTTATCTTTTTTCCAGACTGGGTGTTTATTGCACGCAAGTTACATAAGGACCAGCTCTTGAAGCGCGCCCGGCAACAATCCTCGAGATACGCTGCATGTTGCGTGTGGGCTTTGCCGGATTACGAAGGGCGGGATTAGGAAGCGTCACCGCGAGCAATGCGGCTTGCTGGGCCGTTAAACGTGATGCAGGCCGATTGAAGTAATGCTGGGCCGCCGCCTCGATTCCATAAATGCCGGGCCCCCATTCAGCAATGTTGAGATAAATCTCCATAATCCGCCGTTTTGAAAGCACCGCATCTGCGACGAGTGCCAGCGGAAACTCAAGCCCCTTGCGGATATAGGATCGACCGTTCCACAGGAACAGGTTCTTCACAGTCTGCATGGTGATGGTCGAGGCGCCACGACTGGGGCCGCCTTCTCCAGAGTTGTCGAGCACAAGACTAAGCTGGTGCCAGTCCACGCCACCATGGCTGCAAAATTGCCCATCCTCGGCCATCATAACCGAATTCACAAGAACAGGAGCGACATCCTCAATGCTGACCCATTGCCGGTCCACATCGCGCAAAAGAACATAGTCTTTGACCATCAATGTCGAAATCGGGCGCACAAAGGGTATCGAATAAACGAGGATCAAAAAAAGCGGTAAGACGGCAAGAACGATCAAAAACTTGAGCATGAGAGCAATTCTGCCACCCCAAACGGGATCAGCCAAGTAATTGCGCCCATCTTTGCTCTTAAGAATGATCTTTGCCAATTCCACCGCCCGTTAATTCCCTTCAAGCGACATAAACCATTCCTTAACAATAATGAAACTGATTCCATAATCACGCGGTGGAATTCGATCCAAATTGAGCGATTTTAGGCTCAAAATACGCTGTTTGATGACCGCTTGATGAAAAAGCCTGTGCTGATCAATGTGGCCAGTTGACCAAATCAGCGGTTTCGTCCATCCCCTTTGAACATGAAAAACGTGTCTGTCGATTTTGCTCAATCCCTGAACCTGCGCGCACTCGAAGTCGAGACAATGCTGGTCGGGCTTCTGGATCTTCGTTTGCGCGCGGGCGAAGTGGCTCGCCCCGAGCGACTGCTCGCTGCCATGCGCCATGGCGTGCTCAATGGCGGCAAAAGACTGCGTCCCTTCCTTGTCATCGAAAGTGCAGCCCTTTTCGGCCAGCATGGCGATGCGGTTCTGCGCGTAGCATCCGCGCTGGAATGCATTCATTGTTATTCACTCGTCCATGACGATCTGCCGGCGATGGACGATGACGATATGCGACGTGGTCAGCCGACCGTGCACAAGGCTTTTGATGAGGCCGCAGCGATTCTCGCGGGCGACAGCCTGTTGACCTATGCTTTTGACATCGTGGCCTCAGACGAAACTGATCTTCCCGCCAACATCCGCATCGAACTGGTCTCGGCTTTGGCGCGTGCGTCCGGTGTTGGCGGTATGGCTGGCGGTCAGGCGCTTGATCTGATGGCGGAAGATAATAAGCCCGACGAAGCAGGGATTATCACGCTGCAAGCCATGAAGACCGGCGCGCTGATTCGTTTTGCCTGTGAAGCGGGTGCGATCATTGCAGGCGCATCGCGAGAAGACCGGGAACGCATGGCGGAATTCGGTTCGGCCATCGGCCTGGCCTTCCAGCTTGCCGATGACCTTCTCGATGTCACGGCTGATGCTGCGGTCATGGGCAAGGCAACCGGCAAGGATGCCGCCGCAGGCAAAGCCACGCTCGTGTCACTTCATGGCATTGAATGGACGCGCAAGCAGCTCTCCGGTCTGGTCGCTCAGGCCGAAAGCCTGCTTGAGCCATTTGGTGACGATGCAGTGATTCTCAAACAGGCCGCCCGCTTCATCGCAGAGCGACAGAGCTAATTAAGACGCGATCTTCCGATCAAGCCCGAAACGGTTTTCGATATATTCGGCAACCATCTTCTGGAAATCAGCGGCAATCTCAGGTCCGCGCAGCGTCGTAACCTTCTTGCCATCGACAAAGACCGGTGCAGACGGCGTTTCGCCCGTGCCGGGAAGCGAAATGCCAATATCGGCATGTTTCGATTCGCCCGGACCATTGACGATGCAGCCCATGACTGCGACCGAAAGGGCTTCCACACCCGGATATTTCTCGCGCCAGACAGGCATAGAACGACGAATATCGTCCTGAATATTCTGCGCCAGTTCCTGAAACACGGTTGAGGTCGTACGTCCACAGCCCGGACACGCGGCAACAATAGGAATGAACTGACGGAACCCCATGGTCTGCAACAGTTCCTGCGCCACCTGCACTTCACGTGTGCGGTCGCCGCCCGGCTCCGGCGTCAGCGAGATACGGATCGTATCGCCAATGCCCTGCTGAAGCAGGATACCCATGGCCGCCGAAGAAGCGACAACACCCTTGGTGCCCATGCCCGCTTCGGTGAGGCCCAGATGCAGCGCATGATCAGAGCGCTGTGCAAGCATCGTGTAAACGGCGATCAGATCCTGCACTTGACTGACCTTGGCCGACAGGATGATCTTGTCCCGGCTTAACCCGATCTCTTCTGCAAGATTTGCCGAAATCAGCGCCGACTGAACAATGGCTTCGCGCATGACTTCCTGCGCGCTCAAGGGCGCCCCCTCAGCCTGATTGCGATCCATCAGTGTGGTCAGCAATTCCTGATCAAGCGAACCCCAGTTAACGCCAATACGGACAGGCTTGTCATAACGGATCGCCATTTCGACGATATCAGCGAACTGCTTGTCTTTCTTGTCCTTGAAGCCGACATTACCCGGATTGATGCGATATTTTGCGAGCGCTTCCGCACAAGCCGGATGATCCGCAAGAAGCTTATGGCCGATATAATGGAAGTCTCCGACCAGCGGCACATTCATGCCGAGGCGTTCAAGACGCTCACGGATTTTAGGAACAGCAGCAGCAGATTCATCGCGATCCACCGTGATGCGCACAATCTCGGAACCTGCGCGATGCAAAGCCGCAACCTGCGATACGGTGCCATCGATATCCGCCGTATCGGTATTGGTCATCGATTGGACAACAACAGGTTCGCTGCCGCCAACGATAACTCCGCCAACGCTCACGCCAACGGATTGGCGACGGGGAAATGGATGCGAAAAATAGCTGACGGTCTCGGAAGACATTTTGCTCTGTTCTTTTGTCCTACTGCAATTGCCGATGGAAACCATATTTCATGCATCGAAAACTGCTATTCGTACGGGCCTGGTTTCAGGTGGCGTAGCAAGGCGCAATTGTCAACGCCTGCCCGCATCGTTTTGTTGTTATATAATCACTTGCCGACGCCTTGTCGCCTCCTCATTATGGGATGATTCCAGAGGAGGAGATGAAAATGCCGAATGCGAATGCCCGCAAAACCGCAATTATCACCGGGTCCAATTCAGGCATTGGGCTTGGCATTGCCCGCGCACTTGCGGGATCCGGGCACAATGTTGTGATCAACTCCTTCACGGACCGCAGCGAAGACCACGATTTAGCAAGAACAATCGCCGCGGAACATGGCGTAAGCGTGATCTATGTCAGCGCCGATATGTCCAAAGCTGACGACTGCCGGGCGCTGATTGAAAAGAGCGTAAAAGCCACTGGCAGTGCCGACATTCTCGTCAACAATGCCGGTATCCAGCATGTCGCACCGGTCGAAGAGTTTCCAACCGAGCAATGGGACCGGATCATTGCGATCAACCTGACCTCGGCGTTCCACACGTCAGCGGCCGCAATTCCTCATATGAAAAGAGCTGGCTGGGGCCGGATCATCAATATAGCATCAGCGCATGGACTAGTTGCCTCGCCATTCAAGTCGGCCTATGTGGCCGCCAAGCACGGCATTGTCGGCTTCACAAAAACGCTGGCCCTTGAACTTGCTCTTGCCAGGATCACGGCCAATGCCATCTGTCCCGGCTATGTGCTGACCCCGCTTGTCGAAGCGCAGATACCCGATCAGATGAAAGCTCATAACATGGATCGGGAAACAGTCATCCGCGAAGTGATGCTCGATAAACAGCCGACGAAGGAGTTCGTGACCACTGCTCAGATCGGTGCGCTTGCGGCCTTCCTTACAACGGACGCCGCAGCGCAGATCAATGGTGCCGCCCTGCCGATCGAGGGCGGCTGGACTGCTGAATGAACATCGAGAGATTATCGCTCAATGTATTTTTTTCCACGCATTATCCTACGCAAAACCGCTACGCACTTTTCCTGGAAATGCTTTAGTGTGAACTGTCCGCATATTTTGCCAGCCTTGAGAATGCGAGCACCACTAACAACAACACGGGCAATGACAGGAACACAACGCTGAAACCGCTATGCTTGGCAACAAAACCAATCAGCGAAGGCGCAACCAACATACCGGAATAGCCCATGGTGGTGGCAATCGCCAGGCCAACACTTGGATTGATACCCGGCAGATTGCCGCCAATCGAGAAGGCTATTGGCACCATGTTGGAAATGCCGATACCGCAGATGGCAAAACCAAAAATCACTGCGTAAGGATGGCTCGACAGGCCGACAATCACCATGCCGATAATGGCAATCGACGTGCAGAAGCGCAGCGTGTTGATCGCGCCGAAACGGTCGCGGACTATGTCGCCTGCAAAACGCATGATCGCCATGGTCATGGAGAAAGCTGCGAAGCCAAAACCCGCGACTGTCACTGACGCCCCCATTTCATCGCGCAGATAATATGCACCCCAATCCAGTATTGCGCCCTCCGGGATCATCGAAAACAAAGCAATAATACCGACCAGCCATGGCAGCGCATTGCGTGGCAGCACCAGCTTCTGCTTCTCGCCACTTGGATGGTGGAATTTATCGGCAATGATTGAAGGCCAAGCGAAAATCAGTAATCCCGCTGCCACAACCATTGTTATCAGCGCATGAATGGTTGAGCCGACATGCGCAATCAGAAAACCGCCGGTTGCAGCGCCAATCAGTCCGCCAAGGCTCCAGAACGCATGACAGGAAGACATGATGGCTCGGCGCATGTGCTTTTCGACACCAACCGCATTGGCATTCATTGCGACATCCATCGCGCCGATCATGCCGCCAAAATAGAACATGACAATCACCGCTGTGACGATATTGGGCACAAGGGCTATGATGAGCAAAGCGGGAATAAGGCCGATTGCAAACAGCTTGACCACTGCTCCTGAACCACGATGCGCAGACAATGCTCCGGCCACCGGCATCATCGATAGAGAGCCTAGGCCGAAGACGAGGATCATCAATCCCATGCCACTGGTATCAAGCCCGAGACGCCCCGCAAATTCGGGAATTTTCGGTGCCCAACCGCCAAAAACATAACCATTCATCAGAAAGAGCAACGCCACCGCAATACGCTCTCTGGTTACGATTGGCGCACGATCATTCAGCCCATCGTCTCGTCTGACCGTCTGTTCCATCATTTCCTCATTCACGCCCTTCTCCGGCGCGTATAATCGTCATGCCCGATACCCGGTAAGGCGCAAGCACGTCTTCATTTGCATCCTGTTCAACAGCCATAACATTCACCGCCTCGATGGGTATGACATCATGTGCAGCAACTGTGCCAAGCTTGTCACTGGTGATTGCCAGAACCACCTTGCGACTTCGCCCGGCAATAACCCGCTTGAATTCCGCATCTTCGAGATAAAGCGCCGTGATACCCGTTTCTGCAGAAAAGCCGCAGACACCGAGCATACAAAGATCAGGCCGCACCAGTTCCGCATCCCGCAAAGCGCGCGCACCAACCGCCGCACTGACGCGGCGATCAATAGGACCGCCGATCATCACAACGTCGATCTTGTCTGACTGCAGAACAATAGCAGCAATGGAGGGCGTGTTGGTAACAACTGTAATTACATCACCTCGATCAGCCAGAAGACGCGCAAGCGCCAGATTGGTTGAGGAGGAATCCAGAAACACCGTCATGTTTGGCTCGATCAGAGCAGCCAGCGTGACTGCAAGAGCGGTCTTGACCTCCGGTCTTTCCGTATCGCGCTCTGCGAGCGGCGCGTAAGATGGTGCCGCCTTCAAAGCACCGCCATAGACGCGCTTGCAAAGACCTGCCGCGGCCATCTCACGGAGGTCACGGCGGATCGTGTCTTCCGAAACCCCGAATGACCCGGCAAGCTCACTCGCCAATACGCGACCAGACTTCTCAAGCAATGCTCGAATGCGCGCCTGTCTTTCGTCCAGTAATAGCTCTGTCATAACGCCATCCTGTTAACATGCATAAACATGCATAAATCGGTAAAAACGTGCATATCAGATTTTGCTATCCACGCAAGCAAAAGAAAACGCCGCACCCTTTGCAGGGCACGGCGTCAATCATTCTATGATGTGAATGCTGGATCAGTCGTTGTAAACGACAAGCAAATCCTTCGCATCGATCTGTTCGCCGGGGCGCACAAGCACTTCGGCAATCGAGCCATCGCGTTCTGCGCGCAGAGCCGTTTCCATCTTCATGGCTTCAATCGAAAGCAACACATCGCCCGCCTTCACACTCTGGCCCTGCGAGACAGCAACCGTAGACACAACACCCGGCATTGGCGCACCGACATGCTTGTCATTGCCCAGTTCCGCCTTGCGCTTCACACCACCGGACGCCCCCTTGGCACGGTTTGGCACCTTGACGCGGCGCGGTTGGCCATTGAGTTCGAAGAACACAGTGACCATGCCTTTTTCATCAGTTTCAGACATCGCCTGATTGACGATCACAAGCGTCTTACCGCGTTCGAGATCAACAAAGACTTCTTCTTCCGGCTTCAAGCCATAGAAATAAACCGGCGTTGGCAGCACGCTGGTCGGGCCGTAGTTTTCCTGCGCCGCCGCATAATCGGTGAAGACTTTCGGATACATCAGATAGGAAGCAAATTCCTGATCCGTTATTTCACGGCCAAGCGTTTCCTCAATCGACTTTCGTTCGGCAGCAAGGTCAGCCGCTGGGAGCAGAGAGCCCGGACGCACCGTGAAAGGCTTTTCGTCTTTCAGCACCTTCTTCTGCAACGATACAGGCCAGCCCGATGGCGGCTGACCGAGGTCACCACGCATCATCGACACGACCGAATCCGGGAAGGCAATGTCCTTATCCGGGTTTTCGACATCGGCAACGGTCAGGTCCTGAGACACCATCATCAGCGCCATGTCGCCCACGACCTTGGAGGACGGCGTGACCTTGACGATATCGCCAAACATGCGGTTTACATCGGCATAGGCCTGCGCCACTTCATGCCAGCGGGTTTCAAGACCCAGCGAACGCGCCTGTTCTTTCAGGTTGGTGAACTGGCCGCCCGGCATTTCGTGCAAGTAAACTTCCGAAGCCGGTCCCTTGAGGTCGCTTTCAAAGGCCGCGTACTGATTGCGCACGGCTTCCCAATAGAAAGAAATGCGGCGGATCGTTTCCGTATCAAGGCCCGGATCGCGTTCCGAACCATGTAGCGCTTCGACAATCGAGCCCAGACATGGCTGCGATGTATTGCCGGAGAAGGCATCCATGGCCGCATCAACCGCATCGACACCGGCTTCAACTGCTGCAAGCACCGTTGCTGCCGAAATGCCCGACGTATCATGGGTGTGGAAGTGGATCGGCAGATCGGTTTCTTCGCGTAGCGCCTTGAATAGCACGCGCGCTGCCGCAGGCTTCAATAGACCCGCCATATCCTTGAGAGCGATAATATGCGCGCCAGCCTTTTCAACCTGTTTGGCAAGATCGACATAATATTTAAGGTCGTATTTGGCGCGCTCCGGATTGAGAATATCGCCCGTGTAGCAGATCGCTGCTTCGCAGAGCTTGTTCTCTTCCAGAACTGCATCCATCGATACGCGCATATTCTCGACCCAGTTGAGGCTGTCGAACACGCGGAACAGGTCCATGCCACCGCGCGCTGCTTCACGCACGAAATACTTCACCACATTGTCCGGGTAGGACTTGTAGCCAACGCCGTTGGCGCCACGCAACAGCATTTGCAGCAGGATGTTCGGCGCACCTTCACGCACCAATGCCAGACGCTCCCATGGATCTTCCGTCAGGAAGCGCATCGACACGTCAAAGGTCGCCCCACCCCAGCATTCAAGCGAGAACAGGTTCGGCAGCGCCTGCGCATAGGCATTTGCCACGCGCGCAATGTCATAGGTACGGACACGCGTTGCCAACAGCGACTGATGACCATCACGCATGGTCGTATCAGTCATCAGGACACGTTTTTCATTGCGCATCCATTCGGCAAATTTTTTCGGCCCGAGCTTGTCGAGCAACTGCTTGGTGCCATCGACCACCGGACGATCCCCAAACCACGGCACAATCGGCTTTGCCGCATCCCGAGATGGTTCAGCTCGGCCCTTGGTTTCCGGATGACCATTGACGGTAACATCAGCCACATAGGTCAGAAGCTTTGTGGCACGGTCCTGACGCCTCATATGTGTGAAAAGTTCAGGCGTCGTGTCGATAAAGCGCGTCGTATAATCATTCGACTGAAATTTCGGGTGATTGATGATCGCTTCAACGAAGGTGAGGTTCGTTGCAACACCACGAATACGGAACTCGCGCAAAGCACGATCCATACGGCGGATGGCTTCAATCGGAGTCGAACCCGACGCCGTGACCTTCACCAACAGCGGATCATAATAGCGAGTGATGACCGCGCCCGAATAGGCCGTGCCGCCATCAAGACGGATTCCAAAACCTGATGCCGAGCGATAGGCCTGAATGCGTCCATAATCGGGAACGAAATTCTGTTCAGGATCTTCGGTGGTGATGCGGCACTGCAACGCATGACCGTTGAGGCGAATATCCTTCTGTTCCGGCACGCCCGATTCAGGCGTACCAATGGCATAACCTTCCAGAATATGAATCTGCGCCTTGACGATATCGATGCCCGTCACTTCTTCCGTGACCGTGTGCTCGACCTGAATGCGCGGGTTCACTTCGATGAAGTAGAATGCGCCGGTATCGGCATCCATGAGGAATTCAACCGTACCTGCACCGATATAATTTGTGGCATGGGCAATCTTCAGGCCATATGCCGCCAATTCCTGTCGCTGTGCATCAGTAAGGTAAGGTGCAGGGGCGCGCTCAACGACTTTTTGATTGCGACGCTGGATCGAACAATCACGCTCATAAAGATGCACCGCATTGCCATGCGTGTCGCCCAGGATCTGCACTTCCACGTGACGCGCACGCTCGACAAGCTTTTCGAGATAGACTTCATCCTTGCCGAAAGCGGCCTTGGCTTCGCGCTTGGCTTCCGTCACTTCGCGATCAAGATCTTCTTCGGCACGAATGGCGCGCATACCGCGACCGCCGCCACCCCATGAGGCTTTCAGCATCAGCGGATAACCGATTTTGGCTGCAAGCTTTTTTACTTCTTCAATATCGTCGGGCAACGGATCGGTTGCCGGCACAACTGGAACACCAATCTCAATCGCTAGATTACGCGCGGCAACCTTGTTACCGAGACGGCGCATGGTTTCAGGCTTTGGACCAATGAAGATGATGCCGTTCTCAGCGCAAGCATCGGCAAATTCGGGGCTTTCAGACAGCAGTCCATAGCCCGGGTGAATGGCATCGGCACCGGAAAGCTTGGCAACGCGGATGACTTCATCAATCGACAGATAGCTTTCAATTGGTCCGAGATCACGCGCAAGATGCGGCCCACGACCGACCTGATAGCTCTCATCTGCTTTAAAGCGATGCAGTGAGAGTTTATCTTCCTCTGCCCATATGGCCACCGTTTTTATGCCAAGCTCATTGGCTGCACGGAACACGCGGATAGCGATTTCGGAACGGTTGGCGACCAGAATTTTACGGATGGACAAGGCAGAACTCCCACACTGCAATGATCAATATGGCTTTGATTAGCCTGCAATGTAAGCAAGCGCAAACAAACTGTGCAACTGCGATACAAAAACAAAATGCCCGACTAAAAGCCGGGCATTTTGCTGAAAATTAAAGCACATTATGCTAATATATAAGGCATCTTGCGCAATATTACTGACTAAATTGCATATTCAGCCAACTGAACATTGTTCAAGAGCGCTTCAGCAAAGTGAGTCTGCCTCAAACCGCATTACTTCTTCTGAAAATAGTTATATTTGCCATCATCGCCCTTGCGCCATTCGAACATGACATAAGGCGAAAGACTTGGATCACCCTTAGCGTCATAAGAAACTTCGCCAAGCACGGTCTTGAAAGGACCTTTGCCTTTCAACGCGGCAGCAACTTCCTGAGGATCATTGTTTCCGGCTGCATTGGCTGCATCAACCAGCGACTGCACACCTGCATAGGCGTAGAAGGTATAGGCTTCCGGCTCAAAACCCTTGTCGCGGAACGCCTTGATCAAATCGGCATTGGCTGCATCATCGCGCGGATCCGGGCCGAAGGTGTTCAGAACACCTGCAACCGCATCGCCTGCAATCGAAGCAAGCTCGTTGGAAACGATGCCGTCACCCGAGATGAATTGTGCCTTAAGCCCCTGATCGGCCATCTGACGGATGATAAGCGCTGCTTCCGGATGCATACCGCCCCAATAGACGGCAGTAATGCCGGCAGCCTTCATCTTGGAAATGAGCGCCGAGAAATCCTTGTCGCCCTGATTAACGCCTTCATAGAGCGTCTCTTCTTTGCCGTTGGCATTGAGCGACTTCTTGGTTTCATCGGCAAGACCCTGGCCGTAAGGAGTCTTGTCATGCAGGATAGCAACCTTGCCGTCCTTATAATTGTCGGCGATGTATTTGCCAGCAACGATGCCCTGCTGGTCATCACGACGGCAGGTGCGGAAAGTGTTCCACAAATCACGCTCGGTGAAAGTCGGATTTGTAGTGCCCGGCGCAATCATCAGCACGCCGTTTTCAGCATAAATCTCTGATGTTGGGATACTGACACCGGAATTGAAATGCCCGATCACAAACTGTACGCCGTCACCGACGAACTTGTTGGCTACCGAGATACCCTGGCGTGGATCGGCAGCATCATCACCATAAACGATGGTGATTTGCTCACCATTCATGCCGCCCTTGGCATTGGCTTCCGCGACAGCCGCTTCAACACCACGCTTGATCTGTTCGCCGTAAGCTGCCTGACCACCAGTTAATGGTGCGCCAACGCCCAGAAGCACATCGGCAAAAGAGCTCCCCCCCATCGCAACCAAAGCAGAAAGGCATACGCCACAGAATAAGGACTTTTTCAATTCAACCACTCCCTAACGAATTCACCCCTCCTCGGGGAACGAATTATATGCCGCGATAAACGCCAGCCAAAGTCGTTAAACTAGTTAGATTATCTTATTTTTTAATTGTCCAGCTATTTTTAAACTAAAATCCATTCTTTTTACGCATGACTTAATCCGTTTAGAATTTCAAAAATAAAAATGCCCGGCACATGGCCGGGCATTCAATGATATAACGAAATAATACTTCGATAACGTTACTGCTGGACGTAAGTATATTTCCCGTCAGCACCCTTTTCCCACTTATACATTACGTAACCTGGGAGTTTCGGATCTCCCTTTTCGTCATAGGACAGATCGCCCAGCACAGTAGGGAATGGGCCTTTTTCCTTGAGTGCTTTTGCAATTTCCTGAGGGTCATTGCTGCCAGCGGCCTTCGCTGCACCAGCAAGCGACTGAACAGCCGCATAGGAATAAAGGGTGTATGCTTCTGGTTCAAAACCCGAATCGCGGAACTTCTTAACGAGTTCAGCATTGGCCGGATTGTTACGTGGATCTGGTCCAAACGTATTGAGCGTTCCGGCAACTGCGTCACCTGCAATCGAAGCCAATTCATTCGAAACGATACCGTCACCGGAAATGAACTGCACCTTCAGACCCTGATCGGCGAGCTGACGAATGATGAGACCGGCTTCAGCGTGCAAACCGCCCCAGTAAAGAACATCGACACCCTGCTGCTTGAGTTTGGCAATAAGGGCCGAAAAATCCTTCTCACCAACATTCACGCCTTCATAGACGGTTTCCTGAATGCCCAGTTCGTTCAGTTTCTTCTTGGTTTCATCGGCAAGGCCCTGACCATAAGGGGTCTTGTCGTGGATCACAGCAATCTTGCCATCCTTGAAATTGTCGAAGATGTACTGCCCGGCAACAATGCCCTGCTGATCGTCACGGCCACAGGTACGGAATGTGTTCCAAAGGTCACGTTCAGTGTAGACCGGGTTGGTCGCGGCGGGCGAAATTTCGAGAATGCCGTTTTCCGCGTAGACTTCGGAGGCCGGAATCGAAACGCCAGAGTTAAAGTGGCCGATCACGTATTTTACGCCATCAGCAGCAAACTTGTTTGCAACAGAAATGCCTTGCTTCGGATCCGACACGTCATCACCAAGCGTGATCGTGATCTGTTCGCCATTGATGCCACCGGCATCGTTGATTTCCTTGATCGCTGCTTCTGCACCCTTTTGAATTTGAGCGCCGTAAACAGCGTTAGGACCGGTCAATGGTGCGCCAATGCCCAAAAGCACATCGGCCCAGGCCGAGCCACTGAAAGCCATCACCGCTGCAAGAGCAACGCCTGAAAAAAGCGACTTCTTCATTTACTTGAACTCCCGATTATAGTTACCCCGAACGATGTTTTTTTGCATCGCTTATTATCTTGCTGTTTTATCAGCAATATCTACGTTGAAGCTGTATTACCCAACGTGATCTTTTAAAAAAGCTTCGCCGCAGAGCGGCGAAGCTTCAATTCTTACTTTGCTTTCCAGCTGAGAGGCGAAGCCTTCTGATAGAGCCAGCTATATTGCCGAACCATCTGCTTGGTGCGGGTAAAACGGAACCCTATCGTGCCGATGATCATGAGGACAATGACATCAACAAGATAATAGTGCAGCGAAAGCAGCGTACCGCCGAACAGTGCATAGTGAATGAACCGCACCGCCGCACCCAATGGGATGAGATACAGCAGAAGTTGCGGATAGGTCCGCCATGTCTGCGCGCAGGCGCGTCCTGTCATCCAGGCGGCCCAACCACCGAGAAGGCAAGTGATGAGGAAAAACAGCCAGAATGACGGTTCTTCGTAGAGAATTCCCTGCATGTTTTCCTCCTTAATGCCTTCCGCCTTCGAGATAGGCAGCGCGCACTTCCGGGTCAGCCAGCAGTTCGCGGCCTGCACCGCTCATTGTGATTGATCCATTGACCATGACATAACCGCGATCTGCAAGCTTCAACGCACCAAATGCATTCTGCTCAACGAGGAAAACCGTTAGCCCTTGCGTGCGATTAAGCTCCTTGATCGCTTCAAAAATCTGCTTGACGATCAAAGGTGCCAGCCCCAGCGATGGTTCGTCAAGAAGCAGAAGCTTTGGACGCGCCATCAGTGCTCGGGCAATTGCCAGCATCTGCTGTTCACCGCCCGAAAGCGTGCCACCGCGCTGCGCAATACGCTCTTTCAGGCGTGGAAACAGATCGAACATCAACGCAACATCTTCTTCAAAATATTGCTGATTATCGAGACTTGCGCCCATCTGAAGGTTTTCGAGAACCGTCATTCGCGGGAAGATGCGGCGACCTTCCGGTGACTGAGCAATACGGAGCTTGGCAATCTCGTGCGGAGGCATGGACGTAATGTCCTTGCCTCCGAAAAGAATACGGCCTGTACGCGCACGCGGCGAACCGAAGATCGTCATCATGAGCGTGGACTTACCAGCACCGTTTGCACCGATAAGCGCTACGATTTCACCTTCATTGACGGTCAGATCAATACCTTTAAGGGCACGAATATTGCCGTAATAGGTTTCGACCTTTTCTACGGCCAGAAGCGGTTGTTTTGTCTGCATGGTTTCAGCCGTCATCATTCGCTTCCCTTCTTAGGCTTAACCGGAGCTTTAGAACCTTTCGGCGCTCGGGCTGCCTTTTTGGGAGTGGTCTTATGGCTCGTTGGAACATCACCCGCTTCAACACGTGCTGAAAACTCAGTTGCCTGACCTGCGGCAAGCTGCCCGGCCTGTCCAACCCAGTCTTCACGGGCAATGCGACCGTCGAATTCCAGATAGGTTTCGGCCTGCACGATGTCGGCTTCAGTCCAGACGGCGATCTGATCAAAATGATAGATGCCGTGCTCGTTGAGTTTCCTCTCGTTGACTTCACCGATACCCTTGATGAGCGTCAGATTGTCTGGCGCACCATCCCGAGCCGCGGCCAAGCCGCCAGCAAAGCGAACGGCTTCCTCTGCCTTTTCTTCCTCAATTGCCTCTTCAGCAAGCTGAGCGGCAATAAAGTCGGCAGGATCGCCTGCACCCGGCTTGTCGGCCACTTCCACCAGTTCAGCGATTTCCTCATCATCGACGCCGAGATAGGCAGCGATAACGCGTGGGTCATTCCTGACCTCTTCCGGCGAACCGTCAGAAATCTTGGTGCCATATTCGAGCACGATAACGTGGTCGGAAATTTCCATAACCACAGACATGTCGTGTTCAATCAGCAGAATTGACGTGCCTGTTTCCTTGCGAATATCGAGCAGCAGCTTGTTCAGCTCGGCCGATTCACGCGGATTGAGACCTGCGGCCGGTTCATCAAGGCAAAGAATTTCCGGTTCGGTGCACATGGCACGTGCGATTTCCAGACGGCGCTGATCACCGTAAGGCAGATCGCCAGCCGGATCATCAGCACGATCAATCAGATTGATCTTTTCCAGCCAATATCGCGCCTTTTCGATCGCATCCTTGGCCGCCTTCCGATATGTCGGGAAGCCAAGCAGGCCCAAAATCGTATAGCCCGACGAGCGCATCAATGTATTGTGCTGCGCAACCAGCAGGTTTTCTAAAACCGTCAAACCGGAGAACAACCGGATATTCTGGAAGGTACGCGCAACCCGGGCATCCTGCGTGATCTTGAAATCGGGCAGACGTTCGAGAAGAAACTTCTCCCCCGTGGTCCTATTCATCGTCAGCATGCCACCTGTCGGCTTATAGAAGCCGGTGATGCAATTGAATACTGTGGTTTTCCCGGCACCATTTGGCCCGATGATCGCCGTGATGTCACCGCGCTTTACCTCGAAGCTCAGATCGTTGATCGCGACGAGACCGCCAAAGCGCATCGACAGATGCTCAACTGTAAGAATGGTGTCTTTCGAACCATTGCCAGCCATAATTTTTGTCTCCGCCATCAACCATGCCCTTCTTTAGTAAAGGCACCTGACACCATCTTCTTCTGATTGAGGAATGCACTTGGTTCTCGACTTCCGACAAATCCGCGCGGCTTCCAGACCATAACTACCACCATGGCAAGACCGAAGATCAGCATGCGATAGAGCTCAGGTGTAAAGTTTGGACCAAAGATGACTTTCAGGAAACTCATCTCACGGAGGATTTCAGTGCCGCCAATCATCACGATTGCCGCAATCGCGATCCCAACAAGCGATCCCATGCCACCCAAAACGACGATTGCCAGAATGACTGCGGATTCAAGGAACACGAAGGATTCCGGGCTGACGAAGCCCTGACGTGCAGCGAAGAAAGAACCCGCAAACCCACCGAACATAGCACCGGTCGCAAAAGCGGTGAGCTTGGTGGTTGTGGTATTGATACCGAGTGAGCGGCACGCGATTTCATCTTCTCTCAGCGCTTCCCAGGCACGACCGACCGGCATGCGACGCAGACGGATGGTTACAAGCGCCGTGATCAGAGCCAGAACGAGAATGACGTAATAAAGGAAGAACTTGTAATGCGCAGCCGAGAAGGTCAGGCCGTAATAAGCGGCGAAGCCGTCCTTGCTGGCATTGAACTGAAGCCCGAAGAAGGTTGCTTTTGCAATACCGGAAATACCGAATGTACCCTTGGTCAGCTCGGTCCAGTTTATCAGCACAAGCCTGATAATTTCACCAAAGGCCAACGTCACGATGGCAAGATAATCGCCGCGCAAACGCAAAACCGGGAAGCCTAGAATGATGCCCCACGTGGCAGCCAGAAGACCGGCAATCGGCAGCAAAACCCAGAACGACCAGCCAAAATAGGCCGATAGAATAGCATAGGAATAAGCACCAACGGCGTAGAACGCTACATAGCCCAGATCGAGAAGGCCAGCGAGGCCGACAACAATATTAAGACCCCAGGCCAACATCACGTAGATGAGAATCTGCACACCAAAATTATCGACCCATTTCAGCGAGCCCTGCCAACCGACAAGTGCCACGATCAGAATTGGATAGACAAAAAGAAATGCCACACCGATCTTGGAAAAATGCGCTTTGAAAAACGACTGATTTTCAACAGCACCAACAGCGCGGCTGCTTTTTTCTAGCTTTCGCGCCTCTGTCCATGGCTGCACAAAAGCTATAAAGACAAATCGTCCGACCGCTGCCAATGCTACAAAAATTGCAAGTGAGCCCCAGCGCTGAACCAGAACCAGCTCGTTGCTGATGTTCTGTTCAGTTTTGAAACCAATAATGAGGCAGAAAAGTCCCAGCGCCAAAAGGCCGGCAAGGAACCCTTCACGAAGTGCCCGGCCAAAAAGGGAATCCGGGCGTGAACCTGATTGTACGGCCATGATTACACCTTTTCGACTTCAGGACGACCAAGAATGCCGGACGGCATGAAGATCAGCACGATGGCAAGGATCGAGAATGCAGCAACATCTTTATAATCGATCGAGAAATATGCCGACCAAAGGGCCTCGATAAGACCGATGAGCAAACCGCCGACAACAGCACCCGGAAGAGAGCCAATCCCACCCAACACGGCAGCCGTGAACGCCTTAACGCCGGGAATAAACCCATCAGCAAAGGAAATCACGCCGTAGAAGGAGAGATAAAGCGTACCCGCAACAGCGGCCAGCATCGCACCCATCACAAAGGTCAGCGAAATCACGCGATCGACATTGATGCCAAGAAGAGCGGCCATCTTGCGGTCCTGCTCGCAGGCACGCTGTGCACGACCAAGCGAGGTACGATTGACGATATACCAGAAAATCGTCAGCAAGACTGCCGTCACCACGATGACCACGATCTGCTTGAGCGAAATGGTTACGTCAGTTCCGAAGATACTATACGAACCGTTCAGCAGCTGTGGCACCGGCTTGTTGCGTGGTCCCTGCGTCACCTGGACGAAATTGGACAAAGCAATCGACATACCGATGGCCGTAATCAACGGTGCAAGGCGGAACGATCCGCGCAATGGCCGATAAGCGGCACGCTCAATCGTCCAGCTCCAAAGCCCCGTGAGAAGCATTGCAACAACCATCATCAACATCAGCATGAGCGCGATTGGTAATGCGCCAATGAACGTTGTGATGATCAGAAAAACAATCAGCGCCATAAAGGCGCCGAGCATAAAGACATCGCCATGTGCAAAGTTGATCATGCCGATAATGCCGTAGACCATCGTGTAGCCGATGGCGATCAGGCCGTAAATCGATCCGAGCGCGAGCCCGTTGATCACCTGCTGGAAGAAATATTCCATCGAGAAGCCACCCATTTAACTCTGCCGGGATTTTATTGACGCATCATTATTTCGTGCGCCTTCATTTTTTTCCCGGATAATTACACCTAACGGCTGTATTAAGGATTGCAAGCCCCTTTTGTCTCAGACAAAAGGCTAATGACTTCATTCCTCCACAAACTAGTTATGTCCCCTATAATGCGCCCTGTATATGTTCTTTTCTCCTAGTTAGGGCGTTTTATTCCATACTTTTCCCGAAGCGTCACAGACAAAAAATAGGGATCAGATCCCTATTTTTGCCTGCCGTACCATTTTTAAGCAACAGTAAATCCGTGTGCGAACGGATCACGATCATCAATGAAGATGGTATTGTAGCCTGTCATGCGTGCCCAACCGGCAATTGAAGGAATGATTCCGGCTCCGCCACCCACCTCAACGGCCCGTTCTACGCGTCCATGAAACAGTGATCCAATAATCGATTCATGCACAAAATCGTCGCCCGGTTTGAGCTTTCCCTTGGCAGAAAGCTGCGCCATACGGGCGGAAGTGCCTGTTCCACAAGGCGAGCGATCAATTGCCTTATCACCGTAGAACACCGCATTGCGCGCATGCGCTTCAGGCTGTGTAGGCTTTCCGGTCCACAGAATATGCGTGAGACGATTGATGTCAGCCAGCTCAGGGTGCTGAAATTTATATTTCTGATTCAGGCGCTCTCGTAGCACCGGGCTCCACGCAATCAATTGCAGCGCGGAATAATCTTGCATGTCGGTGTAATTTTCTTGCGGCTCGACAATTGCATAGAAATTTCCACCATAAGCAACGTCAACCTTGAGCGTGCCTAAATCAGGGCATTCCACTTCCATTGCTTCGGCATAAAGGAAGGCCGGGACATTGGTCAGTCGCACGCGGTCGACATATTGGCCGTTCTGCTCATATTCGATTGCCACCAGGCCAGCCGGCGTATCGAGGTTGATCTTACCCGGAACTTTTGGCGTTATAAGCCCCTGCTCTATCGCCATGGTGACGGTGCCGATGGTGCCATGACCGCACATCGGCAGACAGCCAGATGTTTCGATGAACAGAACTGCCACATCGCAGTCATCGCGTGTCGGTGGATAAAGGATAGAGCCAGACATCATGTCATGGCCGCGCGGTTCAAACATGAGACCCGTACGAATCCAGTCATACTCGCGCAGAAAATGCGCGCGTTTTTCCATCATGTTGGAGCCGACAAGGTTTGGCCCACCACCGGCAACCAAACGCACCGGGTTGCCGCATGTATGTCCATCGACGCAGAAGAAAGAATGTCTTGCCATAGTGGTTAATTCCGAAAACGTTGGGGCTTGAATGGTTCTATATCGACTGGCGGCACAGAGCCGGTAATCAGGTCGTGAATAATCCGCGCTGTCGCCGCCGATTGAGTGAGACCGAGATGACCATGGCCGAAGCCATAGTAAATATTGCCACCCGTTGATGCGCGACCGATAACCGGCATGGAATCGGGCATCGATGGGCGATATCCCATCCACTGTCGACCGCCTTCAGTTTTTAATCCCGGCAAAAACTGTGCGGCCTTTTTCAGCATCGCTGCTGAACGGGCGTAATTGGGAGCCAGCTCCAGTCCACCAAACTCAACGGCGCCGCCAACGCGCAAACCTGTTGCCATCGGTGTTATCACAAAGCCATGTCCCGGAAACGTCAGCTGGCGCTTCACGTCGAAGCTTCCCACGGGGAGCGTGGTGTTATAGCCGCGTTCGGTATCAAGTGGAACACTATCGCCAAACCCCTTAGCCAGGTTTTTAGACCAGGCCCCAGCCATCAGAACAAGATGCGCTGCACGAATTTCCGGCCCCTTATCAAGACGAACGATTGCACCGCCATTTTCAGCTGCCGCGCTCGTGACGACAGCCTTCAGAAAGCGTGCGCCCTTCGTTTCGGCATAGGCCCAGATCGCCTGCCCGAAAAGCTTGGGATCACTCACATTCTTCCAGCCCGGAACAAATGTTCCTGCTACAAAGCGAGGATCAAGCCCCGGCTGCAAGGCTTTTAAACGTTCGCCGCGCACATGCTCATATGCGATGCCGGCCTTCGCTTTTGCATCCCATCCTGACTGGGATGCCTGAAGTTCAGTTTCACTTTCGTAAAGCTCCAGATTGCCGTCTTCCTGCAAACGATCACGCAGTCCTGCACGGTCAATCAGCGCCAGCATCTCGCTTTGGGCAAGCTGCATCATATTGCCCTGCGCAACGGTCGTCTTTTCGAGGGCAGCCGAAGAACTCGCTCGCCAAAAGCGATATAGCCACGGAATCATTTTGGGGAAATAAGAGGCACGGATCGTAAATGGGCCAAGCGGGTCCATCAACCAGCCTGGGACCTTGCGCATGACACCTTTAGAAGCCATCGGCAGAATGTCAGAAAAGGCGAGTGCTGCGGCATTGCCGGAGCTGGTTTCTTCACAAATGCCGCTTCGATCAATGACCAGAACTTCCCGGCCGGACTCGGCCAGCGATGCCGCAGTCGCCACACCAACGATCCCGCCGCCAATGATAACAATTTCATGCGAAGCGTTCGGATCAGATTTCATAAATACACGGCTCCCGACCGCTTAAGCTGTATTTGCCCAGACCCAAATTTCTGGCACAGTTTTGCGCCGATAGCACGACTCTCACTGACCGAATTTTGGAATGACATCATGTAAAAAGCCCGATATCGATGATAGTCGTTCAGTGTCTCTATTGTTAGAATTTTTGCGACAACAGATAGCTCTTAATTGATATATCAGAGATATATCTATAGGTATTTATTCTGTCAATCGTAATCAGTTTAAGGCTTCGTCTGTATGGAACATGCCAGTATTAATGAAAAAGCGGCTAACAGTAGCAATGCACTCATCGATAGCTGGGGAAGTGAGAGCCTCGCTGAACAGGCTTATCGTCTTCTTGAGCGCCTCATCGTTACGCTGGAGTTGGAACCCGGCTCCATTGTCAATGAACGCACGCTGATAGAATTGACGGGCATGGGGCGAACGCCGATACGCGAAGCAATCCAAAGGCTGGCTTGGGAAGGGCTGGTTGAAGTGCGCCCGCGCTCCGGCATAGCCATTGCACCAATTGATCCTATAGATTTTAATAAGGTTCTTGATGCTCGCGAAGGTGTGGAACGGGTCCTCGCCCGCGATGCTGCCCGGTTCGGAAGCGCGCGCGATTTTGAACGTCTGCAAGCTGCCGCAAACGCCATGCGTGAAGCCATACCAGCTGAAAATGTTGCACTCTTTCTCGACGCCGACAAAGCGTTCGACATCGTACTTGGAACTGCGGCTGGCAATCCATACGCGACGCGTCTTGCTGCGCCTCTGCAAACACACAGCCGCAGATTCTGGTTCAGGCTGCGCCCCGCATCAGGAATAACCGGTTCTGCAAATGCCCACGCAACACTGATTGAAGCGATCATATCGCGGGAACCGGAACGGGCAAGCCAAACCGCCAGCGCGTTGATGACTTATTTGCGCACTCTGGCACCGGAATAGAAACGCTGTTTAGACAGCATTTGAACCGTTACGTCCCTGCAAAATCGCATCTATATCTACAGTGGCGGTAGCTCTGGTATCAAAAACCAAACCGTCATCTGTGCCGATGTCGTTAACAGCACGAGAATAGGAATGTAGGCTTCCATGGGCCATGTCGATTGTCTGAACTGAAGCAATCGAAAAAATAGCCAAAAGACCGAATAATACTTGCGACGAATAACGCATCTCCAACGCTCCGCCATTAAGTTGACAATCCGAATTAAGCGCTAACTCATGTTCAAAAAATGGCGTTTAATATTTAGCTAAAGACGCAAACTTCACAAAATCGCGATCAGCCTCAGCTGGCTTTGTTCATTGAGTCGGACATTTTGTGCATGACTTTGAGGGCTGTGTTGAGCTCATCATCACTGATGCCCTCCAACAAGTCGGCTCGCACTTCTACCGCGAGATCAACCACTTGCTGTGCCAGTTCTTTGCCCTCTTTGGTCATAACAATGCGCTTGGCGCGACGATCACCTGCTACCGCCTGCCGTTCGACAAATGCCTGACGCTCAAGTCCATCAATCAAGCGAACCATCGTTGCATTCTCGATTTCCAGAACTTCAGCCAATTCTTTTTGATAAAGGCCTTCCTGTTCGATCAATGTCAACAAGGTACGTGCACGGGCCAAAGTCAGGCCGCGCTGCTTCACGCGCGCATCAAACACTGTTCGCAGCCTGCGATTGACCTTTGCCATGGCGTCGATCAATTCTGCACTCAGATCTGCTCTGCTCATCGTGGATGCCTTAATATTAGTACCCTAACAATCAACTAACGGCTTAAATGGCCGACTAGTGGTTTTCAAGCGATCATAGCATGCTCACGCAACCGTGATGGTATAAGCCCAACCTATAAGTGGTTGGCCAGCGATTTTCCGTTGGTAAAAATACCAATAAAAGAAAAGCGGGCCAAAGCCCGCTTTCTTGTCAATTCTCTGAGGTTAGCCGAGGCCTAACCTTTTCATGCTGGCAGGACAGTGCCTTGCAACGTCATCAGCTGATGCAGGAAGACTTCAGCCTTCGTACGATGCTCATTTGTTGAAGCATCTTCGAGATGCTTGCGGGCAATTTCGATGCGATTCTGAATATCGGAAGGATCAACATCGTCAACATGCGTCGCTGATTCTGCCAGAATAGTGCAGCCCTGTGGGGTAATGTCAGCAAAGCCGCCAAACACCACATAGGAATCAGACTTGCCATCGGCAAGCTTCACCGAAACAACACCCGGCATGATCGTCGTCATCAGCGGCGAATGACCGCTCAGCGCCGTCAAATAGCCTTCACTGCCCGGAATGACGACTTCCGTCACCTCAGCCGAAAGCAGGAGGCGTTCTGGCGACACGAGTTCGAATTGGAAAGCTTGAGCCATGGTTCTCACTTAAATTTCTGGAGCTTGATCCCGAAAACAAAGCCGTTTCGGTCAATGATCATACTCAAACAAATGAACAGGCATTTTCGGCGGGCTATAGAGCCCGCCGAAAACTCAATTCATTAAGCGGCTTCAGCAGCCAGCTTCTTCGCCTTTTCGATCGCTTCTTCAATCGAGCCAACCATATAGAAGGCTGGTTCTGGAAGATGATCGTATTCACCTGCGCAGAGACCCTTGAAACCTTTGATGGTGTCTTCGAGTGCAACGAGCTTACCTGGCGAACCAGTGAACACTTCGGCAACGAAGAACGGCTGCGACAGGAAGCGTTCGATCTTACGAGCGCGCGCAACGGTCAGCTTGTCTTCTTCCGACAGTTCATCCATGCCCAGGATGGCGATGATGTCCTGAAGAGCCTTGTAACGCTGCAGAATTGCCTGAACCTGACGGGCAACTGCATAGTGTTCTTCACCAACGATCATTGGATCGAGCATACGCGAAGTGGATTCAAGTGGATCCACAGCAGGGTAAATACCCTTTTCAGCGATCGAACGGTTCAGCGTGGTTGTCGCGTCCAAGTGAGCGAACGACGTTGCTGGTGCAGGGTCGGTCAAGTCGTCGGCGGGAACGTAAATTGCCTGAACCGAAGTGATCGAGCCCTTGGTCGTGGTCGTGATGCGTTCCTGCATGGCGCCCATGTCGGTTGCCAGCGTTGGCTGATAACCAACAGCGGAAGGAATACGGCCGAGAAGTGCCGAAAGCTCTGAGCCAGCCTGCGTGAAGCGGAAGATGTTGTCCACGAAGAACAGAACGTCCTGACCCTTGTCACGGAAGTTTTCAGCAACCGTCAGACCCGACAGAGCAACGCGAGCGCGCGCACCCGGAGGCTCGTTCATCTGACCGTAAACGAGTGCGGCCTTGGAGCCTTCACCGCCACCGAGCTTGTTAACGCCCGATTCGATCATTTCGTGGTAAAGGTCGTTACCTTCACGGGTACGTTCACCAACACCTGCGAATACCGAGTAACCGCCGTGCGCCTTAGCGACGTTGTTGATCAGTTCCATGATGAGAACGGTCTTGCCAACGCCCGCACCGCCGAACAGACCAATCTTACCACCCTTTGCGTAAGGAGCGAGAAGGTCAACAACCTTGATGCCCGTTACGAGGATTTCAGCTTCGGTCGACTGTTCGATGTACTCAGGAGCTTCCTGGTGGATCGCACGACGAGCAGTGGTCTTGATTGGGCCGGCTTCGTCAACTGGCTCACCGATAACATTCATGATGCGGCCAAGCGTTTCTTCGCCAACCGGAACCATGATCGGGTTGCCCGTATCGCGCACTTCGTGACCACGGACGAGACCTTCGGTCGAGTCCATAGCGATCGTGCGAACGGTGTTTTCGCCCAGATGCTGTGCAACTTCAAGAACTAGACGGCTGCCGAGGTTGTCTGTTTCCAGAGCGTTGAGGATCAGCGGAAGCTGACCGTCTTCAAACTGAACGTCGACAACAGCGCCGATAACCTGTGTAATTTTGCCAACTGCGCTAGTCGTTGCAGCCTTAGGAGCTGCATCGGCCTTAGCGGCAGCAGTCTTTGCCGGAGCCTTTTTGGCTGGAGCTTTCGCCGCTGCTGGCTTTGCTTCGGCCGCGGCGGTAGTTTTCGGGGTCGCTGCTTTTGCCATCGATCCTTTTACCTTCCGTTAGCATGATCCCGAAAAATTGAAGGCTTTTCGGAAAATATCATGCGATGAACCTAATTCTAAAGCGCTTCCGCGCCCGAAATAATTTCGATCAGTTCCTTGGTGATCTGAGCCTGACGCTGACGGTTGTACGTGATCGACAACTTGTTGATCATGTCACCGGCATTACGCGTCGCATTGTCCATAGCGCTCATCTTCGCGCCCATTTCGCCCGCCACATTTTCCAGCAGTGCGCGGAAAATCTGGACCGAAATATTGCGCGGGATCAGCGTGCTCAGGATCTCCGCAGGATCAGGTTCGTACTCATAAATCGCATCGCCTGCAGTTCCTGCCTGCTCAGCATTTCCAGCCGAAGCCGGAATGATCTGCTGTGCAGTGGGGATCTGTGCAATCACCGACTTGAACTCGGAATAGAACAGTGTGCAGACATCAAACGCGCCCTGTTCAAACAGTTCAATGATCTTGTTACCGATCTGGTCGGCATGCACAAAAGCAAGCTGTTTGACTTCACGCAGATTGACATGGTCGATGATCAACGAAGCAAATTCACGACGCAGAATATCTGCACCCTTTTTACCGATCGTCAGAATCTTGACTGTCTTGCCTTCAGCGAGGAGCTTGCGGGCATGATCACGCGCATAACGCGCGATCTGCGAGTTGAAACCGCCGCAAAGGCCACGTTCTGCAGTAGCGACGACGAGCAGATGCACGTCGTCCTTACCCGTACCAGCCATCAATGCCGGTGCGTCTTCACCGCTCACGTTCTGCGCGATGTTAGCGAGAACGGCGCCCATGCGCTGCGAGTAAGGCCGTGCGGCCTCCGCAGCTTCCTGAGCACGGCGCAGCTTCGCCGCAGCGACCATCTGCATCGCCTTGGTGATTTTCTGCGTCGCCTTGACCGAGGCGATACGGTTTCTCAGATCCTTTAGTGAAGGCATCCGTTCATCCCGTCACAAAATTCAAGCAAAAGACTTGGCGAACGCGTCGACCGCTGCCTTGAGCTTTGCTTTGATGTTGTCGGTGAGTGCCTTTTCGTCGCGAATCGCGTCGAGAACATCCTTGTGCTCGGTGCGCAGCGAAGAAAGAAGACCAGCTTCGAACTTGCCAACCTGGTTGACGGCGATCTTATCGAGATAGCCATTCACGCCAGCGTAAATCACGGCAACCTGTTCTTCCGTCTTGAGCGGCGAGAACTGCGGCTGCTTGAGAAGTTCGGTCAGACGTGCACCACGGTTAAGCAGACGCTGGGTCGAAGCATCAAGATCCGAACCGAACTGAGCGAATGCTGCCATTTCACGATACTGGGCGAGTTCACCCTTGATCGAACCAGCAACCTGCTTCATGGCCTTGATCTGAGCGGACGAACCAACGCGCGAAACCGACAGACCGACGTTAACAGCCGGACGGATACCCTGATAGAACAGGTTGGTTTCGAGGAAGATCTGGCCGTCAGTGATCGAGATCACGTTGGTCGGAATGAACGCGGAAACGTCGTTACCCTGCGTTTCGATGACTGGCAGAGCCGTCAGCGAACCAGCGCCGTTTTCGTCGTTGAGCTTCGCAGCGCGCTCAAGAAGACGCGAGTGAAGGTAGAAAACGTCACCTGGGTAAGCTTCACGGCCCGGAGGACGACGAAGCAGAAGCGACATCTGACGATAAGCAACAGCCTGCTTGGAAAGATCGTCATAGCCGATCAGCGCGTGCTGGCCATTGTCACGGAAATATTCACCGATAGCGCAGCCTGCGAATGGCGCAAGGTACTGCATCGGAGCCGGATCGGAAGCGGTAGCCGCGATCACGACGGAATATTCGAGAGCGCCACGTTCTTCGAGAACCTTAACGAACTGAGCAACAGTCGAACGCTTCTGGCCGATAGCAACGTAAACGCAATAAAGCTTTTCGCTGTCCGGCCCGTTGTCGTGGATTGGCTTCTGGTTAAGGAAGGTATCGAGAATGATAGCAGTCTTGCCGGTCTGACGGTCACCGATGACCAGCTCACGCTGACCACGACCGACAGGGATCAGAGCGTCAACAGCCTTGAGGCCGGTCGACATTGGCTCATGAACCGACTTACGCGGAATGATGCCCGGCGCCTTGACGTCGACGCGGCGACGCTCAGTAGCAACGATTGGGCCCTTGCCGTCGATTGGGTTGCCGAGAGCATCGACAACACGGCCCAGCAGGCCTGAACCAACAGGAACGTCAACGATCGCGCCGGTACGCTTGACGACGTCGCCTTCCTTGATGTCACGGTCGGCACCGAAAATAACCACACCGACATTGTCGGTTTCAAGGTTAAGCGCCATTCCGCGAATACCACCAGGGAATTCGACCATTTCGCCAGCCTGAACATTGTCCAGACCGTAAACGCGGGCGATACCGTCGCCGACGGACAGAACCTGACCGACTTCGGAGACCTCAGCCTCCTTGCCGAAGTTCTTGATTTGCTCTTTCAGGATAGCGGAAATTTCCGCGGCGCGGATGTCCATCAGCCGACCTCTTTCAGTGCAAGCTTGAGAGAAGAAAGTTTAGTGCGAAGGGACGTGTCGATCTGACGCGAACCCATCTTGACGATAAGACCGCCGAGGATCGACGGATCGACGGTGACATTGATCGTCACGTCCTTGCCGGCCACGCCCTTCAGCGTTGCCTTCAATTCATTCTGCTGAGCGCTCGTCAGCTCATGCGCAGAAATAACATCAGCGGAAACTTCGCCGCGATGTTGAGCTGCAATCTCACGGAAAGCGGCGATGATGCCCGGCAGCGCAAACAGGCGACGATTGGACGCCACGACGCGCAGGAAATTGCCGACCAGACCCTTGATGCCAGCCTTGTCAGCAATCGCGCCAATGGCGTGAAGCTGGTCTTCAGCATTGAAGACCGGACTGGAAATCAGACGCTTCAGGTCTTCGCTTCCGCTCAGAAGCGCCTCGAAACGGCCAAGATCTTTTTCCACAGCAGCAACGGATTTTGCATCGAGCGCAAGCTCAAACAATGACCCGGCGTAGCGCTGTGCGACACCTGAAATGAGCGAAGACGTTTCTGCCACGAACAACCTGCTCTCTACGTTGAAACCATCTTTTTGGGAGTTCAGCAGGACCGATTGGCCCAAGCAGATGATTTTATTGAATGTTTCCGGGGAACCCCTGACGCGCGAGCGCGACAACACCGAAATGTGATTGCCGTCTAGCATAGACGAACCGGACTCGCAACACGCGAATCCCGCACTTTTGTGTAAGTTTTGCCGCTATTTTAGGTTAGAAAACGACGAACGAAGCCGACGAATGAAGCAGAATGCATTTTCGCATAGCAACTTGGGCTCGACTCTGGCGTCCAGCTCGTCTTTGGCCAGCTTCTCAACCGACAAAACCAAAAGCGTAAAGCAATGGCCCAGCGGCAAGCAGAAATTCGATGACGGCTGCAACGATGTTGTAAAAAGTTGCACTTTTATCCGACATCATTGAAATGAAACGGCCGAAGAGCGCAAATCCCCATACCGCGCCCAGCACAACCCACAGAAAAGGCTGTGCGAAGATGAGGCATCCGAGCCCGAGCCCGAGATACGGACCGGCCAGAACAGCTCGGATGGAGCTATAAGCCTCTGGACGCGCGTTGACTGGCTGAAGACGCAGCAGCTTCATGGTGATACCCGGTGCAAAAAGCATGATGAGTCCCGCTAGCGCCGTTACGACCGCGGCAGTCCAGGCAAGCCACTCGCCGGTGGTCATGGGGAGATAAAATTCCATTGCGTTTCACCTCTTGGTTTCAAGCGCTATAGCGAAAAACCCGACGCGTTTCCATAGCTTTGGACGCTACAGGAAGCTCTGGGGATCGATATCCACCTGCACCCGGATAGAGCCGCGTTCTTTGGGTGCGGCTGCAAGAAGCGCACGAATAAACCCTTGAATATCCGCTCTTTTCGTTCCGTGAACCAGGATACGGAACCGATGTCTGCCACGCACCAGTGCAAGTGGCGCCTCAGCCGGACCAAGCACAGAAACCTCAGAAGAATGCGGCGCTGCACGCCGAAGCGCACGCGCATGATTTTCAGCATCAGGCCGGTTATCGGCAGAAATAATCAGCGCCGCAAGCCTCCCAAAGGGCGGCAGGGCACTTCGTTCACGCTCCTCGATTTCACGCGCATAAAATGCGTCCGAATCACCGCTGACGATAGCGCGCATCACCGGATGATCAGGCTGATAGGTCTGAAGCAGACCAAGACTTTTGCGACCTGTTCGCCCTGCACGGCCTGTCACCTGATTGAGCAACTGGAAAGTGCGTTCGGCTGCACGCGGATCGCCATTGGCAAGGCCAAGATCGGCATCCACCACGCCCACCAGCGTCATGTTGGGAAAGTTATGCCCCTTGGCCACAAGCTGCGTGCCGATGACAATATCCGCCTCGCCTTTGGCAATGGCATCCAGTTCAAGCCGAAGACGCTTCACACCGCCCGCCATATCCGACGAAAGAACAATGATTCGCGCGTCCGGGAAGGTTGCAGCCACCTCCTCGGCAATGCGTTCAACACCCGGTCCACAGGCAACCAGATGATCCAGCGTGCCACATTCCGGGCAAGCTTCCGGCACTGGCTCATGATAGCCACACTGATGGCACATCAACTGCCCGCGAAAACGGTGTTCGACCAGCCAACTTGAACATTGCGGACACTGAAAACGATGGCCACAGACACGACAAAGCGTAAGTGGCGCATAGCCACGCCTGTTGAGAAACAGCAGCGCCTGTTCGCCACGCTCGACAGTCTTACCCACAGCCTCGGTCAAGGCTGGCGACAAAAACCGTCCCGGCGGCGGCGGAGAGCGCCGCATATCGATGGTCTTCAGTGTCGGAAGTGCCGCTTCCGCATAGCGACCATAGAGCTTGATTCGCTTATAGCGTCCCTGATCGGCATTCACCTGGCTTTCGATAGAAGGTGTTGCCGATGCCAATATCACCGGAAAACCGCCAATGTGGCCACGCACAACGGCCATATCGCGCGCATTATAGAAAACGCGATCTTCCTGTTTGTAAGCCGGATCATGTTCCTCGTCGACCACGATCAGGCCAAGTTCCTTGAACGGCAAAAACAGCGCCGAACGGGCACCGGCGACCACACGAACGGTGCCTTCCGCAATTTGTCGCCAGACGCGCTCCCGTGTGCGCGGCGCAAGATCGGAGTGCCATTCGGCAGGCTTTGCCCCAAAGCGCTCATGAAAACGGTCGAGAAACTGCTGCGTCAGTGCGATTTCCGGCAGCAGGATCAACACCTGTTTGCCCATCTCAAGCGCCTTGGCGACGGCTTCAAAATAAACCTCGGTCTTGCCGGAACCGGTCACGCCATCAAGCAGCGAAACTGAAAAAGCATTTTCCTCAACCGATTCGGCGAGCATTTCGGCAGCAGCCTGCTGATCCTCTGAAAGAGTGGATCGCGAATAATCCGTATCCGGCGTCGCCACGACAGCAGGCGGCGGAAGCATCACATCCTCAAACACGCCCTGCGTTTTCAAACCATCGACAACCGTCAGCGAAACACCGGCGGCATGGGCCAGCCCCGAGCGCGTCCATGCCAAGCCGTCGCGTGCCAGTTCCATCACACGGGCACGGGCATCCGTCATGCGCTCCGGCTCATGGCCATTGTGACGAAGCCCCGGCACTTTCGGCTCTGGATCAAAGGCTGCAGGCGCACGAAGCACCATGCGCGCCACCATTCCGGGCGGTGAAAGGGTATAATCTGCGGCCCAGCGCATGAAGCGCAGCATCTGAGCATCCACAGGGGGGCAATCGAAAACTTCAGAAATTGCGCGCAGTTTCTTGGCGTCGACGGCATCGGTGGCGCCATCACAAACGATACCCGCAACCTCTCGCGGCCCCAGAGGTACGCGCACGATTGAGCCGGGCTGGACATGCATTCCCTCCGGCACCATATATGAATATGGACGTTCAGCAGGCATCGGCACGAGCACCGGCACCACGCTTTGGGTGGGCTCCGCAAAGAGGCTCAAAATATCGTGCGAATCTTTCGACATGATTGCGTGACCTTGGCGCGGCTTTGCGCTAAAGAAAAGCCACCTTGCTGGATTTAAATCAATTTAAATCCACTAACCCGCGCCCATTATGGAGGAATTCTGTTATGAAGTTTTTCGTCGACACTGCGGACGTCAAGGAAATCCGCGAACTCAATGATCTTGGACTGGTCGATGGCGTAACCACCAATCCGTCGCTGATCCTCAAGTCCGGCCGTGACATCATCGAAGTTACCAAAGAAATCTGCTCTTTCGTCAAGGGTCCGGTTTCGGCTGAAGTCGCAGCAACCGAATATGAGCAGATCATGAAGGAAGCTGCTGTCATTGCCAAGATCGCAGACAATATCTGCATCAAGCTGCCCTTGACACTCGACGGCCTCAAGGCTTGTAAGGCACTGACCTCCGATGGTCACAAGACCAACGTGACGCTCTGCTTCTCGGCCAATCAGGCTCTGCTCGCAGCAAAAGCAGGCGCGACCTTCGTATCGCCATTCATTGGTCGCCTGGATGACACTGGCATCAACGGTATGGAACTGATTGCTGAAATCCGTACCATTTTCGACAACTACGATTTCCGTACTGAAATCCTGGCTGCTTCGGTTCGCACCGTAAACCACGTCAAGGAAGCAGCATTGATCGGCGCCGACGTCGTTACTGCCCCTCCGGCAACGCTCAAGGCTCTGGTCAAGCATCCACTGACCGACAAGGGCCTTGAAACCTTCCTCGCCGACTGGGCGAAGACCGGCCAGAAAATTGCTTAATCAGCCTACTGATTAAAACGCAAATCGGCGGATCATCGATCCGCCGTTTTTGTTTATCCAAGTTCGGTTTCGCCGTCTTGCTTGACAACACGAATCGGATTGTTGCCGCAATATTCCGTAATCGCTTCCGCCAGCCGGGCCGAATGCGTGACCACCCATATCTGACTGCGCTCGGAGGCTCGCGCGATCATCTTCGCCAGCGATGGAATCATATCAGGATGCAGACTCGCCTCAGGCTCGTTCAGAGCAATCAAAGGCGGCAGACGATAGGACAGAAGCGCGCCCGCAAGCGCCAGCAGACGTATCTGCCCGTCAGATAACTCGCCCGGCCGAAATACGCGCGGCGGAAAGGCAGGAAATTTGAGGCCGAATGTTGCGGTTTCTTCTGGATACGGAATGACCAGCTTGGCGCCTTCCAGCGCATCGGCAATCAGATGATCAAGATCCACCGTATCCTGACGAATATGCGCGAGTGTTGCAAACACAGAAGCCAGATTACCGCCGTCCTCGTCAAGCATTGCAGCCGTTGCAGCGATCGATGGCTGACGCACCGGTGCATCGCGATCGCTTCTGAAACCATGATAGAACCGCCACCCGCGCATTTGGGATGCGAGATCACCGATCTCCGGATAATGCCCGGACTGTCCCAAGACGGCGAGGCCACTCTCCGATGTCAGAAGGCGAGTCGGATGTTCGGTACGTCGCCCCTCCCCATCCCGTGCAAAAACCGCTGGTCCCTTGCGATCCATGAGATCAACCGGACGTCGCCCGGTGTCGAGATTGAGCTGCTCTTCCTTGATCTGCGGCTCAAAGGGAAAAGCACCCGATACCGGCGGCGGCAAACCTGCCTCGACACGGTAAGACAGACGCGAAGCAAGGCGTTCATCTTCAAATTCGGCCTCAAGAATGATTCGCGCCGGTTCATGCTTGCGTCGGGTGCCACTCCACATGGCCGATTGCATACCGCCTTCGCGCACGATCTCGGTTGAGAATATACCTTCCGCCGCAGCCTTCACGAGTTGCAGGGCACGATAAAGATTGGACTTTCCAGCGCCGTTTTCACCAACAAAGACTGTGACCTGCCCCAGATCAAACCGCACAGACCGAAGTGAGCGATAGCCTTTTGCCGAAAATGAAACGAGCCGCATGATTTCCTCAGCCTAGACAAACGAAAGGCGGCACAAGATGCGCCGCCTTTTCGAACTCGATCAAACTGGCACCCTCAAAGCTTCGACATCTGCATGGCGATTGCAAGATAGATCTGTTCAGCTAGTTCTTCAGCCGCACGCTTCGTTGCATCACGTTCGGCACGCAGGTTGGCGAATTCCTGACGCGGACGGTCAAAGGAAGCACCGACCGTGCGTGTCCCGGACTTCAGTGCCTTACCGTCCTTGTCGAACAGCACGAAATTTGACTTCGCATTGACTGTACCAGCCGATGGACGGCCCGTGCGATCCGTCTGGTCACCAATATCGACACTCACGAAAGATGTAACCGACTTGCTTAAGCCCAGACGCAGCTTGTAGTTCGGATTGGCAGGCTCACCAGCACCGCCGGAAAGCAAGAAGATCAGCCGATTACGAACCTGAACACCGTAAATGCTATTTTCAGGATCGACCGAAATCGATGCCAGCTTCGCGCGCATATCCGGCGTCACACTGCCGCCAATCGTACTGCCTGCACTGCCACCGCCCGAATAGAGCGGTTGCACCGTACAGCCAGCAAGAAGAACTACGGCTCCGATGGCCACAATCGCCACACGGAGATTCTGAAAAGCGGAAATCAAGCGATCAGGCAACGACATTGACGATCCTTTGTGGCACCACGATGATCTTATTCGGCGTGCCCCCTTCGAGCGCGGTCTTGACGAAGTCAAGTTCGAGCACCGCCTGCTGGATTGTAGCTTGATCAGCGTCGCGCGCGATTGTCAAATCCCCACGCTTCTTCCCGTTGATCTGAACCGGCAGAACAATCTCGTTTTCCACGATCAAAGCTGGATCGAACTGCGGCCAGGGCGCACGTGCAACCAGTGTTTCCTTGCCTGCTATCTTGCCACCCAGCTCAATTGCGCACTGTTCAGCCAGATGCGGCATCATTGGTGCCAGCATCATGATCAACATTTCGGTTGCTTCGCGCAATGCCGCCTTCAGCTCATCGTCGGCTTTACCGGATGCAACCTGCTGCAGCGGTGCTGCAAGCGTGTTGACCAATTCGTAAAGACGAGCGACCGAACGGTTAAAGGCAAGCTTTTCGATGTCATCACCAACAGCCTGAACAGCCTTATGAGCAGCCTTGGATACGGTGAGCGCACCGCCCTGCGTTCCAGCTTTCGGCGCGACATCCTTCAAGCCGGCAGCAGCTTCCGAAACCAGACGCCAGACGCGCTGCACGAAACGATGCGCACCTTCGGCGCCGGCTTCGGTCCAGATGACGTCGCGTTCCGGCGGGCTGTCGGAAAGCATGAACCAGCGCGCGGTATCTGCGCCGTAAGACGAGATGATGTCGTCGGGATCGACCACGTTCTTTTTCGACTTCGACATTTTCTCAATCGAACCGATTTCGACAGGCGCACCGCTATCGAGCATGGTTGCAACGCGCTTGCCGTCAACATCTTCGATGCGGATATCGGCAGGTGCAACCCACTGGCCATTAGCCTTATAGGTTTCATGCACCACCATGCCCTGCGTGAACAGGCCCTTGAATGGTTCATCGATACCAACGTGACCTGCGACTTTCATGGCGCGGGTAAAGAAGCGCGAATAAAGCAGGTGCAGGATCGCGTGCTCAACGCCACCAATATACTGATCGACCGGCAACCAGTGATCGGCAACCGCACGATCCGTCGGCTCATTTTCCCAAGGCGCGGTGAAGCGCGTGTAATACCACGACGAATCGACGAACGTATCCATGGTGTCCGTTTCACGGCGCGCTTCGCCACCGCATTTCGGGCACTTCACATGACGCCATGTCGCATGACGGTCAAGCGGATTTCCCGGACGGTCGAACTCGACATCATCCGGCAGCTTGACTGGCAGATCAGCACGCGGCACCGGATTGACGCCACAGCTTTCGCAATGGATCATCGGGATCGGGCAACCCCAATAACGCTGGCGGGAAATACCCCAGTCGCGCAGACGGAACTGCACCTTGCGTTGAGCCTGCGGGCGACCATCAAGCTCGGTCTTTTCCAGACGTTCAGCCACTTCCGCGAAAGCTGCTTCCGGCGTCATGCCGTCGAGGAAGCGCGAATTGAACATCACCCCATCGTCGGTATAGGCCGTTTCGCCAACGCTGAAGCTTGCTGCGTCCTCACCCTTCGGCAGAACAACCGGCGTCACTTTCAGCGAATATTTATTGGCAAAATCCAGATCGCGCTGATCGTGTGCAGGGCAACCGAAAACGGCGCCTGTGCCGTATTCCATCAACACGAAATTAGCGACATAAAGCGGCAGTTCCCAATTATCATCGAACGGGTGCTTAACCTTGATGCCGGTATCGAAACCCTTCTTTTCAGCAGTTTCAAGCGCTGCGAGCGACGTGCCATGCTGATGGCATTCATCGATGAAGCCGTTGAGCGAGGCATTATCCTCTGCAAGCTTCTTCGCCAGCGGGTGATCGGCGGAGATCGCTACAAAAGCCGCACCGAACAGCGTGTCCGGACGGGTCGTATAAACTTCAACTTCCGAGAAACCGGACGGCGCGGTCTTGTGATCCAGCGCAAAGCGAACCTGCAGGCCTTCCGACTTGCCGATCCAGTTCTTTTGCATGACGCGGACTTTTTCCGGCCACTGGTCAAGCGTATCGAGACCCGCCAGCAGGTCTTCGCTGAAATCGGTGATCTTGAAGAACCACTGTGTCAGTTCGCGCTGTTCGACCAGCGCACCTGAACGCCAGCCGCGGCCATCCACCACCTGCTCATTGGCGAGAACGGTGTTGTCGACCGGGTCCCAGTTGACCTTGGAGGTCTTGCGCGTCACCAGACCTTTTTCAAACAGGTCAATGAACAGCATCTGCTGACGATGGTAGTATTCGACATCGCAGGTCGCAAACTCACGCGACCAGTCAAGCGACAGGCCCATGGATTTCAGCTGACGCTTCATCGTGTCGATGTTCTGGTAGGTCCATTCCTTCGGATGCACCTTGTTCTGCATCGCCGCGTTTTCCGCAGGCATACCGAACGCATCCCACCCCATCGGGTGTAGAACGTTGAAACCCTTGGCGCGCTTGTAACGGGCAACAACGTCGCCCATCGCATAGTTGCGCACATGGCCCATGTGAATGCGCCCCGATGGATAAGGGAACATTTCTAGGACGTAGTATTTCTCGCGGGGATCGCTGTTGTCGGTTTCGAAAGTCTGGTTTTCTTCCCAGATTTTCTGCCAATGAGCTTCCGCCACACGCGGATTATAACGTTCGGATGCCATGAGCGTATTTACTCGTACGAAGGTGATGCAATAAGGAGAGTCGGTATTTAATGGCGACCTTCACCACGTATTGGCGAGAGCGTCAAGTTTTTGCGGACTTAAAAGCCTGAAAGCGAGAATTCCATGTCAGTTATTGGGTCAGATATTGGTGCGAACCTGAACACGGTCAAGACCGCGATTGCAAACGCAGAGAAAGAAGCGCAGCGCAAAAAAGGTTCCGTGACACTTGTGGCCGTATCGAAAACATTCGAAGCGGATGAAATCCGCCCGGCACTCGAACTCGGCCAGCGGGTCTTTGGTGAGAACCGCGTTCAGGAAGCTCAAGCCAAGTGGCCAGGCTTGCGTGAAGCCTATTCAGGAATCGAGCTGCACCTCATCGGACCGCTACAATCCAACAAAGCAGCTGATGCCGTGGCCCTCTTCGACGTGATCGAAACCGTGGACCGTGAAAAAATCGCCGCCGCTTTAGCCAGTGAGATCAAAAAGCAGGGCAAAAGCCCGAAGCTCTATGTGCAGGTCAATACCGGCCTGGAAGAACAAAAGGCTGGTATCCCGCCAAATGAGGCCGTTGCCTTCGCTGAGCGCTGCCGCATGCATCATGGCCTCTCAATCGAAGGGCTGATGTGCATACCACCGGCAGACGAAAATCCGGGGCCGCATTTTGCTTTGCTGGAAAAACTCGCCCGCGAAGCAGGCGTTGCCAAGCTTTCCATGGGCATGTCGGGCGATTACGAAACGGCAATCGGCTTCGGTGCGACCTCGGTTCGAGTCGGCTCGGCGATTTTTGGTGGGCGCTATGCTACTGCAACAACTGACAGTAGATAGAAAAAACATCATATATATACATGATTCATATTAATCAAATGAGGATTTTATAATGTCTACTAAAATTACTCTTCAAAGCGTTATAACAAACCGTTTCATAACCCTAGACTCTTTGGTAGAAGAGAATTTATTCCATGTTTCCATGAAAAAAGAGAATGAATCCCCTAAAGAAAACATGATTTGGTCAATAGATGATAAAATTGAAAATAAACAATCTAGTATTGTATATTACGATGGACAATCTATTGATACAGACTATTTTTGGGGACAAACCTCCAAAAACAAATCTATAGTTGACGGGAAAGAGGTAAATCTTCTTTCTGCATTTAACATTGACTACCTTCCTGCGGTACTTTTCCATTTCGAATATGTAGATCAAATACCTTTTTCTAAAGGATACAGAATAAGCATGGCCGATAAAAAATACACACTAACAATATCCAAGAACGATCCAGAGAAAATCTTTTTTAAGGATGATACAAAACATACCATCAATGATACATTTTACGTGAGATACGTTTAAATTATCACCACTTCACAACACGTAATTATACTATAATCACCGTCATTTATACAATATTTTTTATAAATTACATGTATTAATCTCCATAAACATTTTAGAATTTCCTGACAATTCCGTGAAACATCTTCGCGAAAATCTGTTTTGGGACAAACAGTCCATCCGATTTTTTCCGAGATGTTTCACATTTCTTTGAGAAAACTTAGTTCCAAGACAAAAGCATTTCCCCCCGCAATACCCTCAAATCAGATGGGCCGAGCTGACGGAAATGCGTATAGCTCACCGAATGCAACGGCCCCTCGATCTCATCCTTCCAAAAATTGATGAAATGGTTCAGCGTTGGAAAATCTGGCGCAATATCATAATCCTGCCAGACGAAAAGCTGCAACAGATGTGGGTGATCGGGCATGTGGTAGAAAAGCTTTGCCGTTGTCAGGCCGTAACCGGCAAGCTGGAGTTCAAAAGCCGACTTCGCACCGAGTGCTTGCTTTGCAAGAAAAGCGGATGTCGTCATAGCGATTTCCCCTTTTTACAGGAGCCTATTGTGAATATCTGGAGACTCCGACATTGATCATACTCGCCGGAAATAGTTTTTAAATAGTAAAAACAATATGTTAGCACCAAGTTGAGGCGAGTGCTGCCACGTCGATCATATTTTTGTGCTGCGTCACTCTGGACCATAGTCGATCCCAATGTCTAATTTACGTTTAGTCAGACGGAATGTAGATGAGTCTGGCGATAGCTTCGCCCCGATGCGAGCTATCGATTACGGCGGGAGGATCGCCGGACAGCAAGGAGGACAACATGTCGGAAAAGCTTTACCCTGTTCTGCCGGGGGCAAAGAAGAACACGCTCATAGACAACGAGAAGTATCTCGAATGGTACAATGAGAGTGTGACCGACCCGGATGGATTCTGGGCCAAGCACGGCCGACGGATTGATTGGTTCAAGCCATTCACCAAAGTCAAGAACACCGATTTCAACGGCGACGTTTCGATCAAGTGGTATGAGGATGGCGTTACCAACGTTTCCTATAACTGTATCGACCGTCATCTCAAAAGCCGTGGCGATCAGGTTGCGATTATATGGGAGGGCGACAATCCCTATATCGACAAGAAGATCACCTATCGTGAGCTGCACGAAAATGTCTGCCGCCTTGCCAATGTGCTCAAAAAGCACGGCGTGAAGAAAGGCGATCGCGTCACCATCTATCTGCCGATGATCCCGGAAGCAGCTTACGCAATGCTCGCCTGCGCCCGCATTGGTGCGGTGCATTCCGTCGTCTTCGCTGGCTTCTCGCCGGAAGCGCTGGCCGGTCGTATTGTTGACTGCGAATCCACTTTCGTCATCACCGCAGATGAAGGCGTACGCGGCGGCAAGCCGGTTCCGCTGAAAGAAAACACCGATACCGCTATCGACATTGCTGCCAAGCAATATGTGTTGGTCAACAAGGTCCTGACTGTGCGTCGTACCGGCGGCAAGGTCAGCTGGGGTCCGGGTCGCGATCTCTGGTATCATCAGGAAGTCGCAAGCGTCGAACCGACCTGCGAACCGGAACCAATGAACGCGGAAGATCCGCTGTTCATCCTCTACACTTCCGGCTCAACCGGCAAGCCAAAGGGTGTGCTTCACACCACTGGCGGCTATCTCGTCTACGCTTCGATGACCCATCAATATGTCTTCGACTATCATGATGGTGACATTTACTGGTGTACCGCTGATGTGGGCTGGGTCACAGGCCATTCCTATATCGTCTATGGACCGCTGGCCAATGGTGCCACCACACTGATGTTTGAAGGTGTGCCGAACTTCCCCGATCAGGGTCGTTTCTGGGAAGTGGTTGACAAGCACCACGTCAACATTTTCTACACTGCACCAACAGCAATCCGCGCATTGATGGGCGCTGGCGATGAGTTCGTCACACGTTCATCGCGTTCAACGCTGCGTCTTCTTGGCTCGGTCGGAGAACCGATCAACCCGGAAGCATGGGAATGGTATTACAACGTGGTCGGCGATCAGCATTCGCCAATCGTTGATACATGGTGGCAAACGGAAACCGGCGGCATTCTGATCACGCCATTGCCGGGCGCGACCGACCTCAAGCCGGGTTCTGCGACACGTCCGTTCTTTGGTGTGAAGCCGCAGCTGGTGGACAATGAAGGCGCGATTGTGGAAGGTGCCACCGACGGCAATCTTTGCATTATCGATAGCTGGCCGGGCCAGATGCGCACCCTTTACGGCGATCACAAGCGCTTCATCGAAGCTTACTTCTCCACCTATAAGGGCAAGTATTTCACCGGCGACGGCTGCCGCAGGGATGAAGACGGTTACTACTGGATCACCGGCCGCGTCGATGATGTGCTCAATATTTCCGGCCATCGCCTCGGCACAGCGGAAATCGAATCCGCACTCGTCTCGCATCACTCGGTTTCGGAAGCTGCTGTTGTCGGCTACCCGCACCCGATCAAGGGCCAGGGCATTTATTGCTATGTCACGCTGATGACCGGCGAAGCCGTGAAGGACGAAGACGCCCTGCGCAAAGAACTGATAAGCCATGTGCGCAAGGAAATCGGCCCGATTGCAACGCCGGACAAGATCCAGTTCTCGCCCGGCCTGCCAAAGACCCGCTCCGGCAAGATCATGCGTCGTATCCTGCGCAAGATCGCTGAAGACGAGTTCGGCTCACTGGGCGATACGTCGACACTCGCCGATCCGGGCGTCGTGGACGATCTGATCGAAAATCGCCAGAACAAGAAATAAAAACAGGCCCCGGGAAACCGGGGCTTTTTATTTCAACCAAAGACCAGGTTGCCGATATCTAGCTCATAGATTTTTCTCGCAGCCAATGCCGGGATTGGTTTTGCCAACGGCCGCACATCTGAAAGCTCCCATGCAAACCACCCATCTTCAAAAGACGAAGCGCAGGCAGCCGCTAGAGCGCGTCCATTGAACGCGGAATCGCGTTGAGGATTCCCTTGGTCGCCGAATTCTGATTCCATCGCTCCGACTGGTGATTTGGTTGGAGGCAATATGACCCGGGCTTTCAGTGTTGATCTGCGTAGCCGCGTTCTGGCTGCGTCACGGGATGGCATGTCGGCACGTTCAGCGGCAGCCCGATTTGGGATTGGGATTTCAACAGCCATCGCCTGGATTGCGAGTGCGCGAGCAGGTCTGTTGACCCCGGCGAAGCAGGGCCGACGCGGCGGCTCACGCCTGGATCCTCACGAGGACTTCATCTTCGGCATGATCGAAGAGGCGAAGGATATCACGCTCAACGAAATGGTCCGGCGATTGCATGAGGAGAGAGCCGTATTGATCGGCCGCAGTGCGCTTGACGTCTGGCTGCGAAAGCGCGGCTGGACTTTCAAAAAAAGACCGCACATGCACTGGAGCAGGACCGTCCTGACCTGCTGAAGCGTCGCCAGGACTGGTTCGACGGCCAGCTCGATCTCGATCCAGCGCACCTCGTATTCATTGATGAAACCGGCCTGAGCACGAAGATGTCCCGGCTTCGCGGACGAGCCCCTTGCGGAGATCGATGCCATTCACCGGTCCCACACGGCCATTGGAAGACAACGACATTTACCGGTGCACTCAGACTATCTGGCATGACCGCGCCCATGGTCCTCGACGGTGCGATGAACGGCGTCGCATTCCAGGCCTATGTCGAACAGGTTCTCATTCCAACCTTGGTGACCGGCGACATCGTCATCATGGACAACCTGCCGTCACATAAGGCGAAGGGCGTGCGTCTCGCAATCGAAGGTGCGGGCTGCAGCTTGCTCTACCTTCCTCCATACAGTCCAGACTTCAACCCCATCGAGAAGGCCTTCGCCAAGCTCAAGGCCGTCTTGCGCGCCAAAGCCGAGCGAACCGTCGAGGGCTTATGGAATACTGTCGGCCAGATCGTCACGCTGTTTGAACCACAAGAATGTGCCAACTACTTCAAATCCTGCGGAGATGACCCCGAGTAAAGTGGACGCGCTCTAGATCGTCTAGCGTAAATGGCCGAACATGCACAATTTTCACAACAGCCAGCGCATAGCCATCTGGGTCAACGCTGATCAGATCACCCAGGAAAAATTTATTCTCCACGATTAGAATATCTTCATGGGGAGTAAGATCGGGAACCCACTTTCTCACTTCAAGCGTCTTCTCTCCTGAAGCGATTTTACTGCCACTCGGAGCGACTATGGAGATTGCCTTGATTTTAACAATGCACTTCCTGAACAGCTCAAAAATCTATCGTCCGTCCCTTGATCTCCCAGTCGCCAAAACGCGCGGGGTCCTTGCCGCCGCGACCTCCAATCTCACGCGGCAGCTTTTCGGCATTTTCACTCGCGCGGCGCTCTTCGGCTTCTTTCAGTGCGCGCTGAGCGGCCGGTGGCAAGTCTTCAAACTTGCGCGGTTCAGCATTATCGTCGTTGGCGGGTTCGTTGAACTTATCGGTCATTTGTTTGCGATCCGTTATTAGAGCCCATTATTGAACATCAGGCATTTCATACCCATCATATAGTTAAATCTGACGGGGAAGCAAAACCCCGATTGTGTAAACTGTTGCTGAACCGGAGACCTATACGGATGAATATGACGAAAACTGCCATGCTGATTGCTCTCATGACAGTCATGTTCATGAGCATTGGCTATTTGCTGGGCGGCGGTGGCGGCATGATGATCGCTCTGGTGGTCGCTGTTGCGATGAACCTGTTTGGCTACTGGAATTCCGACAAGATGGTGCTGCGCATGTATAATGCGAGGCAAGTCGATGAGCGTTCGGCGCCCGAATTCTTCCGCATGGTCAGCGGTCTTGCCGCCAATGCTGGCCTGCCAATGCCGAAGGTCTATATTATCAACGAAGACCAGCCCAATGCATTTGCGACGGGCCGAAACCCCGAAAATGCTGCCGTTGCAGCCACGACCGGCCTTCTCAATCGTCTTACACCAGAAGAAGCTGCAGGCGTGATGGCGCATGAGCTGGCGCACGTTCAAAACCGCGATACGCTGACCATGACAATCGTCGCCACACTTGCCGGTGCCATTTCCATGCTTGGTAATTTTGCATTTTTCCTCGGTGGAAACCGCGAAAATGGCAATGGGATCATCGGTGTCATCGGTACAATTCTTGCTATGATCGTGGCTCCTTTTGCGGCGATGATCGTGCAGATGGCGGTAAGCCGTACCCGCGAATATGCCGCCGACCGTCGCGGTGCCGAAATCTGCGGCAATCCGCTCTGGCTCTCATCCGCCCTTGGCAAGATCGCCCGCGGCGCTAAGTCTATTGTCAATGAGGAAGCCGAGCACAACCCGTCAACCGCCCATATGTTCATCATCAATCCTCTGAGCGGACGTGGAGCAGACAACCTGTTTTCGACGCATCCGGACACAGATAATCGTATTCAGGCGCTTGAACAGATGGCCGCTGAGATGGGCATTCGCTCGGCGGGAATGATGCAACGCAGTTCACCCCCTTCCCAAAACAGTGGTCCATGGGGTAATGCAGGCGGTAATAACAGTGGCGGTTCCGGTTATCGGGGCCCCTGGTCCTAAAGCGCAAGCCAAAAACCAGATGCGCGTCAGATAAAGTAGAACAGCGTGAACGATAAAAAAGCTGCGCCAAAGCGTGGAAATAAAAAGCCGCACTCCCATAAACATGCCGCAGACCGCGCTGAACAGCTGCGCCCGGGTCTTGCTGCACGTCTGACTGCGGCCCGCCTGCTTGGTGCGGTGATTGAAAAGAACACATCGCTTGACGGTCTGACAGATAACAGCCACGGGCATCCGCAATATCTCGCGCTCGAACCACGCGACCGCGCGCTGGTTCGCGCCATTCTGGGTTCGGCGCTGCGCAATCGCGGCAGCATCGAACGCGCCATCAACAAACGCCTCGACCGGCCATTGCCGGAAAATGCTCACGCGCTCAAGCATCTTCTGCATGTGGCCATCGCACAGATTTTCTATCTTAACCTGCCGGATCATTCGGCGGTTGATCTGGCTGTGGAAGCGGCCAATGCCGATCCACGCAATCGCAAGTATGCAGGCCTTGTGAATGCACTTCTGCGCCGTCTGTCGCGCAACAAGGAACGCGCGCTGGCTCATACATTGCAGCCGGAAGCCAATGTGCCGGAATGGTTCGCAAACAGCATCAAAGACGCTTATGGCGCAGAAAAGGCAGCAAGCATTCTCGCCATGCACGCTTATGAACCGCCGATCGATTTCACCGTAAAAGGCGATCCGAAGGAATGGGCCGAAAAGCTCGGCGGCACAGCTCTGCCAAACGGCTCGGTACGTCTTGAGACTGTCGAAGGCAATCTCACCGACCTGCCCGGCTTTGCCGAGGGCGAGTGGTGGGTGCAGGACGCGGCGGCAAGCCTGCCTGCTCGACTCATGGGCGATATAAAGGGCAAACGTGTTGCCGATCTTTGTGCAGCGCCGGGCGGCAAGACCGCACAGCTTGTGCAGCAGTCCGCAGATGTCACCGCGCTCGATATGTCTGAAAACCGTCTCAAGCGTCTTCAGGGCAATCTGGAGCGTCTTGGCTACAAGGCACGTACCGTCGCCACCAATCTGATGGAGTACACACCGGACGCGTTGTTTGATGCAGTTCTTCTCGATGCGCCCTGCTCATCCACAGGCACCGTGCGCCGTCACCCCGACGTGCCATGGACCAAAACACCAAAGGATGTCGAAAAGCTCGCCAGCCTTCAGGCAAAGATGCTTGCTCATGCAGTGACGCTGGTTAAGCCCGGCGGTACCATTGTCTTTTCCAATTGCTCGCTGCACCCGCTGGAAGGCGAAGAAATGGCACGCAAAGCGCTGGAAAATCCGGAACTCGAAGCTTATCCGATCACGCTGGACGATTGTGCCGGACTGGAAGGTCTTGTGACGGAGGAAGGCTTCCTGCGCTCAACGCCTGCCGATTTGGCCGCCGATAAATTCGATGGCAATCCGCATATGGCTGGAATGGACGGCTTCTTTGCTGCCCGCTTTAAACGCAAAGCCTGATCAGTTAGATATTGCTAATTAAAATCGATGAATGTGTCATAACGAGTTTATAAGCTCGTTATGGTTAACACTCGATTCACCATTATCGACGATTCTAAGAATGTGTGATTCCGAGGCGCGGAAACCAGCATTTCGGTACATCATGCCATGAAAGGACGGACCTGCCTTACAGGGTCCATTGCGAATGAATTTTAATACGGAGAATGAAAGGGTGGCAGTCGCGTTGAGCGAAACCCCGCATCTTTGGGGACTGGCCGTTGCACAGGCTTGGCGCAAGTTCAGCCGCCGTCTGCGCATGGGTCCGCTTTATCGCTGGCGTTTTACCGGCTTCACACCGGAGCGCATTCTCATCGCTCCCCCTGACCTGCGCGTTGCCGACCCGCAGCTGGCGCAGGAGTTCTATCATGGCCGGTTCGCACTGGCCGGTCGCCTCGTCGAAACCGGCGGCATGTCGCCTTTTGCTGTTGAGCCTCCGACACCGGAATGGGAAGCAGCCCTTCAGGGTTTTGGCTGGCTGCGTCACTTGAAAGGCGCCAACAGTGAGCTTGCCACCGCCAATGCACGTGCGCTCGTTGATGACTGGATGCGCCTTTATGGCAAACGCATCGGTGGTCTTGCCTGGTCGCCGGAAGTAACGGCCCAGCGCATCATCGCTTGGCTGCAGCATTCCAACCTCATTCTTTCAGGCGCAGAATTGCCTGCCTATCGCAAATTCATGCGCTCGCTTGCCATGCAGGTGCGCTATCTGCGCACCGTCGCTTCCGCCATGGATGATGGCGAAGAACGCCTGCGTGCGCGCATTGCACTCGCCTTTGCAGCACTCGCCTTGCCGGTTTCGCCGCCGACCGCCCGCGCCGCGCGCCGTAATCTGGAATATGAGTTGAAGCGCCAGATCCTGCCCGATGGCGGGCACATCTCGCGCAACCCGGTTACGATCCTTGAACTGCTGGCCGATCTTCTGCCGCTGCGTCAGACCTATGCCAATGGCACAGAATCCCCGCCAAAGGCATTGATCGAAGCTGTCGAGCGCATGTTGCCAGCGCTGCGTTTCTTCCGGCATCAGGACGGCAGCCTAGCACTTTTCAATGGCGTTGGGCCGACACTGTCCGAGCGAATTATTTCAGTTCTGCGCCATGATGAAACCGCAGGTTCGCCGCTGACACACGCGCCTTATTCGGGGTATGAACGCCTGTCGATGGGTGCGACCACGATTATCGCCGATACCGGCCTTCCGCCGCCCGTAACCGCGTCGCGCGATGCCCATGCGGGCTGTCTCGCCTTTGAAATGTCTTCGGGACGTCAGCGTTATATTGTCAATTCAGGTGTTGATCGTTACGGCCCACCCGAATTTCGTCCGTTGGGGCGCTCGACGGCTGCGCACTCGACTGCCACCATCAATGACACATCATCCTGCCGTTTCAGTCTGAATGCGGGCCTCTCCAATATGATCGGCACGCCGATCATTGCAGGCCCCACAAAAGTTCAACGTGATCGCGTGGAAGACCTCGGACGACAAGGCTTTGTCGCAAGCCATGATGGCTATGCCCGCCTTTTCGGCATCTTCCATGAGCGCCGCGTCGTGCTCTCGCACAATGGCAGCGTCATTCAGGGTGCCGACCGTTTCTATCGTGGCGATGCCAAGGCTTTGAAAGCCAATGGCCGCGACAATATCGCGGTGCGTTTTCATATCCACCCTTCTGTAGATATCTCATTTGATGAAAATGGTCTGATTATTCTCAGCGCCCCGCACGATGATACATGGGCTTTTTCCTGTTTCGAAGTTGCCCCGCAGTTGGAAGACAGCATCTTCTTTGCCGGATTCCGCGGACCTGTAACATCAAAGCAGATCGTGCTGTCCTTCCCGGCTTCCGAACTACCGGAAGTGAACTGGCAACTCAGCCGCGTTGCCATCGGTAGCTATGCTTAATCCAAAAAGGCCTCTTTTAGCTGCGATTTGAGGTATGATTCGCGTCACGCCTGTGCTAATTCGCCATCGTCCCACCCTTCCTGAACGCAAAACGCTTCAGCAACGAAGAGACCATTTCCTATGGCTGTCAGCTCCAAGCATATCCCCGCTCCCGATCTTCATCGGGTGCGCCGCGCCCTTCTTTCCGTTTCCGACAAGACCGGCCTTATCGATTTCGCCAAGGCACTCCATGCCCATGGCGTTGAAATTCTCTCGACCGGCGGCACCGCCAAGTCGATTGCTGCAGAAGGCATTCCTGTAAAGGACGTTTCGGAAGTCACCGGCTTCCCGGAAATCATGGACGGACGCGTGAAGACGCTGCACCCATCGGTTCATGGCGGTCTGCTTGCAGTGCGCAACGACCCTGAACATGTCGCTGCCATGGAAGCCCACGGTATCGGCGGTATCGATCTGGCCGTCATTAATCTCTACCCGTTTGAAGAAGTCCGCTTCAAGGGCGGTGACTACGACACCACTGTTGAAAATATCGACATTGGTGGCCCGGCGATGATCCGCGCTTCGGCAAAGAACCACGCCTATGTCGCAACCGTTGTCGATCCGGCTGACTATGCAGACGTTGTGGCCGAGCTTGAAAAGAACGAAGGCTCACTGCCGATTTCTTTCCGCAAAAAGCTTGCAGCTAAGGCGTTCTCGCGTACTGCCGCTTATGATGCAGCCATTTCCAACTGGTTTGCCGAAGCAATCAACGACGAAACCCCGACCTATCGCTCCGTTGCAGGCAAGCTGCACTCTGTCATGCGTTATGGTGAAAACCCGCATCAGACCGCAGGCTTTTATCTGACCGGCGAACAGCGCCCGGGTGTGGCCACTGCAACCCAGCTTCAAGGCAAGCAGCTTTCCTATAACAACATCAACGATACTGATGCAGCTTTCGAGCTCGTTGCAGAGTTTGACCCAGCCCGCACAGCAGCCGTTGCCATCATCAAGCACGCCAATCCTTGCGGTGTCGCCGAAGCTGCCACCATCAAGGAAGCCTATCTCAAGGCGCTGGCCTGCGATCCGGTTTCGGCCTTTGGCGGTATTGTTGCGCTTAACAAGACACTTGATGAAGCCGCTGCTGAAGAAATCGTCAAAATCTTCACCGAAGTCATCATCGCGCCCGACGCCACTGAAGGCGCACAGGCCATCGTTGCAGCCAAGAAGAACCTGCGTCTGCTGGTAACGGGCGGTCTGCCTGATCCACGCGCCAAGGGCATTGCAGCGAAAACCGTTGCAGGCGGCCTTCTGGTTCAGTCGCGCGACAATGGCGTTGTCGATGATCTTGACCTTAAGGTCGTCACCAAGCGGAGCCCGAGCGAAGCCGAACTCAATGATATGAAATTCGCGTTCCGCGTTGGCAAGCACGTCAAGTCGAATGCAATCGTCTACGTCAAGGATGGCGCAACGGTTGGCATCGGCGCAGGTCAGATGAGCCGCGTGGATTCTGCCCGTATCGCTGCCCGCAAGGCAGAAGATGCGGCAGAAGCAGCTGGTCTTGCCGAACCGCTGACCAAGGGCTGTGTTGTTGCATCCGATGCGTTCTTCCCGTTTGCTGACGGTCTGCTGTCGGCAGTTCAAGCAGGCGCCACGGCGGTTATCCAGCCGGGTGGCTCAATGCGTGACGATGAAGTTATCGCCGCTGCTGACGAGCATGGCATAGCCATGGTGATGACCGGAATGCGTCACTTCCGCCACTAGAGCGCGTTTCGATCTGAATGAATCAGATCGGCGCTCTAACGGTTTTTATTTGAAGCATAATGTTATCGATCCTCGTTTCATTCGGTCGGATTATGCTCTAATATAGCAATCGATATTGAACCCAAAAGCCCCGGCAACACTATGTTGCTGGGGCTTTTTCTTTGAATTCTTGGTAGGTCTGAGAATTTTCGCAAACGAAAGTGCACCCTATTAATTAGCCTGCAAATCTTATCAAAGAGGGGGGATAATTGCGAAAAAATACCCCTATTGCTTTCGTTTGATATTCATATTATTTCGATTAAGTTCACTTAATACGTAAGCGCAACGAAATGCATTAGCTACAAAGTATCAGGAGAGCTACAATACGGGCCTGAATGATGTTGAAGTGGCCACCTGCTCAAAAGGGGTAAAGTGGCTTTTGGAGAGGCGCATATATTCATTCGAAATTGGCGAAAATGGGTTGCAACGGACATACATATCCGCATCCTGACAAGATCTCTGCCATTTGAGCGGGAGGAGCATAGTAAATGACAAAGTTCGTCGGTTCCATCGATCAGGGAACCACCAGTTCACGTTTTATCATTTTTGACCGGAACGGCGATATTGTCGCCATCGATCAGCGCGAACACGAGCAGATCTATCCCAAAGCTGGCTGGGTCGAGCACAATGCCAATGAAATCTGGCGCAACACGCAGCATGTTATCACCGAAGCACTGAAGAAGGCGAAGCTCAAGGCTTCCGATATTGTATCGGTCGGCATCACCAATCAGCGCGAAACGACGCTTTTGTGGGACAGGAAAACCGGCGTACCGCTTTACAACGCGATTGTCTGGATGGATACGCGCACGGACGAGCTGGTTGATCATTTTGTCAAAGATGGCGGCGCAGATCGTCTGCGCGACAAGACCGGACTGCCAATCTCGACTTATTTCTCAGGCCTTAAATTGCGCTGGATACTCGATAAGGTTCCAGGTGCGCGTGAAAAGGCAGAAGCGGGCGATGCGTTGTTCGGCACCATTGATAGCTGGCTTGTCTGGAACCTCACCGGCGGCACAAAAGGCGGCATTCACATCACCGATGTAACCAATGCGTCGCGTACCCAGCTGATGGATTTGGCTACGCTCAAATGGGATGAGGAAATCCTGCAGCTTTTCGATATTCCTGCGGCTTGCCTGCCAGAAATCCGTCCTTCCAGTGAAGTCTATGGCGAAATCACCCTGCCTGCGCTTGGTAGTGTCAAGCTTGCAGGTATTCTGGGCGATCAGCAGGCAGCTCTTTTCGGTCAGGCCTGCCTTGAGCCGGGTGAAGCCAAAAACACCTACGGCACCGGTTGCTTCATGCTGATGAATACTGGCGAGAAGCTGGTCCCATCCACCTATGGGCTGCTGACAACCGTTGCCTATCAGCTTGGCGACAAAAAACCTGTCTATGCGCTGGAAGGCTCCATCGCGATCACCGGCGCACTGGTGCAATGGCTGCGCGATAATCTTGGCATTATCAAAACCAGTGGCGACATTGAAACGCTGGCGCGCACGGTCGAAGACAATGGCGATGTCTATTTCGTTCCTGCCTTCTCCGGCCTCTATGCGCCGCATTGGGAGGATTCGGCACGCGGCGTCATTGCTGGTCTGACGCGCTTTGCCAATAAAGGTCACATCGCCCGTGCCGCCCTTGAAGCAAGCGCCTATCAGGTACGCGAAGTGCTGGAAGCCATGGTCAAGGATTCAGGCGTGAAGATCACCGAATTGCGTGCGGATGGCGGCATGACCATCAATGAACTGCTTATGCAGTTCCAGTCAGATATTCTGAATGTTCCGGTCGTGCGCCCGAAGATCATCGAAACCACAGCGCTTGGTGCAGCTTATGCGGCTGGGCTTGCCGTGGGCTATTGGAAGTCGACAAACGACATCATTGAGAACTGGCAGGTCGGCCAGCGCTGGCATCCAAAGATGACTGTAAAGGAACGGACCAGCCTGTTCAACGCGTGGGAGAAGGCCGTGCAGCGGTCCCTCAACTGGGTCGATTAAAACTAAGGTTCTCGTAACAGACCAAACTTGAAAACGATCAGTGATTATCGACAGCCGGTGAACACATCCGCTCACCGGGCGGCTTTTTAGCACCTGAATTATTCTCTCGGAGTAGATGATGAACAATGGCTTTATCGGTGAATTTCTCGGCACGATGATGCTCATCCTGTTGGGCGATGGTGTGGTTGCAAACGTGCTTCTTGCAAAATCCAAAGGCCAGAATTCCGGCTGGATCGTCATTACCGCGGGCTGGGGCTTTGCTGTTCTCTGCGGCGTGATGGTTGCCGTCGCTGCCGGCAGTGCGGGCCACCTCAACCCTGCAGTGACGCTTGCTTTCTATGCAGCCGGTACTTTTCCACCAGCCGAAGTGGTACCCTATATCGTAGCGCAGATGCTTGGTGCTTTCGCAGGTGCGGTGCTTGTCTATCTCGCCTATCTGCCCCACTGGAAACCAACGGAAGACAAAGGGCTTAAGCTCGGCGTCTTCTGCACCGGACCTGCCATCCGCAACATACCGGCCAATTGCCTGACGGAAATAATCGGCACATTTGTTCTGGTCTTTGTGGTCATTGCAATTGGCGCAAAGGCTGTCGGGGCAACGGGCGCTCTTGGACCACTGATGGTGGGTTTGCTTGTCTGGGCGCTTGGTGTTTCGCTCGGCGGCCCTACCGGCTATGCGATCAATCCGGCACGCGATCTCGGACCACGCATCGCCCACGCATTGCTGCCTATTCCGGGCAAAGGCAGCTCGGACTGGTCCTATGCCTGGGTGCCCGTGGCAGCACCGATCATCGGTGGTTTTCTTGCCATGACCTGCGCCAAAGCGGCTGGCATGATTTAGGAAAATGACTGGCGTCGCTTATTCCTGCGCCAGTCATTTATATCCGTTCAGCCGGATAGGGTGTTGCCTTTGCCAACAAAAGGCCGGCTGCAAACAATATGACAAGCACCGACATGCCGAATGCAGCGGATCCAGTAATCGCTGTAACCGTTGCTACAAGAAACGGACCGATAAAGCTGGTGGCCCGTCCCGCCAGCGCATAAATGCCAAAATAGCGGCCGGATTCTTCCGGTTTGATGCTGCGTGCAAACCACGACCTTGAGGAAGCCTGAACCGGGCCGAATGCGGCACCGATCATCAGTCCGTAAACCAGATAGGCATGTTCAGCGGGTGTCGCGAACAATCCTTTAGCATCTGTCGGCGCAAACCTCATGAAGCCGAACAGCGTCGATTGATGATCCGTCGAAACAATTCCAAGGGAAGCGACCAGCAATAAAACAATTGATCCGAGCACGATAACCTTCGAACCAAACCGCACATCAAGCTTGCTGGCCAGAAGACAGCTAAAAATTGCCATGACATTCAGGATCATTCCGAAAAGACCGATTTCGGTAATCGACCAGCCAAACAGCACTGCCGCATAGCCAGCACCAAGTGCCAATAATGCGTTCACACCATCTTGATAGATCATGCGGGCAATCAGAAAACGCACAATCCCCGGGCGCTTACGCACCTCTCTCAGCGTAGACTTCAGTTCCGATAGGCCAGACCGGAGAGCGCGGCTCAAGGGTTCTCCCTTTGCAACATCGGGCGTGAAGAAAAACATCGGCAGAATAAATATGAGATACCACAAGGCTGAGATCGGCCCTGCAATACGTCCATCTTCACCTTTCACGGGATCAAGCCCGAACAGCGGGTCAATACCGATAATCGTCTTTCCGGTCTCGGGCGATGCAGCAAGACATAGTACGATGAAAATCAACACCGTCATGCCGCCCATATAGCCCAGCCCCCACGCGATATTTGACACACGCCCTATATCATTATGCGGCACCAGTCGTGGCATCATCGAATCGTTAAAGACGATGGAAAACTCAGCTGCCACCATGGCCAGCGCGAAAGCCGACAAGACCCAGTAGATATTTGCGCCCGGCACTGCAAACCACAGCAATGACAGGCAAACAATCTTGATAACGGCAAAAAAGGCGATCCACGGTTTGCGTGCACCTGTTCTATCAGAAATAGCTCCCAAGATCGGCGAAAGGATTGCCACCGCCAGCCCTGCAGCTGCAAAACCATAGCCCCATGCAATCTGCCCCGCTTCAGGACTCGCAGCCATGCGCGAAATGAAATAGGGTCCAAAAATAAAAGTGGTTACGACCGTAAAAAACGGCTGTGCCGCCCAGTCGAAGAATATCCAGCCCCATACGCCGCGGCGTGAAGAATAGCCGTTCGCTACCATCGCATGATCCGTCTTCTGTTGCGCCCTCCCCGCGAAGCGTTGAGAAGGTACACTGCTAACAGACACACCACAACAAAGCAAAAAGGGCGACCGAAGCCGCCCATTTCAATTCTATTTGTGTGGCGCAGCTTACTGGGTCAGGTCCGACATCAGACCGGCGGCAACAGCCAGACGCGACACGGTGAGATCGCCGCCTTCGGTCAGAGCAACCATACGGTTTCTGATCTGGTCGATGCGTGCTGCATCTTCCGCAAACCATGCCGCCGCCGGATCCTTGTCCTTGCCGTGCTTTTTCAGTGCTGCAATCGTGATGCCACGCGCTGCCTGCGTGATCGTATCGCTCGCACGCGACAGTGCCAGACCGTCATAATAATCGGTGACTGGAATTGTGCGCGCGGCTTCTTCGATACGGCCAATGCGGAAGGCTTCCGATACGCCGAAATACGCCTTTGCTGTTGCAACCAGATCGGCAGAAGCCAGATGAGCGATCAACGCGATATCCGGCATGATACCTGCAAGCTGCAGATTGGCCAGACGCTGAGCAAGCTTCTCCGGTGCACCCTTCTGAACGAAGGCTGCCTTGTCGGCCTGCACCGCATCAATCAAGTAGTCCGGCATCAGGCTATCGAAGCGTGGCTCAAGAGCCGAACGCGCCGTGGTGATCGTGTTCACCAGTTCTGTCAGGTTTGCACGCGTGGTGTCGTTGCGCAGAACCCAGGCCGTCGTCGTAAGCAGCATCTCGCCAACCAGATGATAGAACTGGTTCTGCACATCACCTGACACTTTGTTATCGAGCGCATCGATAGCATCATAGATCGCATTGATCTCAAAGCCATCACGCACTGCCACATAAGCGCGGACGATGTCGGCAGGCGACTTGCCGGTCGTATCGGCCAGACGGCTGATGAAAGTGATACCACCACGATTGATAATATCATTAGCCAGCAAAGTAGCGATGATTTCGCGCTTCAAACGGTGATTGGAAATTTCCTCGGCATAGGTTTTCACCATACGCTTCGGGAAATAACCAAACAGTAGTTGCTTAAAGTAAGGCTCGTCTGGGAGCCTGCTTGCCACCAGATCGTCCGACAGTGACAGCTTGGCATAAGCGAGCAAAACCGCAAGTTCCGGACGCGTCAGCGGCTGTCCTGATTTCTGGCGATCATTAAGCTCCGCATCCGATGGCAGATATTCGACTTTGCGATCCAGCAGCTTGCGCGCTTCAAGCTCGTCCATGAAACGAGCCTGATAAGGCAGCTCCGTGAGGCCCTGACGTTCGCTCAATGAAAGTGCGAGCGGCTGGAGATAGTTATTGCGCAGCACCAATTCCGATACATCATCGGTCATGCTCACCAGCAGCTTGTCGCGTGCCGGACGCTTGAGCTTGCCCGAACGCATGGCAGCGGCCAGTGCAATCTTGATATTAACCTCAACGTCGGAGCAGTTGACGCCTGCCGAGTTGTCGATGGCATCGGTATTGTTGCGGCCACGGGTCAATGCATATTCGATGCGTCCGCGTTGCGTGACACCGAGATTTGCTCCCTCGCCGATCACCTTCGCCCGAACTTCCGAACCCGTGATACGGATTGCATCATTGGCGCGATCACCGACCTGCACGTCCGTTTCAGCACCAGCTCGAATATAGGTGCCGATACCACCGAACCACAGAAGATCAACTTCCGCCTTCAGGATGGCCGTCATGATTTCCTGCGGCGAAGCTGTGGTTTTGCCAAGGCCGATGGCCTTTGCAGCTTCAGCTGACAGCGTAATCGTCTTCTGACTGCGGCTATAAACCCCACCGCCTGACGAGATCTTCGAACGATCATAATCCTGCCAGCTTGAGCGCGGCAGTTCGAACAGACGCTTGCGTTCTGCAAAGCCGTCAGCCGGAACCGGGTTCGGATCGATGAAGATGTCACGATGATCAAAGGCTGCAACCAGCCTGATCTGTTCAGACAACAGCATACCGTTACCGAACACATCTCCCGACATATCGCCAACACCGGCAACCGTAAACGGCTCGGTCTGGATATCCTTGTCGAACTCACGGAAATGCCGCTTCACGGCTTCCCATGCCCCACGCGCGGTGATGCCCATGCCCTTGTGGTCGTAACCGGCGGAGCCACCCGATGCGAAAGCATCATCGAGCCAGAAGTCATGTGCCTGGCTGATCGCATTTGCCGTATCGGAGAAGGTTGCAGTCCCCTTGTCGGCAGCAACAACGAAGTATGGATCATCATTGTCGTGACGAACCACGTCCGCAGGTGGCACAACATCATTGTCATGAATATTATCAGTGACCGACAGAAGCGTGGAGATGAAGACCTTATAGGCATCACGACCGGCTTCAAACACGGCATTGCGATCGCCACCAACCGGCAGGCGCTTCGGATAGAAGCCGCCCTTGGCGCCAACCGGCACGATCACAGCATTCTTGACCTGCTGTGCCTTCACAAGGCCCAGCACTTCTGTGCGGTAATCCTGTGCACGGTCCGACCAGCGCAGACCACCACGCGCAACAGCGCCGAAGCGCAAATGTACGCCTTCCACTTCCGGGCCATAGACAAAGATTTCACGATATGGACGCGGATCAGGCAGACCTTCGACAAGCCGCGGATTGAGTTTGAACGCGAATGTCACGCGTGGCTTGCCTTCAGCATCCGGCTGATAGGCATTGGTGCGCAACGTTGCTTCGATTAGGTTGCGGAAACGACGCAGAATCTGGTCATCATCCGCGCTCGGCACACCGAGAAGAGCAGTCTCAATTCCGTCAACCAGCTTCTTTTCAGCGGCGTCGCGACGCTTGGCCGATGGGTTGAAGCGCAGATCAAACAGCGAATAGAGATCGCTGGCAATTTCCGGATAACGGTTGAGTGCTGCGGCAATGAAACCTTGCGAATAGGCGATGCCTGCCTGCTGCAGATAGCGGCCATAAGAACGCAGGATCATGATCTGACGTGCGCTCAGACGTGCGGTCTGCACCAAGGCGTTATAACCGTCATTATCAGCGAGAGCGTCCCAGACAGTGCGGAACACATCTTCGAGCATCTCGCCATCGTCGGACAGATCAACCGGTGCACCATAGGCATTCACGAGCTGCATATCATGCACGTAAACAGCAGAGCCATCCTTGCCCGCATGCGGCAAGTCGATAGTCTGCTCGCTGACGACGCGGAAGCCCATATTTTCAAGAAGCGGCACGCGCTGCGACAGCACAACCGGTGCGCCATGATGATAGAGCTTGAGTGAAACCGCGTCTGGGCCATCGGTACGATAGCGATAGAAGTCCACGAAAAGCGGGGCTTCTGCACTCAGGCCAGCAATGCGCTCTGCATCGACCAGCGCTTCCGGTGCGGTGAAGATTTCACGATAGGACTGCGGGAAGCTCGAAGCGAGAGCTATGGTCTTTGCATCCGCACTGTCCGAGCTTTCACGCACGGCGTCTTCCCAAGTACGAACGATCGAACGCACTTCTTCTTCCAGCGCATCGCGATCCACATGCGGCGTGGAGCGTTCATGACGCCGGATGACGAACTGAACGCGCGTCAGACCATTCTGCAGGAAGACCGGATGGAATTCGAAGCTGTCGCCGCCGTAAATCTCGACGAGATAACGACCAATCTTCTCCCGCACGACAGAGTCGTAGCGGTCACGCGGGATATAGACCAGAACGGTGGCAAAACGACCAAAGCGGTCAAGACGAGGAATGGCACGAACGCGGGGGCGCTCGCCCAGAGCCAGAATCAGTTCGGCATTGGCCGTCAGGCTGTCCGTATCGATCTGGAAAAGCTCATCGCGCGGATATTCTTCCAAAACATTGATGAGTGCCTTGCCAGAATGGTCTTCGCGGTTGAAGCCAAGATGCTTGATAACCGTGTCTGCTTTGGAACGGATGAACGGGATACCGGCAACCGAGCTGATATAAGCAACGGATGTGAACAGACCAACGAGACGCAACTCACCAATCGCGTCGCCATTCGGCCCGAAAATCTTCACGCCGATATAGTCAAGATAAGACCGGCGATGCACCAGTGAAAGCGAATTGGCTTTTGTGACGATGAGCGGTTCGTTGCTATCGAGGAATTCTGTAACCTCGCGCGGCGTTACCGTATCATCATCGTCCTTGCGCAGAACACGGACTTCGCTGTCATTGAGAATACCAAGCGTTTCCTTGACCGGAACCAGTTCACGCTTTTCGCCTTTGCCCTTGAAGGTCAACTCGCGCATTCCAAGGAAAATGAAGCGATCATCACGCAGCCATTCGAGGAAGGCGATTGCCTCCGGCATGGCTGGATCAAGGGTGAGTTCCTGAACGCGCTTATAATCGGCGATAGCGTCATCAAGACGCTTGAGCATCGGCTTCCAGTCGCTGACAGCCGCGCGAACCTGTCCGAGCACGCGCTTGATGGCTGTGGTCAGATCGGCCTTAGCCTGCTTGTCTAGGGCTGGCAGATGGATCTGCACAAGGCTGACGCGCTCAACGCCCTTGGCAGGTGCGAGCTGCGAAGCTTCGCCCAGAATTGTAAGGCCGTCCTTTTGCCGCTCGATATCGAGAACCGGGTGAACAACCATGAAAATCTGGCTGACATGATCATTCAGCTCACCCATGATCGAGTCGAGCAGGAACGGCATGTTGTCGTTGACAATGGTAATGACGCTGACGGGACGACCATGGCGTTCGATGCTGTTATCGACGCTGATGATGCTCTTGCCCTTGCGATAAGATTCCAGCGCTTCATAGCCGTACTGGGCAGATTTATCGAGCGCTGCAGCATCGTAAGCCGCAAGATCTTCGGGCGGTGCCCATTCGAAGAGAAGCTGCGAAAAGGCAATAAGCGCCTTCGACTGTCCTCCCTTCTTCTCCTCCTTGCTTGCCTTGGAACCTTTAACTTTGCTCGACCGATCCTGCTTTGCAGTCACGTCGGATACTCCTGTCATGATGGCAATGCGCGCCAAACTAGCAGATTAGCCACTCGTTTCGATGACAAATCGTTGAAAACAACCAAATATTTCTGTGAAAGTCAGAAAACTTGCATCTAATCCATTTAATTTGGAACAAAACTTCTAAAATCCTTCGGGAAATTTCGAAATATGCCGCTCGGCTTTACTTTAAGGATCATCAAAGCGTTACGTAAGCGTCATAAAAGCTAAATTTCGCCACAAATGAGCGGCGAATCCTCAGCGTAATTCGACCGATCAAAGTTCGATCAGATGGTCATCCAGTTCATTGATATCGTGCTCGCCCGCTGGGAAATGACGTTCCAGCAATGCACCCGCCTGACCGATCGCCAGCACGAAACCTTCGGCTACTTCCGCACGCGAAGCATGATGCGTCAGCGTGGCGACAATGCCGTTCCATTCCTCCTGCTCGACCCGCACATCAATGCCTGCATCGGCAATGACTTCCGCATAATGTTCGGCCATGGAAACAAACAGCAGAATTCCGGTGCGGTGTTCGGTGATATGGACATTGCGCGCCAGAAACTGCTGCAGCGCGTTGAGATGTGCGCGCTTGTAACGAATACGGCGTGGCACCAGCAGAAGACGGATTGACGGCAAAAACCGCAGCACCAGCATCGCTGTGATAAAAGAGGCCAGCACGGCCAGACCAAACATCGGCAGGCGAATATCAAACCAGTACCAATGCGCAAGAAACGCCGCGATCACCGAAGCAATCAGGATGCCGCAGGTCGCAACAAAGCCCGCCGCGAAAAAATAGTCATCGCTGGTGCGTGCCAGAACCGCGTAGATTTCACCGCTCGTATTGGTTTCAGCAGCACGTATCGCCTCGGCAATACGCTTGTGATCCTGATCGTTGATAAGGTTTTTGCTTCGCACAGAACTCTCCCTTACCAACTACCCGAAGCGCCGCCACCACCCGACGAACCACCGCCGCCGGAAAACCCGCCGCCACCTCTGCTGCCCGATGACCATCCGCCACCACCGCCGGAAAAGCCACCTCCGCCCCCGGACCCGCCACGGGAATTAAAATCCATCACCATGCCAAGCCAGCGATATTTTCCCGGACCGATCTTTTGGCCAAAAATCGGCGTCAAGATTGCCATGCCGAAGCCGCCGAAGAAGATCAGGGCCCAGAAAGTAATGAAAACGACGAAAACCCAATCAATGTCATCGGAACCGGAGCTCGTCTGAACATTCCGCTTGGCACGCGCTTCCAGTTCGGCAGCATCGCCGGACAGCACGGACAGAATGCCATCGACGCCCTGCACGATACCGTTTGAATAATTGCCCGTGCGGAATTCCGGAATGATCGTGCCATTGATGATGACGCTCGAAAGCGCATCCGTCATCGTGCCTTCAAGCCCGTAACCGACCTCGATACGCACCTTGCGATCATTTGGTGCCACAACCAGCAGAATGCCGTTGTTTTCCTGCTTCTGGCCCAATGCCCAGGCGCGGAACAAACGATTGGAGTAGCTTTCAATGTCCTCGCCATTGAGGCTTGGAACAGTCACAACGACCACCTGATCGGATGATTTTGCTTCAAAATCCGCGAGCTTCTGGATGAGTTGCTGTCGTTCAGCCGGATCAATGATCCCCGCCGCATCAACAACGCGTCCTGTCAGCACCTGTGCCGGCTTTGCTGCATCCTGCGCATTCGCGCCAAAGGCGATGAAGTTCGCAAACAGGAAAAGCAGAAAAGCAGCAAGCAGCCGTGGCCCATTCAGGCCACGAACAACCGCCTCACGAAAGGGAAGCAAAGCTACCACGGAATGCCCGATCAGTTGTTGAAGTTGACCTGAGGCGCCGACTGGCTTGCAGCATCTGCGGTGAATGTCTGCATAGGCGCGGCATCACGATACCAGATCCATGTCCAGATCATCGTCGGCATGGTGCGGATCGTCGTATTATAGACGCGGACCGCTTCGATATAATCGCGACGTGCCACGGCAATACGGTTTTCCGTACCTTCAAGCTGCGACTGCAGCGCGAGGAAGTTCTGGTTTGCTTTGAGATCGGGATAACGCTCCACAACAACCATCAGGCGCGATAACGCACTGGTGAGGTTTGCCTGATTGTCCTGAAACTGTTTGAAAAGCTCTGGATTGTTGAGCGTCTCCGGCGTGATCTGTACCTGCGTGGCCTTGGCACGCGCGTCGATGACAGCCTGCAGCGTTTCCTTTTCGTGGGCAGCATAGCCCTTCACTGTCTCAACCAAGTTGGGAACGAGATCGGCACGGCGTTGATACTGGTTCTGCACTTCGCTCCACGCAGCCTTGGCTTTTTCCTCATTGGTGGGAATTGTATTGAAACCGCAAGCTGAAAGCAGCGGCACAAGCATCACAAGACCCAGAGCAATGAGAATACGGCGAACCGATGCTGGGACTGGGAAAGAACGGATAGCGGTCACAGCCGACATAGTGTTCTCCTGAAAAAGGCGCCTTCGCAGCGCCAGAAACAATCATGGTTACCCACATATGCGTGTTTACGAAAATGCGAGCCGTCAAATCAATAAGATAGACGAATTTTGCGCATCGTCCAGCCCGTTTACCAAAGGCAGTTGGATGCGCGTGAAACTACCCCCTCAACCATCGTCGTGAACAAAACAGACTGACGCCCTTCAACAGTGTTGACTCTATCAACATACTGGATATTGATAGAGTCAACATAAGAGATAGCTTTGCAAAGGCGGATGCGGGTATGACACTCAACGAAAATCAGGACGATATCAGCAAGCTGCGCGCATTCAACCGTGTCTATACACGCCGCTTGGGCTTGCTCAACGCTCATCTCGACAAGAGCCCGTTCACGCTCACCGAAGCGCGCATTCTCTACGAGATTGCCCATCGGGCCATGCCAACTGCTGCAGACGTCATGCGTGTTCTCGGACTTGACCGTGGTCAGCTTAGCAGAACACTGAGGCGATTTGCCGAGCGTGGCTTGCTGGAAACTTCGCCACACCCTGATGGTGGCCGTAGCCGTCCGATTGAACTGACTGAAGCTGGACGAAAGGCCTATTCCGCACTTGAAAGCAACACCTGCAAGGCTGTCGGCGGGCTTCTCGAAGAACTGCGTCCAGAACAACGCAGCAATCTGGTGGCTGCCGCAGGCACCATCATGCGCATATTCGACGAGGATCACCGCCCGGAAGCCACTTTACGCGACTTGCAGGCTGGCGACATCGGCTGGATCATCCACCGGCAATCCGTGCTTTACACCAAAGAATACGGTTGGAATCACGAATATGAAGCACTCGTCGCGCGCATTCTCGCCGACTACATTGAATCCTTTGACCCGACACATGATGGAGCCTGGGTCGCTGAAATCGATGGTCGCATCGTTGGCTCGGTATTTCTGGTGCGCGCAGACCGGCCCAAACTTGGCAAGCTGCGTTTGCTCTATGTTGAGCAGGAAGCACGCGGAACAGGTATCGGTGCGAAGCTGGTAAATGCTTGTATTGAACGCGCCCGCGCAGTCGGTGACGAAAAACTTACATTATGGACAAACAGCGTGCTCACAACAGCCCGACGCCTCTATGAGCGAGCCGGATTCCAGCTTGTCGATGAAGCGCCGCACCATTCATTCGGCGTTGATCTGATCGGGCAGACCTGGGAAATGGATTTGAAATAAAACGTAAAAGACCGCTCGATCTTCCGAAAAAAAACGGCGGATCGCTCCGCCGTGTTTCCATTCGCAATGTGCGAGAAATTATTCACTTGCAGCTTCTTCAGCAGGAGCAGCAGCGGCGGCTGCAGCTTCAGCGGCCTTAGCAGCAGCTTCTTCTTCAGCCTGCTTGGCAAGAGCGAGACGCTCCTGAGCCTTTTTGCCTGGGAGACCCTTGGTCAGGTTGCTGCGTGCTTCACGCTTTGCAAGACCGGCCTGGTCGAGGAAACGAAGGACGCGATCGGTTGGCTGTGCGCCCTGTGCAATCCAATGCTGGATGCGGTCAGCGTCAAGCTTTACGCGTTCAGCGTCTTTAGCAAGCATTGGGTTCCATGCACCAACGGTTTCGATGAAACGGCCGTCGCGTGGGCTGCGAGCGTCAGCAACAACAACGTGGTAGTAAGGACGCTTCTTGGAGCCAGCGCGGGCGAGACGAATCTTAAGAGCCATTTTTTCTTTCCTTTAGTCAATTACTCTGCCCTTGATGGGCGATAGGTTAAACCGTTTTACGGTATTCAGTTTCCGCTGTGGTTGGCAGCGGCATGCTCATGGTGCCGAATGACTTCCTTCACGATGAAGTTCAGGAATTTTTCGGCAAAATCTGGGTCGAGATGGGCATCAACTGCGAGACCACGAAGACGCTCGACCTGACGCTTCTCACGCGCCGGGTCAGCAGCGGCAAGGCCGCGCTCAGCTTTCAGGACACCCACAGCCTTGGTGCAGCGAAAACGTTCCGCAAGCATGTGGATGAGTGCCGCATCGATATTATCGATGGATGCACGCAGTGCGAGAAGTTCAGCAGGTACAGTGTTCTGTTCGTCAGCCATCTTGCTCACTTCTTCTTCGGTAGACCCGGCAGACCACCAAGGCCCGGAAGCTTAGGTCCGCCTAAACCAGGCAACCCACCACCCGGCAGCCCCGGCAGACCGCCACCCTTGGTAAGACCAGCTGCTTCTGCCTGCTTGGCAAGCGCTTCAAGCTGCTTGGGATCCATCTTGGACAGATCAGGCATACCGCCCATTCCCCCACCTAGACCACCAAGGCCCATCTTGTTGGCAAGGCCGCCCATCATCTGCTTCATCATTCCGCCCTTGCCTTTACCCATGACTTTCATCATGTCGGCCATCTGGCGGTGCATCTTGAGAAGCTTGTTGATGTCTGCAGCACTGGTACCGGAACCCTTGGCAATCCGCTGCTTGCGGCTGTGCTTGAGAAGATCGGGATTGGCGCGCTCAGCCTTTGTCATCGAGCCTATAATGGCGAGCTGACGATCAAATACCTTGTCGTCAAGACCGGCTGCTGCAGCCTTGTCTTTCATTCCGCCCATGCCGGGCATCATGCCCATGATGCTGCCCATACCACCGAGCTTTTTCATCTGGCCCAGCTGGTCAGCAAGATCATTGAGATCGAACTTGCCTGACTGCATCTTCTTGGCCATCGCTGCGGCTTTTTCCGCGTCGATGTTTTCAGCAGCCTTCTCGACGAGCGAAACAATGTCGCCCATGCCAAGAATACGGTCGGCAATACGCTTGGGATAGAACTCCTCAAGCGCATCCATTTTTTCGCCGGTGGCGATCAGCTTGATCGGCTTGCCGGTGATGGCGCGCATCGAAAGAGCTGCACCGCCACGGCCATCGCCATCCATACGGGTGAGAACGATACCGGTAATGCCGACGCGCTCATCGAAGTTGCGCGCGAGATTAACGGCGTCCTGACCGGTGAGGCTGTCTGCCACAAGCAGAATTTCATGCGGATTGGCGGCCTTGCGGATATCCGCCATTTCCACCATCAGCGGCTCATCAATATGCGTGCGACCAGCGGTATCGAGGATAACCACATCATGACCACCGAGCTTTGCAGCCTGCACGGCGCGCTTGGCGATTTCAACCGGCGACTGGCCAGCGATGATTGGCAATGTATCGACAGAGGTTTGAATGCCAAGCTGACGAAGCTGTTCCTGTGCTGCTGGACGACGCGTATCGAGCGACGCCATCAGCACCTTTTTGCGTTGACGCTCAGTCAGACGCTTGGCGATCTTGCCGGTTGTCGTCGTCTTACCCGAGCCCTGCAGACCCACCATCATAATGACGACAGGTGCCGGTGCGTTCAGGTCAATCGAAACGCCTTCGGTGCCAAGCATTTCGATAAGCTCGTCATGGACGATCTTAACGACCATCTGGCCGGGCTTGATGCTTTTGAGAATTTCTGCGCCGACTGCCTTCTCTCGAACGCGGTCGGTAAACGAGCGAACCACTTCCAGCGAAACGTCGGCTTCGATCAGCGCACGACGCACTTCGCGCAGCGCAGCCGTCACGTCGCTTTCAGAAAGAGCGCCGCGTCCGGTAAGGCCGTTCAGAATGGAGCCAAGACGCTCCTGAAGTGATTCAAACATCGAGTTTCCTTTTAATCCGAGAGGAGGCGTAAGGCTTCGTCAGGGATACATCGTTCTTTGACCAGACCAGTTCAAGAAGCAACCAAAGCGATACAGCACCCGAGGGCGCATCGCGCTGTCGGATGTGGACCTCCGGGATCTCTTTATACCAAATGGGTCCCGGTCGGCGGCTCGCGTTCTGAAGATCGCGGATAGATTGGGTGTGGCTTTAGGGGCCTGAGGCCGCAATGTCAAGCAAAAGGCGGGAAACTGCGCTTTGTAACCGGTAATTTGCCTCTTAAACCACCAAATATCGCCCCCATTTACCAGAACTTGAAGAATCCGTGAAAAAAAGACTATAAGCGCACCGCCGCCGTGCAGGCCTTACGTCGCATTGCAGCATGACATTCGGTGTAAAGAATGGCAAATTCGCGCCGAGGTAGAATCAACTCCGAAGGAGAAAAGAATGGCATTGTTTGCCAAAGGCCGGGTTTGGACGGCAGCAGCAGTTCTTGCAGTGGGTATGATGGCTGGAACCAGCATCGTTGAAGCAGCCCAGTGCGGCAACAATGGTGCCGGCTACAATGCCTGGCTTCAGCAGACGATGAAGGAAGCGCAGTCACGCGGCATTGGCAAACGTGGGCTTGATGCCCTTGCCAAAACGAAATACGCGCAGGCAACCATCAATGCCGACCGCAATCAGAAAAGCTTCAAGCTTTCATTTGATCAGTTCATGCAGAAGCGCGGTGCAAATACGATCATCCAGCGCGGCAAGTCGATCAAGAAGCAGAATGCTGCTCTTTTCGCAGGCATCGAAAAGCGTTATGGTGTTCCTGCTGGCCCATTGATCGCGATCTGGGGCATGGAAACCGGCTTCGGCGCCTATCTCGGCAAACAGCACACACTTTCCGCTGTTGCAACACTGGCATATGATTGCCGTCGCAGCGACTATTTCACCCAGCAGCTTTACGCAGCACTTAAGCTGATCGACAATCAGGACCTCGATCCGAATGCGGTCGGTGCAATGCACGGTGAAATCGGTCAGACCCAGTTCCTGCCGGTCAACGTCCTGAAATACGGTGTGGATGGCGATGGCAGCGGTCACATCGACATGGCCCGCTCGAAAGCTGACGCCCTTTATTCGACCGCCAACTTCCTCGTTGGCCATGGCTGGAAGCGCGGTGCAGGTTATCAGCCCGGCGAACCAAACTATAGTGCAATTCAAGGCTGGAATGCTGCTCAGGTCTACCAGCGTGCCATTGCTGAAATGGGCAAGGCAATCGATCAATAATCATTGGTATGGCTTAACAGTTCACTGTTTCGCAATGATCTAAACAGAGAAAAGCCCCGAAAATCGGGGCTTTTTTCGTCTTATGCTGCTGTTTCCGGTGCATTTTCGACGGAAACTTCAGGTCTTTTAAAGTCTCCGGTCTGTTGATCCATCACCCAAAGCTCGCCGGTCGAAATATCAAACCATGCACCGTAAAGGGTGAGCTTGCCCTTCTTCTCAAGAATATCGACGCATGGGAACGTGCGCAGATTGTTGAGTGAATAGCGTATCGAAATACGCTCAAGCGCCGTCTGACGCTCCGTTGGTGTCATCAGATCGTTATTATTGACCGTCTCTGCGGCAGGTGCGATCAGACTCATCCACTTGCCGATAAAGTCTCCCGGCGAAAGCGGTGCAAATTGCGTATCAAGCGCTGCCTTGATACCACCGCATCGTCCATGACCCATGACAACGATGTTCTTCACCTTGAGGCTCTGCACGGCAAATTCAAGTGCAGCAGAAGCTGCATGGAATTCGCCATCAGGCTCATAAGGCGGTATGAGATTGGCGACATTGCGCAGGACGAAGATTTCGCCCGGTGCAGTATTGAAAATTGTTTCCGGAGCGGCGCGGGAATCGCAGCAGGCAATCACCAGTGTTTGTGGTGCCTGACCTTTTTCAGCGAGTTCCTTATAACGTGCCGTTTCAGAAGCGAAGTGCTCGCTCATAAAGGTTTGGTAACCGGCGAGGAGTGTATCTGGAATATCAGCCATAGATTTCCATTATCCCTATCGAAAACGCAGAGCAATCAAAAACGTGAGACGACAACTTGCGACCCCTTGCCGCCCAGTTGACCTGTTATGCGCGCAATCCCTTGGTTGGGTGAACCAGCCGTCTTGTCTGCACCATAGCCATTGGCGTTGCGAGACTTGAAGCATCCGCTTCAAGCATCAGCTCATCAGCACCGCGTTTTGCGGAACGGGCCATGATTTCGAACACTGCCGCCGTTGTGCTTTGCAGCGTCTTTTCTTCTGAAAAACCAGCAAGCCTGCGCGCGAGAAACACGGCCGATGTCAGGTCGCCCAAGCCATTGGTAGGCCCATCGACACAGCGATGTTCGGCCATCAGCGCAAGGGTTGGTGTGAGCAGAATATTGCCGATACTACCCGTCATCAATGGAAATGCAGACGTCACCAGCATGGTTGCAGGCCCTGTATCAAGGGCTGCTTCCATCAAGGCCTTGTTATCCTCAAGCTCAACCCCCGTCAGCCAAGACAACTCAAAGCGATTGGGCGTTGCAATATCTGCAAGCGGCATCAGGTGATCGCGAATCCCGATGGCTGTTGCTTCCGGCACGTAAAGACCTTTCTGATCGCCAATCACCGGATCGCAGAGGTAAAGCGCATTGGGATTGCGCTCTTTCACCTTTTTAACCAGCCCCGCCACAGCTGCCGCCTGTTCGGGATGGCCAAGATAGCCGGTGAGAATTGCGCCCACTTCACCGAGCCATGGCGCGCGCTCAAGATCCTGCATCAGTGTCGCAAATTCCTGAGCCGGCGGTACGATACGCCCGGCACGACCATGGCCGGGATGCCACGGCAATATCACCGTCGGCACGGCCCACACAGGAAATCCGAGTGTTTCCAGAGCGAAAACAGCGGCGCGGTTTCCGACAGAGCCACGCACGACATGGCTCGAGATGACAATAACGGTTGTCGCGTCCGAAGGCGCAGAAAGCGTCATGTTAAACCTGGCTTTGCATGAGATAAGAAATGAGCCAGACGATAATCGCCAGCGTGATGATGAGTCCAAGTCCACGTCCGATGCGGGTAGCCCAGAGCTCGATCAGATCGTTCTCCGGTGCATCATTGGCAGCAAGATGGCTTGCGGTGCGGGAAAGACCACGACGCACGATGCCCTCGGGGCCGGTCTGCTCCCGCTCCAGCCGCTCAAGAATGCGCTGAGCTTCGTCCTGACGCTCGCGCCCCGGACTGCCGCCCTCGCCTGTTCCCGCCTGATGGCGTTCACCCATGATCTGCCTTCCCTCAAGAAAAGACTCGTTTCCCGGAGACCCGAACCGGGACAGGACATAGCATCACGCCCGGATTGCAGTTCTGCAAGTAGAATATTCTCTGATCAGCCCAGTTTCACGATGAGCTTACCGAAATTGCCACCTTCCAGCATGGAAATGAATGCCTTGGGAGCATTCTCAAGCCCGTCAACGATATCCTCGCGATAACGCACATGGCCGTCAGCAATCCATTTTGCCATTTCATGATAAAAGGCCGGGCGCTGATCGGCAAAATCACGCTGAATGAATCCGCGAATAGTCAGGCTTTTGGTCAGAATATCGCGCATAAGCAGCGGCAACCGATCCGGCCCGTCAAAAACACCACTCTGATTATACTGCGCGATCAGCCCACAGACCGGCACTCGCGCAAACTGGTTGAGCAGCGGCATAACGGCGTCAAACACCTTGCCACCAACATTCTCGAAGTAAACATCAATGCCCTTTGGGCAGGCCAAAGCTAACTCCTGCGCGAAATTATCTGAGCGATGGTCAAGGGCAACGTCAAACCCAAACTCGTCGATCAGCGCTTTGCACTTGTCTGCCCCACCCGCAATACCGACTGCACGCGCACCTTTAAGCTTGGCAATCTGCCCGACAGTCGACCCCACAGGACCAGTCGCGGCAGCGACCACAACTGTTTCACCTTCTTTTGGCTGACCGATCGTAAGCAAACCCGAATAGGCAGTGAAGCCGGGCATCCCCATGACACCAAGCGCCGTTGTGACAGGCACCTGTTCGGGATCGAGCTTGCGCAACGTGGAAGCATCGGCAACCGCATAACTCTGCCAGCCGGAATGCGAGAGAACAAAATCGCCGGGAAGAAAGCCCGCGCTTTTACTTTCCACCACTTCACCGACTGTTCCGCCTTCCATGACAGCACCGATATCTACGGGTGCCGCATAGGATTTGGCAGCACTCATTCGTCCGCGCATGTAAGGATCAAGCGAGAGATAGCGGATTTTCAGGAGAACTTCGCCCTCGCCCGGCTCCGGAATCGCGGCCTCATCGAGCCGAAAATTCTCTGCCGTGGGTCGTCCATCGGGACGCGATGCAAGAACGATACGTTGGTTGGTTTTTCCGCTCATGAAGAATGCTCCTGATAATCACGACTCGGTCATTCATTAAACTAGCGCATCTTCAAGGAAAGTAGACCTTTTGTGATCAAAACCTTTCACAAAAGAAAAACCCCACCACATGGGCGGGGTTCCCTCAAAAATTATCGATGATTATTTCATCGTCGGGATAACGAATTCTGCTCCATCTTTAACACCAGACGGCCAGCGCGAGGTGACTGTCTTGGTCTTGGTGTAGAAGCGGAAAGCATCCGGGCCGTGCTGGTTGAGATCGCCGAAGCCCGAAGCCTTCCAGCCGCCAAAGGTGTAGTAAGCAATCGGAACCGGAATCGGCACATTGATACCGACCATGCCAACCTGAACACGGCTGGCAAAATCGCGGGCTGCATCGCCGTCACGGGTGAAGATAGCAACGCCATTGCCATATTCATGCTCATTCGGAAGAGCGAGAGCTTCTTCGTAGTTCTTGGCGCGAACGACGGAAAGAACCGGACCAAAAATTTCTTCCTTATAGATGCGCATGTCCGGTGTCACGTGATCAAACAGGCAGCCGCCCATATAGAAGCCGTTTTCATAACCCTGCATCTTGAAGCCACGACCATCGACCACAAGCTTTGCGCCTTCCTCAACGCCAAGATCAACATAGCCGCGAATGCGCTCAAGTGCGGCCTTGGTGACAACCGGACCATAATCAGCGGAATTGTCAGTCGATGGGCCGATCTTGAGTGCTTCAACGCGGGGGATCAGCTTTTCCATCAGTCGGTTTGCTGTTTCTTCACCGACCGGAACCGCAACAGAGATCGCCATGCAGCGTTCGCCAGCCGAACCGTAACCGGCACCGATCAGCGCATCCACGGTCTGATCCATATCCGCATCCGGCATAATCAGCATGTGGTTCTTGGCACCACCGAAACACTGGACGCGCTTGCCGTTCGAGCAGCCACGACCGTAGATATATTGGGCAATTGGTGTCGAGCCGACAAAGCCGATTGCCTGTACATCCTTATCGTCGAGCAGCGCATCAACCGCATCCTTGTCGCCGTTGACAACGTTGAAAATGCCAGCCGGAAGGCCTGCTTCCATGAACAGTTCGGCAAGACGCATCGGTACGCCCGGATCGCGTTCGGATGGCTTCAGCACGAAGGCATTGCCGCAGGCAATTGCCGGGCCAGCTTTCCAGAGCGGAATCATGGCAGGAAAGTTGAACGGCGTAATACCGGCAACAACGCCGAGTGGCTGGCGCATCGAATAGGTGTCGATGCCGGTGCCTGCATTGTCGGTGAATTCGCCCTTCAACATATGAGCGGAACCAAGGCAGACTTCCACCACTTCCAGACCGCGCTGAATGTCGCCCTTGGCGTCAGCGATCGTCTTTCCGTGCTCACGCGCCAGCAGTTCTGCAAGGCTGTCATATTCAGCCTCAACCAGTTCAAGGAATTTGCGCAGAATGCGAACGCGGCGCTGCGGATTGGTTGCAGCCCATGCTGGCTGAGCCGCCTTTGCATTTTCAACCGCGGCACGGACCTCATCTTTTGTGGCCAGCGCCACAGTGCCTTGCACCGTGCCGTCAAGCGGCTGATAAATATCAGCCGTACGACCGCTTTTGCCAGCTACATGCTTGCCGCCGATGAAATGACCTACTGTGCGCATCAAAACGCCTCCCTTATGTTGTTCCTTAAGGCGGCGTCAAAAGCCGTCTTCTTGTAGCCCATCCTGACTCTGCAAATTCGTTATTGCAAGGCGCTGAAAAGCGTATCCGTTGTGCATTTTTTATAGTACAAGATCACGCGGAGAGAATTGCCATGAACTGGGATGATATTCGGATATTTCTGGCTGTTGCGCGCTCGGGACAAATTCTGGGCGCGGCCAAAAGATTAGGCATCAACCACACCACGGTTGCACGCCGTCTCACTGCCCTTGAAACAGCGCTCTCGACAACGCTTCTGACGCGACGCACCAATGGTTCGACATTGACGCAGGCCGGCGAAGAGTTTCTTCTAGCAGCAGAACGTATGGAAGCGGAAATGCTTTCGGCCCGTGCGCAGGTGGGCAATGCCGATGTTGCCGTATCCGGCACAGTGCGTATCGGCGCACCCGATGGCTTCGGTGTGAATTTTCTCACCCCCCGGCTTGCACGTCTCACGCAACAATATCCTGATCTCACCATTCAGCTGGTGCCTGTGCCGCGCTCGTTTTCGCTGTCACGGCGCGAAGCGGATATTGCCATTACTGTGGAACGTCCCGAGCAAGGGAGGCTGATCGCCCGCAGGCTGGTAGATTATACGCTCGGTCTTTATGCGCATCGCAGTTACCTTGAGGAACATGGCGCACCACAATCGATCGAAGAACTGAGCGGCCACAGGCTGATCGGCTATGTTGAAGACCTCGTGGTCAATCCATCGCTTGCCTATGCCGCAGAGATCAGCCGCGACTGGAAACCGGATTTTGAAGTGTCGAGTGCACTGGGTCAGGTGGAGGCGGTGCGGGCCGGTGCTGGTATCGGTATTCTCCATGCGTTCATCGCACGCGCTGACCCCGACCTCGTCCCGCTTTTTCCCGATCGCACCATTCGCCGCGCCTATTGGCTGACCTACCATGAATCCGCACGCACACTCCGCCGCGTGACAGCCGTCTCAGCGTTGATTTCGCAGCTGGTTGAAAGTGAAAAATCGCTGTTTAGCTAACCTTCATATAAACAACCATGGCCCCGACAATCATAGCGGCTGGTACGAACAAGGCATCAAGACCAATAAAATAATGGCCGAGGCCACCGCCCACAGCGCCAAGCATCAAGGCCAGCCAAACTGCGACATGCTGCAACCACCGCCACTTTGGTGTTTCACCGCGCAGAGAACAGGCAAGATCGGCAGCGGCATTAAAGAGCGTGCCGGTTACGTAAGTTACACCCAGACGCGCAGCGCCAATCGGTTGTACGGCCGCGTTTTGCGCACCCATTGCGGCGGCAAGCAGCAGGACCGGCTGGATAAACATTGCGCCTTCGCGCCGCAGGACGCCAACCAACAACAAAATCGCCACCACACTGGCCATCACATAAAGACTACCCGCACGACCGTAAGCACGAACGACAAGTGTTCCAAAGAAAGCGCCCACGAAAAACAGGACAATCAAGATAGCGGGAAACCAGATCAGAACCTCGCCCTGCACGCCCGGCTGCCCGGCAATCGCAGTCCCAAGTTGCGTGGTGTTGCCACTCATGAAAGATGCAAAGAAACCGCCCAGTTGCAGGAAGGCAATTGCATCAACGAAACCAGCGGATGCCGTCAGAACCAAGCCAAGCGATAGCTTCGAATTCGGTGTCATTCTTCTCAAGCTTTGAAAGATGCTGGCCGGTCCTTAAAACCGGGCCATTATTATGATTGGTGGATCGCGCAATCCGGCCGAAATAATCCAAAATCATCAGACGCGTTTGACGATCCGCAGGATTATCAAAAGGATAGCGGCGCCGATAAAGGCATTGACGATTGAGGCAACCACGCCACCGCCAACCGAGAAGCCGAGACGAGGCAGTAACCAACCGGCAAAGAAGGCACCGATCACGCCGACAATAATATTGCCGATGATGCCGAAACCACCGCCCTGCACCACTTTGCCTGCCAGCCAGCCTGCAATCAGCCCCACAAACAGAAAGACAATAAGACTCATACCGTCCATAAGCAATTCTCCCTCTCAGCACACGTCCGCGACATATCTCGGACGAGTTGACTATGAGTCGGCCCGACAGGCAAGAGGCTTGTAAACTAGGGAGCGAGATGGCGGAAAGCGCTCACGACCTCTTCGTAAACCTTGCGCTTGAACGGCACGATCAATTCAGGTAGCTCCTGCATTGGCTTCCACGCCCATTCCTCAAACTCCGCTGTATGACCACCGGGCGGCGGATTGATTGCAATCTCGCTCTCATCACCTTCAAAGCGATAGGCGAACCATTTCTGGGTCTGCCCGCGATATTTACCCTTGAGGGCCTGCCCGACGAGATGTGCCGGCAGATCATAATTGATCCAGTTCGGCGCTTCTTCAAGCAGCGACACCGACGTCATGCCGGTTTCCTCGTAAAGCTCACGCAGCGATGCAACTGCCGGATCCTCACCCTTGTCGATACCACCCTGCGGCATCTGCCAGAGCTGCGTTGCACCATCCATTTCATCACCGGGGATAACAATGCGGCGCCCCGCCCAGACCAGACCGGCCTTGTTGAGAACCATCAACCCCACGCAAGGGCGATAAGGCAAGCTTTCCGGATCAACAGGGCCTTTGTGTTTCGACATGATATCTCCGTGAAATGGCTATTTGCGCAGCAATTGATATGCGGCGGAACATACAGTTTCAATATTATTGAACTGCGACAAAAGAAAACGCGGAAGTTTGAACTCCCGCGTTTGTTGTTTCATTCGCCTTCAAAGGCAATTAATTCAGAACGCCTTTTTTGACATCCGGCGGGAAGGCAGCATTCGCAACTTCGCCACGAAGAAGCTTGAGTGCTTCATTGAGCTGCACATCATCCTTGGCCTCAAGTGGCACATAAGCTGCGGAACCTGATCCCTGATCATCTTCCTGATTGCCTTTGATGTGTCCCTTCAGCTCCGATTCTCCACGAACAACATCCTGACCGAGCATTTCAGCTGGCAGCGGCTGTTCAACCTTGATGTCTGGCGTAATACCTTTGCCCTGGATCGACTTCCCCGAGGGCGTGTAATAGAGTGCCGTCGTCAGACGCAGTGAGCCATTTTCGCCAAGCGGGATAATCGTCTGAACAGAGCCCTTGCCGAAGGACTGCGTGCCAAGAACGGTTGCGCGGCGATGATCCTGCAGCGCACCAGCTACGATTTCCGAAGCACTGGCCGAACCACCATTGATGAGAACGATCACCGGCTTGCCATCAGCCAGATCACCCTTGCGCGCATCGAAGCGCGTCACATCCTGCGGATCACGACCACGGGTCGAAACGATTTCTCCCTTGTCGAGGAAGGTATCAGAAACAGCGACAGCCTGATCGAGCAGACCACCCGGGTTGAGGCGAAGATCAAGAATATAGCCCTTGAGCTTGTCGCCCGGAAGCTTTTCCTGAATATCTTTGATCGCCTTCTTGAGATCATCGGATGTCTGTTCGGTAAAGGAAATAACACGCAGATAGCCAACATCATTTTCGACACGCGAACGAACAGCCTTCACCTTGATGACTGCACGGTCGATCTTGAGCGTAATCGGCTTTTCAGCGCCTTCGCGAATGAGTGTCAACTCAATCGGCGAACCAACTTCACCACGCATCTTCTCAACAGCATCACTGAGGCTGAGACCACGAACTTCCTGACCATCGATCTTGCTGATCAAATCGCCTGCGAGAACCCCAGCTTTAGAGGCTGGCGTATCGTCGATTGGCGCGATGACTTTCACCAGATCATTGTCCATGGTCACTTCGATGCCAAGGCCGCCAAATTCACCCTTGGTCTGCACCCGCATATCCTGCGCCGCTTCCGGGTTGAGGTAAGACGAGTGCGGATCAAGCGACGTCAACATGCCGTTTATAGCGCTTTCGGTCAGCTTTTTATCATCGGGCGGCGTCACATATTGCTGACGCACACGCTCGAAAATATCTCCGAAGAGAGCCAGGTCCTTATAGACGTCGCTGTCTTTCCCCGCTGCGGCGAAAGCCGTAGAAGCGGGTGCGCCCTGAACCATCACCATGGCTGACGCCCCTAACAGCGCTCCGGCGAACAGCAGCGACAGTTTACGTATCATTTTGTGTCCTTCCAGAAAGCCGTTCGGTCCACCAAGGGGCCGGATCAACGGGTTTTCCATCTTTTCGAAACTCAATGTAGAGCAATGGCGCACCATTGCCCACCTCTATCGGTGCCACACTTGCGAGAAGTTTTTCACCCATTGCACCAACAGGTTCACCCGCCAGCACGAACTGCCCCTGAGCCACATCGATTCGACCCATTCCAGCCATCACGATATGATATCCACCGCCAGCATCGAGGATCAAGAGCTGGCCATAAGATCGGAATGTTCCTGCATATAGTACCACACCGTCAGAAGGTGACGTAATCGTGGCAGCAGGCAAGGTTTCTAAAACCTGCCCCATCATGTTGCCACCAACGCCATCCTTTTGTGCAAAATGGCGAATCATTTTTCCAGCGGCAGGCAGGATCAACCGTCCCTGCAACGACGCAAAATCGATCTGCGCGTGAAGACGGTTCTCTTCAGGCGTTGATTCTCCGGCCTTTTCTTGCGCCTTTGCCAAACGCTCTGTTTCCGCTGTACGTGCAGCTTCAGCAGCATCGCGGATACCCGCCATCTGCTTATCGAGTCCATCAATCAGTTCTTTAAGGCTTCCGGCCCGGTCGGCGAGTTCTTCCGAACGCTTACGCTCTGCCACGATTTCCTGCTCGGATTGAACCTGCAATTTCTTCTTTTCTTCAAGAAGAAGTGATTGACGCTTTTGTTCTTCGGCCTGTGCCGTGCGTGTTGCCTTGAGTTTTTCCTGCTCCTGCTCGATAGAAGAGGTCACACGCTGCATATCTTTCAGATCGCCGGTCAGTTCTTCAACCTGCCCACGCATTTCCGGCACCACCGCACCAAGCAACACCGCACTGCGCACCGATGCCAATGCATCGTCCGGGCGCACAAGAATAGCTGGCGGCGGGTTCAGGCCCATGCGCTGCAACGCAGCCAACACCTCTGCCAGAACGCTGCGCCGTGCACGCAAGGAGGTACGAATTCCATCTTCCTGTTCGCGCAAGGAAACGAGCTTGTCGGCACTATCAGAAATGTCCTGCTGCAGCTTCTTGTCCGTCTTTGCAGACTGAATAAGCGCTGCCGTAATCGTTGCCTGATCTTTCTTTAGATTGGCTACCTCGTCTTCGAGCTGCTTCAGCTTGTCGCTTGATACCGAGAGTTGGGTGCTGAGCTGCTCATATTCACTTGCTGCCTTGTCACGCTGCTGCTGGATTCCTTCTTGCGCAAAAGCCGGCATTGCGCCTGACATAAGCGCAGCCGCAACAAAGCCGACCCGCACCAAGGCAGGCAGCAAAGGCTTTTTTGAAAGGCGAAAAGGACTCATGGCGCGCTATATCAGAAAGAAACAAGGCCAAAACTAGCCGCAGAGCATTAAGGAATTGTTAGCCATAGGCAATCTGTGAAATTACGCTGCGGCCATTTTCTCTTTGGTCATTTCAGAGAATTGAATATGCTGTCACGGCGCCAAATCAGGATAGCTCTGCACATATTCGTGCAATTCACGCCGATAGCGCCAGACTGCCCGCGCGCGGTGTTTCCAGAGGTCGCGGCGTGGGTGCTTCCATGGCTTTTCTGGACCATGGAAGTGCACGATGATGTCTGGCACGGATTTGCTTTCTTCAACGTCGCCCCCAAGCCGGGCGATGTGGCGCCGCTGCCGCTCAGCCTGCCGCCACGACGAATTATAAGCCGGGTTGAGCAGATGCACGCGATCCCGAAAAACATTGTTGAGATGGTCCTGATCGCCCAGCGGGCAGGCAGAAGCACGAACCAGATCATGCATGGCCCGGTGCAGTTCAGGCTCCGCGCGGATAACATCGGTTTCAAGCAGAAGAACACCGGAGTTAAAGTAGCGCGATATATCGCTTTGCTGCATCACCCCCTGTAGCTCACGGACACGGGGCATACATTTTTCGCGCACCTTGAGGCTGCGTGCAGACCATTTCGCCACAACGCAATCGCGCACCGCACCAATCGGGCAACCATTGAGATTAAGCGCGAAAAGTGGGGCAACATCGCCTACGACCTGTGTATCGCCATCAATGTACAGAACGCGACCTGAAATTCTGGTCGGAATATGCAGACGCCCCATTGATGCGGCAGAGATATAGGCCGTTGGCCCTTTTGCCCCGTCTAAATCATCCTGGGTAAGAGCAAGGCAATTCAGCGTGACTGCGGGGTTTTTGGAAGCGACCCGATGCACCGCTTCCCAATCCTCACCGCTTAATCCATCGCCCCAGAAATGGATAATACCCGGGAGAGACAAGTGGCGCAGAACGCCCCACATCGCCACCAGCGTTGGCTTGAGAAAACCACGATCGGTCACAAATGCGATCTGCGGAAGCGTTTTATTCGTCGATGAAAGCGACATGCAATTCTTCAAATGATTCACAAGGCAGTTACAAAACCTGACCCGCACATCAACTATTAGAAGAGCATGAAATAATTAGGAACGATGATAGGGATGTCCTGCAAGAATTGTTGCAGCCCGATATAATTGCTCAGCAATCAATATACGGGCAATCTGATGCGGCCATGTCAGCTCCCCCAAAGCGAGAACCAGATCGGCGCGCGAACGCAAAGCAGGATCGTGCCCATCCGGGCCACCAATGGCGACAATCAGATGGCGCTTGCCATCATCACGCATACGACCGATGCGTTCGGCAAATGCTTCCGAGCCGATCGCCTTGCCGCGCTCGTCGAGCAGGATAAGGGCAGCACCATTATCGAGTGCTTCATTGATGCGCTGTGCTTCTTCGGCCTTGCGCAGTTCAACCGTCTGTCCGCGACTTTCGGGGATTTCGCTCACACCGGCGAATTCAAGCCCAAGCGGCGGCCCCGCCTTGGAAAAACGGTCGAAATAACGCTCAACCAACTCCCGCTCGGGGCCGGCTTTCATCCGGCCCACGGCCATAACACTCACACGCATCGCGTCCTCATAACGACCTAGAGCGCATTTCGATCAAATCGGCGCTCTAACTCTTTCTTTTAACACGCATCTCTATCCGAAAACCGTTTCACACTTTTCGGGATGCGCTCAAATCAGTGCACCGTACCCGATGCGCGCTGATCTTCGAAATCGTCGTTGATCCAGATTTTTTCCAGATTGTAGAAATCACGAATTTCCGGACGGAAAATATGGATGACGATATCGCCTGTATCGATGAGAACCCAATCACCGCCCTCGAGTCCTTCGACCCGCATATCCTTGCAGCCCATTTCACGAAGGGCCTGCAAAAGATGATCAGCGACAGCCGTCACATGACGATGCGAACGACCAGATGCGACGATCATATAATCGCCGATCGAAGATCTTCCACGGATGTCTATGGGGATAATGGATTCTGCTTTGGAGTTTTCGAGACTGGCCAAAGCCGCGTCGAAGGTCTGGGACACGAAAGCTGTTTCGTTCATCCCGACCGATGAAGGCGCGTGTTGAGCCTTCTTCTCAATTGCTGTTCTCAGTGTAGTTCCTTTCCGACAAGAACAACGCAATACGGCATTCATAAGCACCGTACAAACCTAAGATAGGCAGAGTCCCTGTATTCTTTCAAGAGTTTTGGCTTGTTAAGCTCATTCACTTTTTCAATTTCTGTTTACGGAGCGCCGTCGACGAAAGCGAGGATCGCGGTCCGTGAATGAAGGTCCAGGCCGGAGGTCTACGCCGTGCAAGGATCGGCGCGTAATGTTCATCTAGCCGACTATCGGAAAATGTTTGCGCCATCCGTGAGGACAAATAAGCCAAAGTCGAACCCGGCCTGTCGATGACTGCAATCGGGAAATTCTGCGCAATCTCCCGCCAGCGCTGCCAGCGATGGAAGGAAGCCAGATTGTCCGCGCCCATAACCCAGACGAAATGCACACCGGGATTGGCCTTGCGGATCAACGCCAGAGTGTCTGCTGTGTAACGCACGTTAAACGCGGCTTCCAGCGCCGTCACCTTGATGCGGGGGTCACTTGCGACATGCTCACTGAGTCCCAGACGTTCAGCAAGCGGCGCAAGTTCGCGTCTATCCTTCAGCGGATTGCCAGGCGTCACCATCCACCAGAGCTGGTCAAGCTTCAGCCGCCGAATGGCGATTTCAGCGACCAGCGCATGACCACCATGCGGTGGGTTGAACGAGCCACCAAACAGGCCGACCGTCATGCCCTTTTCGACATGAGGCATACGCAAATAGTGCGAATCGACGTTCGGATAACTCGCCTTTAATGCGGAAAGCCCGAAGCCGAACCGCATCAGCCTCTAACCTGTCCGTTTCCACGAACACGATATTTGAAAGAGGTCAGTTGTTCGACACCAACCGGACCACGCGCATGCATCTTGCCGGTGGCAATTCCAATTTCCGCCCCCATGCCGAACTCGCCACCATCTGCAAACTGCGTCGATGCATTATGCAGCAGAATGGCCGAGTCGATCTCGTTGAAAAAGCGCGCAACGACATCCGCATCCTCAGCCACAACAGCTTCTGTGTGGTGGGAGGAGTAACGGTTGATATGCTCAATCGCGCCCGAGACGCCATCAACGAGCGCCACCGAAATGATCGCGTCAAGATATTCGGTCGACCAGTCTTCTTCCGTGGCAGGCTTAGCGCTCGCATACAGCGCTATGACTTCATCGCTGCCGCGAATTTCGCAACCCTTGGCGGCGAGATCTTCAAGAACCGGCACCAGATGCGTTTGAGCCACTCCGCGATCCACAAGCAAGGTTTCGGTTGCACCACAAATGCCGGTGCGGCGCATTTTGGCGTTCACAGCAATCGCACGCGCCATATCGAGATCTGCCGACTTGTCGATATAGAGATGACAGATGCCTTCGAGATGCGCGAAAACCGGCACGCGGGCTTCTGACTGCACCCGCGCAACGAGGCTTTTGCCGCCGCGTGGCACGATCACGTCAATCGTCCCGTTAAGACCTTTGAGCATTTCGCCAACTGCCGCACGGTCTGTAACTGGCACAATCTGAATAGCGTCTGCAGGCAATTGCGCTGCCTCCAGTCCCGCGACCAGTGCCTTGTGAATAGCAGCCGATGAATGCGCGGAATCTGAACCGCCACGCAGGATAACCGCATTGCCAGCTTTAAGACATAGCGCGCCAGCATCTGCGGTCACATTGGGACGGCTTTCATAGATCACACCGATGACGCCCAATGGTGTACGAACGCGCTCGATATGGAGACCATTCGGACGATCCCATTCGGCAATCACTTCACCGACTGGGTCATTCAATTCAGCAATAGCGCGAATACCATCGGCAATCGCCTGAATACGACTGTCATCGAGTGTCAGCCGATCAACAAACGAAGCGGCCATCCCGCTTTCTGCAGCATTGGCAAGATCGAGCTTGTTGGCTCTCAGAATGGCATCTTTGCTTGCAAGAATATTATCTGCGGCATCAAGCAGGGCTTTGTTTTTCTGTTGAGGCGAAGCAATGGAAAGCGGAGCCGCTGCCTGTCTGGCTTTACGACCAACTTCTGCCATGATGGCTGCGATGTCAGTTCCGGCGTCCACTTTGTTCAACATCCTCTTCCCCTTACGCTTGTTCCGTCTCGGCAGTAGTCACACCCCGTACTACCAGATCATTGCGATGGATCATTGCAGCCCGCGCATCATAACCAAGAATGGCACCGATCTCATCGCTTTTGTGCCCGGCAATTTTGCGCGCATCTTCCGCATCATAAGCAATCAGACCGCGCGCGATTTCACGGCCGTCCTCGTTGAGAACTGCAACCGTATCGCCACGTTCAAACTGACCAACAATCTCTTTCACGCCCGCAGGCAAAAGCGACTTGCCGGATTTCAGCGCCTTGGCTGCACCGGCATCGACACTCAAACGACCAGCGGGTTCGAGATTACCGGAAATCCAGGTCTTCCACGCATTAACCGGCGCACGCGCTGGTTCAAACAATGTCGCGCGTTCCCCCCGATCAATAGCCGAAAGCGGCCCCATACGTGTGCCGGAGGTGATAATCATCGCAGTGCCTGCCGCATTGGCTATCTTGCCCGCGTCAAGCTTGGTCTTCATGCCACCGCGCGAAAGCTCTGATGCCGCGGCACCCGCCATCGCCTCAATTTGAGGTGTGATTGTTGTAACGAGCGGCAAAAACTGTGCATTCGGGTCTTTATGCGGCGGTGCCGTGTAAAGACCATCAATATCCGAAAGCAGAATCAGAAGATCAGCCCCCATCATGGTGGCAACACGGGCTGCCAGACGATCATTATCGCCATAACGGATTTCCGTTGTCGCAACCGTATCATTCTCATTAATGATCGGCACGGCGCCGAGCTTCAGAAGCGTTTCAATCGTTGCGCGCGCATTGAGATAACGGCGACGCTCTTCCGTATCCGAAAGTGTCACGAGAATCTGACCCGACTTGATGCCATGGCCACCAAGCACATCGGCATAGGCTTTTGCGAGCGCAATTTGCCCGGCGGCTGCCGCCGCCTGACTTTCTTCCAGTTTCAGCGATTTTTTCGGCAAACCAAGAACAGTACGTCCAAGCGCAATGGCACCGGATGAAACAACCAGAACTTCGACGCCCGCATGATGAAGCGCCGCAATGTCCTGACCCAGGCTCTCAAGCCAGTTTTGCTTGAGTCCGGTTGAGCGATCCACCAGAAGGGCAGAACCTATTTTGATAACAATGCGGCGATAGTCTTTAAGATGTTTGAGCATATCTTCATTTCCTGCGCCGCATTCTCAAGCGCATCCCGAAAAGTGTGAAGCGGTTTTCAGACAAGATGCGCGACCAAATAAAACCCTATGCTTATTCTTCTTCAGCCGTACCAGCTTCAAGCGCACGGCTATGATCAATAACAGCCGCCAGCTGGCGTAGCGCATCGTTAAGACCCTCATGGCTGACAGCTGAAAGCAACAGCGGCTCACGCCCGCAAGCCTTCTTCAGCGCCTTCACCTTTTCCTCGCGTGCATCCGGATCAAGCGTATCAATCTGCGACAGCGCCACGATTTCCGTCTTGTCCGCAAGGCCATGTTCATAGGCCTCCAGTTCACCGCGAATGACGGTGTAAGCCTTTGCAACATCTTCTTCCTGTGCCGACACCAGATGCAGAAGCACGCGGGTACGCTCGACATGACCCAGGAAACGATCGCCAAGACCAATCCCTTCACTGGCGCCCTCAATCAGGCCCGGAATATCGGCAATGACGAATTCACGCGCATCGACGCGTGCCACACCGAGGTTGGGGTGCAGCGTCGTAAAAGGATAATCGGCAATCTTGGGCTTTGCAGCCGTCACACTTGCCAAAAAGGTCGATTTACCCGCATTCGGCAGGCCGACCAGACCAGCGTCAGCAATCAGCTTGAGCCGCAGCCAAAGTGTACGCTCAATGCCGTCCTGACCAGGATTGGCGCGACGCGGCGCGCGATTGGTCGAGGTCGTGAAATGCAGATTGCCAAAGCCGCCATTACCACCCTTGGCCAGACGGTAACGCTGGCCAATTTCGGTGATGTCACAGATCAGCGTTTCATCATCTTCTTCAAAAATTTGCGTACCAACCGGCACTTTGAGAATGACATCATCGCCCTTGCCGCCAGTCATGTTGCGGCCCATGCCATGCATACCGGTCTTGGCCCGGAAGTGTTGCTGATAGCGATAATCAATCAGCGTATTGAGGCCATTGACGGCTTCCACCCAGACATCGCCACCGCGCCCGCCATCGCCGCCATCAGGGCCACCGAATTCAAGAAACTTCTCACGGCGGAACGACACGGCCCCCGCCCCGCCATTGCCGGAGCGGATATAAATCTTGGCCTGATCGAGAAATTTCATTGAACCTTACCTCTTGCGACGCATAAGAACTTGATTGGCGCGTCTTAACTTGGGGATCGCGCACAATCGCGCGCAATCCGATTTGCAATTACAGCAAAACCCGTGTCCTGCAAACAGCAGAAACATAAGGTTTTCAGCCTAAATTCAGTTTCCACTCAGGATCACTGAAATCAATATAGAGCAGTTCCTGATCCAGATACTGACCCTGCACATAAAGCGACTTGCGTTCAACACCATAGGATTTGAAACCAAGCTCATAATAGATGCGCTTCGCAGGCTCATTGGTCGCCACGACTTTCGCATCCAGTATCACGACGTGCTCAGCCGCGTGTTCGATAATCTGCCCAACAAGCGCCCTGCCAAGTCGCAAGCCACGCGCTTCCGGTGTAACATAGACACTGACCAGCGTGCCACGATGGCGCTCGGACCTGCGTTCATGGCGGAAAAAGCCAGCGATACCCATCAGGTTTTCACCATCAAAGGCACCGAAAATGACATTGCCGTTCACCTGCTCCAGACGACGCGCAAACACGCTGTCGGAATAGGCATTTTCTTCTTCAAAAGTCGATCCGAAAGTTTGCGGCGCAAGCTGCAATGCAGACAGGCGTATTGCGCGGAACCGGTGCAGGTCTCCCTTATCCACTGCGCGAACAACAACCCTTTCCCGAGCAACAGCGTAAATATCGTCCATTATATTCCCCAATGATTATCAGTCCTGCGATTTGCACGCAGGACCTTTTTTTGATTATGACTGCCAGCTTCTCAGGCCGATCCAGGTCCGCCGGTCGAGGACATAACGCTCGACAGGGACATTCCCGGCTGAAAGAGAATCCGCCATGCCCATGCTACTAAACTGGAAGCCGCACTTATGAATCACGCGGCGCGAACCGCTGTTGCTGGCGTGGCACGAAACATGCAGACGCTCGATTGCGGTGGCCCGGAAAGCCAGGTCGATCAATGCATGGGCCGCCTCCGTGGCAAAGCCATGCCCCCAATAGGGCTCGCCCAGCCAATAGCCGATCTCCAGACCTTCGCCATGGCTGTGCGGATGGATGCCACAACAACCCATGAAGATGCCAGTTTCAGCTTGGGTAATCGCATAGATGCAATTGCCCATCTCGCCTTTTCGGACGCGCTCGACAAAATCGACTGCATTTTCGCGGGTGTATGGATGAGGCATACGGGCGAGCATAGCGGAGACGCGGGCGTTATTGGCAAGATAGGAAATTGCATCCACGTCTTCGGTGTGCGGCGGGCGGAGCACCAGCCGGTCCGTGACAAGGACGGGACAATCTAACTGATCTGCTAATCCAGGCGAGAGATCAGCATAACTGGCCTCCCGCTCGCTACAGCTCTCGTAATATTCTTCTTCTAAAACTTCGACGACCATTTGCCTGTCCTCCAGATGCAAAAAGGGAAGATGGTTGTCCCATCTTCCCTTCGATCTTTAGGCTGGTCGCCATATATACCGGGTCCAATGGGACGCCGGTATTTATGAGTGCCCGGCTTACTCTGCTGCTTCCGCGATCGGGTTTACCGATACGTAGGTGCGACCGTTGGCTTTCGTGCGGAAAGCAACGGAACCGTTGGTGGTAGCAAAAATAGTGTGGTCTTTACCGAGGCCAACATTGGCGCCCGGATGCCACTTCGTGCCGCGTTGGCGCACGATGATGTTGCCAGAAACGACAGCTTCGCCGCCGAACTTCTTCACGCCCAGGCGCTTCGACTCTGAATCGCGACCGTTACGCGACGAACCACCAGCTTTTTTGTGTGCCATTGGATTTCTCCTTTAATCTCTTCTACTTACTCAGCCGACTCGGCCTTGGCTGCAGCCTTCTTAGGCGCTGCCTTCTTTGGCTTTGCGGCTTCGCCTTCAGCTGCGTCTGCCTTAGGAGCCTTCTTCTCAGCGGCCTTCTTCGATGGCTTTGCGCCGTCGGTGAGGATCTCCGAGATACGGATCGTCGTCTGTTCCTGACGATGACCGCGGGTGCGCTTCGAATTCTGACGGCGACGCTTCTTGAATGCGATAACCTTGCGTGCACGGCCCTGCTCAACGACTTCAGCCGTTACGAGAGCGCCAGCTACGGTCGGAGCACCGATCGTCGTGCCAACCAGCAGAACTTCTGCGAATTCTACGATGTCGCCAGCTTCGCCAGCAACTTTTTCAATCTTGATCAGGTCATTTGCGGCAACGCGGTACTGCTTGCCACCGGTCTTAATGACTGCGAACATTTGTTGTCCTTTCGGTTGTTCGGTCCGGCTCTCATTTCCACGACATTTGCGCCGAAGTGATGGGCCGTCTTTTTATCAGTCGGTTGGTGAGCGGGCTTTATGCCCTTGATTACAACTCTGGAAACCCGAAATTCGTAATCAAAACAATAGGCGCGGATTACTCCACGCCTGAAGTCTGGTGCTTATAGGTTGGAAGCTAAAGAAAAGTCAAGAATTTTCACAACAGAATGCAAATTAGGTCTTGTCTAATTGCATTTGGCTCGTTATTGAGCCGCTACACACTTAGCATTCGCTTTAGATGCTTATCAACGGCGCGGTTTTATAGACTGCTTTACCCTTGGTGCACAATGCGGAGAGGTGGCTGAGTGGTCGAAAGTACCGCACTCGAAATGCGGCGTGGGGGTAACTCCACCGTGGGTTCGAATCCCACCCTCTCCGCCATTTTATTGGTAAATACCAACAATATGCTCGAATTACCTCACATCTTGCGAGGTGTTAATTAAGCGGCTCGCGGATATTTTCCAATAAAGGGCCACGTTTACGGATCGATCAGACGGGTTTTAAACTCGCTACCAAACAATCAGCAACTCTTCGGGCAGACTGATAGAATACCTTCCGGGCGCACAGGACAAACGAGCCTTTAAATATCGCCTATCTGTGAGCAATGTCCAGCTTGAACGCGCCATCCATTCTCCACTGATCGCCATAGCCTTGTATAGGCAAACACTCCAGAAATCGGCATTCCGTCAAATAAGCCTGTGAGATTTGCCTTTGCGGTTGCAATAACCATATTCTCAACAGGCTGAAAACGAGTCTCAAAAAGGTCAAGGCTGTGAATGCATAGCACTCGACTGCGGTGCGCCGCCAAGTCGTCTTGCTTTGTCATAACATTGCCGATGGGTCCGGTAAAAATCAAATCATCACAAATGAGATCATCAAGGGCATCGACATCTTCCGAAATCATTGCCAAGCGCAGTTGTTTTTCGCAATCTATCGCGGCTTCTATGGTGCTCGGCATAGGTATAACCTCGGGTAGGTGAGTCGCTGAAAGTCAACTTAAGCCGCGGAATGAAAAATTACAGCTTTTTAAACACGAAAAGACTGCTGCGACGCCAATCAGCTCCCTCTATCTGGTTGCTTCTCCCCATTCCGACTAAGGGGTCATGACAATAAATGATCGCGACGCTAAAGTTTCCTATAACTTCAATTTGCATGACTTGGGCGGATGCCGCACAACGCTTGGCAATCTGGCCTGACGAAAGACTTTTCGGCCGGGAAACATGGGACACGTCGATAAGTCCAGAATTTCCGCGCTAAAGGAGATTGGGGGTAAGTCGCATTATTGATCTGCGAAGCCAAAAAGAAAGACGCGCCCAACTTGACCCATTCAGCCATGAATACGGCGCCGAACTTATTACCATTTCACTCTTTGACGATCTCTCCCCTTATCAGCAGCCGCAAGGCAATGCGCTTCAGGATCCCAGTATTCATGCGCTGGAAACTCAGGGGCCGATGGCAGGCACAGGTTCGCAGACGTGGAATGAAGCCACGCTGCAAATCGTTCGACAGTGAGAACGAAGCCGAGAAGTGGACGCGTGAACTAGGTTCAGGACTCGTTGATCAAAGCCAGAAGATGACGATTGCTGCGAGAGCAATAGCGGAGAAGAAGGCCATCGGGCACTGGTCGTAACGCGTAGCAACGCGCCGCCAATCCTTGATGGGAAAGATGCCCTCGTCACCCAAGCGTTTCCAGCGGTTATAAAGCGTCTTGGAGGGACCGTATTCCTTCGGTGCATCGCGCCATCTGAGGCCATTGCGGTTTACGAAGATGATGCTACTCAGAACGCGTCGATCATCAACCGCTGACGGCCATGGCTCTTGGGGAAATAGGGCTGAAAACGAGCCATTTGCGCTTCCGTCAGCCAAAACAAATTACTCATCAGCCAGGTTCCTTCTCGCAAAGCCTGAATCACGCCCCTCAGCTAAAATCAATAGGTCCTGACCCTAACTTGCCGTACGAATAGTTTTGATCCCAATTATCAGAAATCGAGCGTTGAATGGCATTTTGCAACTTTTGAAGTCCCGGCTCTCCTGATACCGGAGCAATGGAAATAATCAGAGGATCATACTGCCCATAAACATTGTATTGCACCACGCTAAAGATTTTCTCCACCAACCTGTCAGATGAGATTCTTGCGTGATTTGCTATCTATCTGCATCATGATTTAGACATTGATAATATTACCATTACAATCGTCACAGAGCTCAAATACTGAATCTGCAAGCGGGAGAAACCGCCATATAACCTCAAAACCTTAATTCGGATCAAGCGGCGCGCTTCTCTCCACGATCGTCTTAAGCTGGCTTTCGAGATCAGATTTAAAAGACTTGATCTTCTTCCATCCGAAGACGACGTTTGTGGTGCGCATTGCCCACGCTGATCTCAATGAGTAAATTCAACCAATCGCTCAAAGCCAAGCGCCTCCAGATTCTTTGCGTTCAGAGTGGTTTTGAATGCCCTAAGTAGTCTCGTCCATTGGCACGATGAAAGTTGAGGAGCCGCTTCATTCTCAGCAGGGTTTAAAGGTCTCGAGACTTCTCGAAGAGAGCTAAACTGTGCTAGATGGCCTTATGAATGAGCTGTCAGATGTTTCTCCCGTTTATAACCCGCCGCTGGAGCCGTATGTTTCGATCATCCATCGTGATACGGCTATTCTGGTTCTGGATAAGCCAAGCGGGCTGTTATCCGTCCCCGGACGTCATCCCGCGCTTTCTGACAGCCTGGCCACACGCGTCCAAAAACAGTTTCCAGAAGCATTGATGATCAATCGTCTGGACAAGGACACGTCCGGTCTCGTGCTCATGTCACTCAATCGTAAAGCCCACGCCTCTATTGCTGCGCAGTTTGAAGCGCGCACGACAGAGAAGCGCTACATTGCAGAGGTTTGGGGGCAGGTGGAACACGACGAGGGACTGATCGATCTTCCACTGGCGATTGATCCTGATAGTAAACCGCGTCATCGGGTGGATCCCGATAATGGCAAGCCCGCCCAGACACGCTGGCAAGTGCTGCAACGTCATCAAAACAGCACACGGATGCAATTGTTTCCGCTGACCGGTCGTACGCATCAATTGCGCGTTCATATGAAAGCGCTGGGACATGTTATTCTCGGCGATGCGTTTTATGCCGAAGGGGATGCACTTGCCTCGGCAGACCGCTTGCTTCTTCACGCAGAAGAAGTCGCTTTCCGTCACCCGGATGGTCGTCATGTGAAATTCACAGCCCCTTGCCCATTCTAACAATGGCTATGTTTCGGAATTATCTATGTCGCAGAAAATAGACACATCGGAACTGATCGTTGATTTTGTCGGCGGTGCCGTCGGGCATCGCTTTCGTTCTGGTGAGGGACGCGGACAGGCTCTGGCAAAAGCAGCCGGTCTCACAGGTGGCATTACGCCAGACATTGTGGACGCAACAGCAGGCCTTGGCCGCGACGCTTTTCTGCTCGCTTCACTGGGGGCGAAGGTAACGCTGATAGAGCGATCAGAGAAAATGCATGATCTGCTCGCTGAAGGGCTGGCACGCGCTGCAGCTGAAGGCGGTCAATATGCGGAAACCGTAGCGCGCATGACGCTGTTACACGGCGATTCCAGCCTACTCATTCCCGACCTCAAACCAAAAGTCGTTCTGGTGGATCCCATGCATCCACCGCGAGGCAATACAGCGCTGGTCAAAAAGGAGATGCGTCAAATCCGCGAGATTGTCGGCACCGATGCAGATTCTGAGAAGCTGATGCAGGTGGCATTAGAGCATGCACAAAATCGTGTCGTACTCAAATGGCCATTACGTGCTGAACCGATGGCAGGGCTGCGAAAACCCTCCCATCAGATCCTTGGCAAAAGCACCCGTTACGATGTTTTTGTAAAAGCGAAGATCGTGGCAATCTAAAGGTTTGTAAAAACCTGAATACTCTCAAAACTTAATGCGCAATCATTTCCTCAACGATTTCCTTGCCCGACAACGATGACGGATAATAGGTCGGCCAATTCACAAGCTCTTGCAGCAAAGCAGCGCGTTCATTTCCCCAATAGAGATGGTAATGCGAAGCTTTTTCAGGCGCTATACTGTGATCACTGAACTGAATATAAAGCGGTGCAGAGCTATCTCCTGACGTTTTTTTAAATACGTAGCGCACACCCCGTTTACCTTTATCGTAGTTCAGTATCTCATAACCATCGCTTGCATAAATACCGGACGCCTGATTTTCCTTATCGTGGAAAGTAATCTTGTCGCCATCAATGACAATGCGGTTCGTATCCGTCTTATAACCAGTGTTGTAATAGTCATGGTACTGCTGGGCAGTCTTATCACCATGCTTTGCTTTGTGAGCGAACACCGGTTCAAGTGTGCCGTCCTTCAGATATGGATAGACGGACTGCCAATCGCCTTCCCAATCAGAAAGAGAACGATCCCTGATTTGACTGTTCTTGAAATAGCCCTGCGCAATGTCATTGTCGTGACTATGGGAGTGGCTATGTGCATGCGCCGACTTATCGCCCGTCTTTGATGTTTCGTGCGCAATCGCTTGACTGCTTGGCAATGCAGCCGAAAAAATGCCAATGACTGCCAGTTTTGCAAGCGTTTTAAGCATCTTAAAATTCCTCGTCTGTGATGCGAAGTGCTTCTTTAATCGCAAGTTTCGATATGTAATAACATAACATACCGATCTAAACAGCTTTTAACGCCATGGCAATAGTGATCAGGCACAGTGCAACAAAATAATGCCCTATGGTGAAAAGAAGAGTACCGATCGGAGTGAATCTGTTCGACGCTCAATTGAAAAGTGAGGCTGGGAAAAGCGCTCAAATGCAGTATGCTTTGCAGCGAAATAGTGTTGTGCGCAAGATTGAGGCCGAATGAAAAAGAATATTGATCTTACAACTGCGCCCATCAATCAGGCCTTATTGCTTTTCGCCCTGCCAACACTCGGCTCGTCAATCCTGCAATCGGCGAATGGCTCCATCGATACAATCTGGATCGGCCAGTTGCTGGGAACAGACGCTCTCGCGGCGACAACTAACGGCAATCTGGTGATGTTTCTCCTGACCGCATTTGTCTTCGGCTTCGGCATGGCCTCGACCATTCTGATCGGACAGTCCTTCGGGCGCCGGGATATCGAAACAGCGCGCGCCATCACAGGTACGACGCTCGGGGCCTTTATTCCTGTCAGCATTATCGTGGCTGTGGTCGGCTGGTTCCTCGCACCCTATGTCCTGGGCCTGCTCGGTACTCCCGATACAATTGAACCGCTGGCTCGCGCTTTCCTGCAAGTCACTTTCGTCGCAATGCCTGCCATTCTCATGCAGACAATTCTGATGATGGCTCTGCGCGGCAGTGGCGATTCCATGACTCCGCTCATATTCATGGGACTTGCCGTCATCCTCGATATTGCGCTTAACCCAGTGCTCATTCTTGGGATAGGCCCAATTCCCGCGCTGGGCATATCAGGCTCGGCACTCGCCACAGCCGTAGCAAATTATATCAGCCTCGCCTCAATGCTCATCTATGTCTATCGCAAGGATTTGCCATTACGTCTCAAAGGACAGGAGCTTTGGCTTCTCGTACCGGATCTCAAGGTCTTGAGGCTGATTTTCAGCAAAGGACTTCCAATGGGCATTCAGATGATCGTGGTCTCGAGTGCCATGCTGACAATGATGCGGCTGGTCAATCAGGAAGGAGTCAATACGACTGCAGCCTTTGGCGCGACACAACAATTATGGACCTATGTTCAGATGCCGGCCATGGCGCTAGGCGCAGCGGTCAGTGCAATGGCTGCGCAGAATATCGGTGCAGGCAAATGGGATCGGGTCAACAGTATCACCCGCATTGGTGTCTTCTACGCTATCCTTATGACAGGTATTCTGGTTGTGGTGCTGCTCATTGCGGACAAACAGGCGATGCAGATTTTTTTGGGCTCTGACAGCCCGGCCATTCCGATCGGTCAGCACATCGGCAAGATCGCAACATGGGGCTTTATCGCCTTTGGCGTTTCTATGGTTCTGTTTGGGAGCGTACGGGCGAATGGGCAGGTTATCTGGCCGCTTATCATCCTGTTTGTTTCGATGTATCCGGTTCGGCTCGGTGTTGCCGTGGGCATGCGCGATTGGCTTGGCGCGGATGCGCTTTGGCTGAGTTTCCCCGTCGCCATGCTTTCCACCCTTCTTATGGCAAGCGCGCTCTATCTTCATGGCGGATGGCGCAAAAACCAGTCGATGCATGTTGATAAGTTTGAGCAGAAGGGCACGGCTGTGGCCACGGCGCAGACAGCAGAAGCAGCGCCTTCGTCCAACGCCCTGACCCCGAACCCTCCGCATGTTCCAGAAAATACCTGAAGCTAAGCTCCACCGCTTGCATCCAGTATGTGCAAGCAGAGCAATTCATCGCTTAGAAGCACAAAGCCCGGCGGCGTCTTGTCGCCGGGTTTTTAGTGTTTAGACCCGGCGTTTTTCATTAAGAGCCTTTTTGTTTGGCGGACGCGGCATGATGCGTTTTCGCGGAGCAAGGTCTTCGGCTCGGCAGTATGATCGACGTTCATCATAAGGCCCAAACGAGTGATGACGGATAGATATCTAAACAAAAACCCCTGCACAGGGCGTACAGGGGATTGTCTGAATCGTTGGTTGCGGGGTCAGGCATTGCCCCGTTGGTCGGGTAATCGATACTCACTCGCTTACTTATCCTCCTTACCCTTCAGATTATGTTGGGCAGGACGACGCGCTACGATCGCCATTGAAGATGAAGTCTTCGCGGCTGGGATAATATCTGTTTTATGTTCTGGGGAATTGGTTGCGGGGGCAGGATTTGAACCTGCGGCCTTCAGGTTATGAGCCTGACGAGCTACCGGGCTGCTCCACCCCGCGCCATGGTTTTTATTATGAACCGGTTTGTTATTTTTGGCGAACTACGCGTTTTGTGACTGTTTTGTAATTATGAGAAGATGGATTGATTTGTGTGCTTAGCAGACCTGGCAGCGACCTACTCTCCCGTGTCTTAAGACAAAGTACCATTGGCGCTGGAGCGTTTCACGGCCGAGTTCGGAATGGGATCGGGTGCAGCCGCTCCGCCATAACCACCAGGTCGGCGAAGAACACAAATATGAGAAGCTGTTGTCTTTCGTGCTGTTATTTTCGCTCACGCCACATTCACTTTGTGAATGGCTGCGCGGGCGCGCCGAACATTCGGCGGCATACAGTCGTATGCTTATTGTCATCTTCGAAGTTTACTTCGCAAGGACAAAAGAGACATCGAACTTCGTTCGATGGATATTGTAAATGGGAGTGATCAAGTCGATCGAGCTATTAGTACCGGTAAGCTACATGCGTTGCCGCACTTCCACACCCGGCCTATCAACGTGGTAGTCTTCCACGGCTCTGATAGGGAATACTCGTTTTTAGGTGGGTTTCCCGCTTAGATGCCTTCAGCGGTTATCCCGTCCGTATATAGCTACCCTGCTATGCCGTTGGCACGACAACAGGTCCACCAGAGATACGTCCATCCCGGTCCTCTCGTACTAGGGACAGATCCTATCAATATTCCTACACCCACGGCAGATAGGGACCGAACTGTCTCACGACGTTCTGAACCCAACTCACGTACCGCTTTAAATGGCGAACAGCCATACCCTTGGGACCTGCTCCAGCCCCAGGATGCGATGAGTCGACATCGAGGTGCCAAACAACCCCGTCGATATGGACTCTTGGGGGTCATCAGCCTGTTATCCCCGGCGTACCTTTTATCCGTTGAGCGATGGCCCTTCCACGCGGGACCACCGGATCACTATGACCGACTTTCGTCTCTGCTCGACTTGTCAGTCTTGCAGTCAGGCAGGCTTATGCCATTGCACTCGACGAACGATTTCCGACCGTTCTGAGCCTACCATCGCGCGCCTCCGTTACTCTTTAGGAGGCGACCGCCCCAGTCAAACTACCCACCATACACGGTCCTGGACCCGGATAACGGGCCGCAGTTAGACATCCATATAGGTAAGGGTGGTATTTCAAGGATGACTCCACCATGGCTGGCGCCACGGCTTCAAAGTCTACCACCTATCCTACACATGCCGACACGAATGCCAGTGTAAAGCTATAGTAAAGGTGCACGGGGTCTTTCCGTCTAACCGCAGGAACCCCGCATCTTCACGGGGAATTCAATTTCACTGAGTCTGCGTTGGAGACAGCGGGGAAGTCGTTACGCCATTCGTGCAGGTCGGAACTTACCCGACAAGGAATTTCGCTACCTTAGGACCGTTATAGTTACGGCCGCCGTTTACTGGGGCTTCAATTCAATGCTTGCACATCTCCTCTTAACCTTCCAGCACCGGGCAGGCGTCAGACCCTATACGTCGTCTTGCGACTTCGCAGAGCCCTGTGTTTTTGGTAAACAGTCGCTACCCCCTGGTCTGTGCCACCCTCCAATAGTTGCCTAAAGAAGGGTCACGCTTCTTCCGAAGTTACGCGTGCATTTTGCCGAGTTCCTTCAACGCAGTTCTCTCAAGCGCCTTGGTATTCTCTACCAGTCCACCAGTGTCGGTTTAGGGTACGGTCTATATGCAGGAGCTATTTCCTGGAACCGCTTCGCTGCAAGATCAATCCAATAAGACCTCACAACACACGCAATCCGTCACTACCTGCAGGCCCACGAATATTAACGTGGTTCCCATCGACTACGCCTTTCGGCCTCGCCTTAGGGGCCGGCTAACCCTGCTCAGATTAACTTTAAGCAGGAACCCTTGGACTTTCGGCGAGGGAGTCTCTCACTCCCTTTATCGTTACTCATGTCAGCATTCTCACTTCCGATACCTCCAGGATGTCTCACGACTGTCCCTTCACAGGCTTACGGAACGCTCCGCTACCACGCACATACGTGCATCCACAGCTTCGGTGTATGGCTTTAGCCCCGGTACATTTTCGGCGCAAAGACCCTTATTTAGACCAGTGAGCTGTTACGCTTTCTTTAAATGATGGCTGCTTCTAAGCCAACATCCTGGTTGTTTTGGGATCCTCACATCCTTTCCCACTTAGCCATAACTTAGGGACCTTAGATGGTGGTCAGGGTTGTTGCCCTCTTCACGACGGACGTTAGCACCCGCCGTGTGTCTGCCCAGTAGTACTCCCCGGTATTCGGAGTTTGATTAGGATCAGTAAGACGGTGAGTCCCCATAGCCCATTCAGTGCTCTACCCCCGGGGGTATTCGCTGGACGCTCTACCTAAATAGATTTCGCGGAGAACCAGCTATCTCCAAGTTTGATTGGCCTTTCACCCCTAGCCACAAGTCATCCCGATCTATTGCAACAGATATGGGTTCGGTCCTCCAGTACGTGTTACCGTACCTTCAACCTGCTCATGGCTAGATCACTTGGTTTCGGGTCTAATGCAACGAACTGAACGCCCTGTTCAGACTCGCTTTCGCTACGCCTACACCTACCGGCTTAAGCTTGCTCGTTACACTAAGTCGCTGACCCATTATACAAAAGGTACGCTGTCACCCAGAACAAATCTTGGGCTCCAACTGTTTGTAGGCATTCGGTTTCAGGTACTATTTCACTCCCCTCGTCGGGGTGCTTTTCACCTTTCCCTCACGGTACTGGTTCGCTATCGGTCATGCACGAGTACTTAGGCTTGGATAGTGGTCTACCCATGTTCAGACAGGATTTCACGTGTCCCGCCCTACTCAAGGACTTAATCTCGCATTACGTGTACGGGGCTATCACCCACTCTAGCCAACCTTTCCAGATTGTTCCACTTTACTCAATTAAGCCACTGGCCTGGTCCGCGTTCGCTCGCCACTACTAGCGGAGTCTCGTTTGATGTCCTTTCCTCTGGGTACTTAGATGTTTCAGTTCCCCAGGTTCGCTTCTAACCCCTATGTATTCAAGGTTAGATACCTTATTACGATAACTAGAAAGATATTTAGTTCTCGCTCACGGGCCGTACGCATTGCTTCGCAATGCTGGCCCTGCG